>DYJH01000121.1 GCA_020723255.1 Desulfonema limicola | reverse complement strand
TCTTTTGAGAATGGTATCCTATGTCCCTTGCATTGCCAAATATAGTTCTATCTGAAGATATTAAAACAGCAGAAAAGGTCTTTTAATGAGGAGACAAAAAAAATTGACGCTATGACATTAATGTCATAATTGAATCGGATAACTATCATATATCAATTACTATACTTTTTTTAAATCCATTAAGAATGGTTAATATCTTTTACAATTTTAATATTTCTTTATTGGTGTTTGATAGATGAAATAGGAGTACATGGCCATTGGTGCCTCCAAAGAATTGCCCTTTGACGAAGGGAATTACTTTTGACAAAAGACCACAAAGTATCTAATTTATCTTGAGAAATCTTTAGTTCCTTTAATAGTATAGCATCTATTTCCCCACTTTGTTTGGCAACACACTTCAGCCAATGTCGAACCGTGTCGAGCTTTACCCCTACATGTTTTGCCACACTGCATAATGGCATTCCTTCGGCTAAAAGTTTTATGGCTGTAAGGAGTTTTTTTTCTGAAGTCCGTATGCCATAAAAGATCGTTTTCGCTCTGCTACAAAATGATTTATGGCATTCGTTGCATAGAAATCGGCGAATAAGAATTCCTTCTTTTGTCCGGTATGTTCCGTTGAAAACTATATTACCTTTTCCCGCTTTACTATACAGAGTGCATTTTGGATTCTGGCAGAATTCTGTTTTTAGTTTATTTGTTTTTCTTATTTCTAAATTTTCTTGGTCAGCATCAGGGTTATCAACAGTTAGAGGGTTATCAACAGTTAGAGGGTTATCAACAGTTAGAGGGTTATTATCAGATACACCTGTATATTTCAATATTCCGGAAGACTCTACTAATTTCATCAGCATATTCAATTCTATTTCGTGGATTGTGGTTTCTATATGATTGGGTTTATTACCCTTTGTATTCTGTACGCTTTTTATGCCTAAATTACTAAAAATTAGTTGCTCATGGTATGTGGCTAAATTAGCGGCGAGCAGGTATTTTTCTTTTTGTTTTATTTCAGCAAAGTAGCGCAAAGTATTTCTAATGATCGAATAGGCTACACTCGATTCGTTAATACATAGAGAATAAAAGAAAAAAACCCCTTCATTCAGTTCCTTAACGTCATTTATTTTTTCAATTGTCAGGTTGCTTTCCAAAGACTTTTGCTTTTTAATTTGCCGGTAGTCATCCGTTTTAATAGGCAAACAGATTTGGTGACCCATATAATGGCCCCAAGAGTCAAAAATAATACAATTGAGATCCGGAGCTATCGTACTCGCTGCCTTGATCACATTTTTCCCCAAAGGGTTTCTTATATTATATCTATCGTGATGACGTGAATTAATCAGGCTAATGTGCTTGTCAGTTGTAATTTGCCGGCTTATCATAACTCCTTCATCACATTGTAAATATAAATGAAATAATTTATTGCTGGGAAACTTTGTAAACTGTGCTAGTTCTGACATTGAGTAAGTAAATCGATTTTCTCGCAGCGAATACCAGACGGGCTGGCCTGTATTAAGAGAGATACATACCTGCATCGGAATTCCAGTAAATTCAGACAGATCGTGAAGGTTTTCGATACGGGGGCAACAGAGATCCATCTCCCACCTTTGCAATTCTCGAACACTGATTTTAATCGATTCTGCAAACTTCTCCTGGCTTACCTTATGCAGTTGCCGATATTCTTTGATGAGATGTCCAAAGGAAGTGCAGAGGCAGAGGTCGCCTGACGACATATTTTGGCGTAGTAAAAGAGTCATAAAGCTGAGATAGTTTAATAAAGTTATGAAAGTAAATTGAAATATTTTAATAAATATTATGCATAAGGAGAACTCAATTGTCAATCCTTAACGAACAGTGGAAACTTTTTCAAAGAAAAGGAGAAAGTGATGAGTGAACTGGTAGAAATTAAGAAATGCATCTGTGGACATTGCGAGAAACAATGCGGCATCTTGGTTCATGTCAAGGGGGATACCATCGTAAAGACTGAGGGAAACCGCGAACATCCGCTGAGCAAGGGTTACCAATGTGAAAGACAGCGTATGGCTATAGAATGGCTTAACCACCCTGATCAACTCATGTACCCCCTGAAAAGGGTTGGAGAGCGAGGCGAAGGTAGGTGGCAGAGGGTAACCTGGGATGATGCTATGGGCGAAATCGGCCAAAAACTAATAAAGATAAGGGAGAGGTATGGGGCAGAGGCTCTGCTCATGAATGAAGGCACCACCCGAGGCAATGATCATTGGCTACATCACCGTTTCCGCAATCTGTTCGGTAGCCCTAATCTGATTGGCAGCGGGTCGGTCTGTGCTATGAACCAGAACGCGATGAGTTTTGCCTTGGTCGGTGACCCGGTGTGGGGGTATGCATCGGATCTTGAAAATACAAATTGTGCCATACTCTGGGGTTCAAACCCTCCGGTGTCGTGGCAGAGATGGTGGGTTGAAATTATTAAATCCAAGCAGAAGCGAGCAATGAAGCTCATTGTGATTGACCCAAGGTGCAGTAAAGCCGCCGAGCGCGCTGATTTATGGCTGCAATTGAGGCCGGCCACCGACGGCGCATTGGCTCTTGGTATGTTAAATGTCGTAATAAACGAAGGATTATACGACAAGGAGTTCGTGAAAAAGTGGACGATTGGTTTCGAGAAGCTCAAGGAGCGCGTCCAGGAGTATCCGGTGGAAAAGGTTGCTCAGATAACCAGGGTCAGTCCTGAAAAAATTATTCAGGCGGCCAGGATGTTTGCCACAGCCAGGCCAGCTTGTATATGCTACGGCGTTGCTACTGACCAGATAGGCCGTAACGGCACCGTATTGGAACATACAAGGGTCTGCTTGCGGGCGATAACAGGCAACATCGACGTCCCGGGTGGTGAGCCTATCTTGCGGCCGGGTGAGAAAATGCAAAACGGTGGCGTCTTCGTCACCGAATCAGAGCTGGCTCTTTTTGACAAACTGCCGCCGGAGCAAAGGAAAAAACAGCTTGGTTATGATGTCAAGAATATCAACAGACTGTTATCTATACGTAGTCATGAAATTACTTCCGGGCCGATCGAAAAGGCCTATGGCGTTGCCGCTCCTTCTTCGTTTCGGTTTAATTCTCCTACTTCGATGGCCTGGCCTGCCATCATCGAGGGCAAACCATACCCTATCAAAGCCCTGCTTTGTTATGCATCTAATATGTTGGCCTGGGTGGGGCCGACCCAAAAGGTCTATGAAGCATTTAAAAGCCCCAACCTGGAACTTTTTGTAGTCACCGATTTTTTTATGCAGCCCACTGCCATGCTTGCCGACTACTTCTTACCCGGCGCAAGCTGGATGGAAAGGTTCACCTGCATAAACTACCTTGATTTCGGCAGCTTGGTAATCGGGGGCGATAGAGCTATTCCTCCGCGAGGAGAACGTAAGGATCTGTATGAGTTTTTCCGTGAATTGGGGCATGCTACGGGACAGGGGGAGTATTGGCCCTGGCGCACGCTGGAGGAAGTGAGCGAATACCGGCTGAAGCCGATGGGAATTACCTTCAGAGAGCTGATTGACAAGATGGTAATCTTTCCCCCATCCATGGTGCCTGAGTTTAAGTGGAAGAAGTACGAGGAGGTAGGTTTTGCCACCCGCTCAGGAAAGGTAGAGCTATACAGCAGTGTTTTGGAGGATCTGGGGTGTGATCCGCTTCCTTATTATGAGGAGGCTGGAGAGGGTCCTGTTAGCACACCCGAAGTTGCCAAGGAATATCCGCTGATTTTGTGTGCCGGAGGTAACCACATGCCCTTTTACCACTCAGAGTGGATGCAGTCGGGCCTCGGATCACGGAAGAAACATCCCGATCCTGTAATGACTATTCATCCGGAGACCGCCCAAAATCTGGGAATCAATGAAGGTGACTGGGCTTATATCGAAACCAGAAGAGGCAGGATTAAACAAAAGGCAGTATTCGATCCCACGATTTTATCGGACGTTATCCTTGTCCAGGCCGGCTGGTGGTATCCTGAAAAACCTTCAAAGGAGCCTTCTCTTGGCGGGGTTTGGGAGTCTAATGCCAACGTGCTTGTCCTCGATGACCTTGACGCCTGTGACAGGCTTTCAGGAGGCTTTCAGATAAGAGGATTGCTATGCAAGGTATACAAGGCCTGAAGCAGCCCAAATCCTGTTTTTGATGATCCTATCGTCAATAGTATAAACCAATCTGCCGTAAATGCTGCTTGTTTTAATGATTTTAAATGGTACCGACTGAAGCATTTATATGGCTAAACACCTAACAATAAAGGAGAAAAAGTTATGAAAAAAATTAGCATGTCAAGGTGTTTAATATTGTCAATATTTTCATTTTTGCTTATTCTTCTATTAGGCGGTGGTCCGGTGCAAGCTATGGATTTGCCCAATGTGATTGACAAGACTAACTGCAAAAAATACAAGGAATTGCTTATTCCGGTACTGTTTAGAGCAGTTGAAAAGGGCGACTTCACTATTCCTACAGGGAAACTGGATTTTCCTTACAGTCACTGGAATCGCTTTCTTGAAGCGGGCAAAAAGAATGCCGGAAAGTTTGATGTAAACAAACATGGCGTTTTAATTGAAAAAAGCACAGGAAAAGTACCAAAATACAATGTTTATGGTTTCCCATTTCCCGATGTTGACCCCAAAGATCCCAAAGCAGCAGATAAAATTTTTTGGAATTTCAATTTTCAGAAATATCGTTTAATGGCTCAAAATAGTGTGACACGAGGTAGTTGGATACCCAAAAGTGGATCGGAAGAGCGTTATATAGTTTCCCCCGAATACCAGCTTTACCTCCAAGGCCGACCGCATGATCAGGAAATAAAAAATCCTGAAAACCTATTAACTTTAGAAATTCAAGCTCCACGGGAACCGATGAGTGTTAAGGGCCTTTCTACAATGTCTCGCGATTACTTCGACGATAGAGAACTAACAGTATATGCCTACATTCCGGCTATCCGGAGGATACGACAAACATCAGGAACAACGAGGTCTGACCCTTATATGGGATCAGATGGTTGGCAGGATTTAAATTATTTGTGGGCAGGGAAAAACAGTTCTATGACATGGAAACTGGTAGGAGAAAAAACAATTCTTGTTCCTTTTACAAGTATAGCTAAGCAGTTACTTCATGAAGCACCGGACGGATCTGTACAAAGAATGGTATCACCATATAAGCTCGGGTATCAAACACCAGGCTGGAAGGGAGCACCCTGGGCGCCGACCACGATGACCTATGTTCCAAGATCAGTCTGGGTCATAGAACAAATGCCTAAAGATCCTTATTATAACTGGGGTTTGCACGTAAACTATGTAGATAAGGAAACGAACGTTATCTGGTATAAAGAAGTATATGAAAGATCAGGAGATTTCCGGACTTGGGTTATGAATTGCCTCCATTATGGTGAAGCTGAAAGCGGAAAAAATAATGTTGGAGACAATGATGTTCAAATTATGATCGATGAAAAGGCACGTCATGCTTCAGCATTTGGACGGACTAATACTAATGATCCAGGTTTAGGATACCTCTATCTTCCTGAGTCTAAAATGGGTATAGATTTTTTCGGCATGAGTCATTTTTTACTACTGAGTAAATAAGATTGCTTAAACTTTCATGTGATAAATAAGGGTTCAGTGTTTTTGTAACCAAAAGCGCCGTTTTCTATTTCACAATAAGAAATATTTTTAAACCCTTAGCTGGACAGAGCTATGTATGAGCTTTGCGTCATGGATCAGCCCTTTTGTTGTTTCATGTATTGCCTGACAGGGCTTAGCAGTTGATATGATCCTCAAAAGGGCTGATCCATGACGATGAAAAATGAAATCGATAATGGTAATAATAAGAAGACGTGGATTATCGGTAGAAATCTTTAATAGTAGATAAAAAAAGATATTAGATTTTTCACAGAGGACATCTATTTATACAGATATTGAGCGATATAAGTATAGCAATGATTCATTCAAAAGGCAACGCTTTGAATTCTGAGCATATCCAAAGAGCATAAATTTTTAAGTTAAATTAAAACAACAGAAAAGGTCTTTTAAGGGGCAGGGAAAAAATACGATTGACATTATGACAAAATTGTCATATGACATGCACGCCATATACGTCGTAATTTTGATCGCTAATCATTGTTAACTTATAAAACTCCAAAAACAAAATCGAGAAAGAGACTGAAAGGAAGTGACAGAGATGAAAATAATAAATAGTGTCACGTCAACTATGAAATGTACCAACCTGTCATTTCGACCAACGGGAGAAATCTTTATAAATCTCTTAAAAGCAAGATCTCTCCTTTCAGTCGAGATGACAATTGATGCATGACACGACAATAGGATGATATTTTATTTATTACTGATTTCCTCCCTATTATTTGCGGAGACCAGAACCGTTAATGCCGGTGAACAAAATGATACGGAAAATAAGAGTGATGAGTATCAGGCATTCACTCTCGGAGAAGCATATGTGACAGCGGATAAGATTCCTGCGGCTCAAGAGGTAGCTATCACTAATGAGATAAGCGCTGAGGATATTAAAGCAACAAACAGCAAAACCATTGCGGAGGCGTTGGCGTTTGTTCCGGGAATCCGAGTCTCAACGGGACGCAAAAATGAACCTTCGGTTCAAATTCATGGTATGGACCAAAGCAAAATTCTTGTTTTGATCGATGGCGTTCCTTATTATGAAACCAAATACGGGAAGCTTGATTTGAATGAAATCCCGGTTGATAATGTGGCAAGAATCGAGGTTAACAAGGGTGCGGCTTCTGTTCTTTATGGGCCGAATGCTTTAATGGGGATTGTTAACATTATTACTAAAAAGCCCACGGAAAAACCCTCCGCTGAGGCAATTGTAGAGGCAAGTAACAATAATACCAGCAGAGTATCGGTTTCTCATGGTATGAAAGCTGGTGTTTTCAACTACTGGCTAAACTATGGTCATCAGGAGTCCGAAGGATGGAGAATGCCGGACGATTTCAATCCTCGTATAGGAACAATTACAAAAAAACCAGGAGGAACGACACAAGCAGTCCTGGAGAATGGCAGTCGCCGTAATAATTATGATTATAAGACCAATAGTTTTTGGGCTAAACTTGGCATAGATCCGAACCCTGGTTCGGAATATTATGTGAATTTCCATTATATTGAGAAAGAAAAAGGAGATCCTCCTTCACTATTAGGCGGGCAGATATTTAGCTCTAAACCAGCCTTTTCATCAGTATTTGACCGCATTACAAAATATGACGATTGGGGCGTAGACATAAGCGGCCAGCAAAAAGTTATTGATCAGTTGATCCTAAAGGCGAAGTTGTTCTATCACAAACATATCGATGACTATACTTCTTATTCAGACCATAATTACAGCCAGGAAATTCGGTCAGCAGATACAAAGATTTTACTGCCGGCGGGAATCTTATCGGCGATTTTAGACCTGTAGATTGGGATATAATCAGATTCTCTTTTATCTACAGGGGTGATTCCCACAAAGATCGCGATGATGAATATCTTCCTTTTGCGGAAAAATTTTCTTACACAGGGTCAGGCAATCTTGAAAATGAATTTAATTTAATAAATAAATTATCTGTGGTAGCCGGGGTAAGTTATGATTGGTTTGATTTGACAAAAGCGAGGGTAAGTAAAACCGATAAAGCAGGCGCATTGATCGGACAGGCAGATGCCGGAAAACCTGACAAAATTGATGCATATAATCCCATGATTGGAGCCACTTACAATTACAGCGAATTTACAAAATTTTTTGGATCGGCAGCCCGGAAGGTACGTTTTCCTACTCTTGATCAGCTTTATTTATCTAAGGGAGGAAATTTAAACCTCACATAAGAGAAGGCAACCAATTATACAATTGGAATCTCACAATTATTCTGCCGGTATGCAAAAGCTGAGCTTGCAGGTTTTTATCATGATATTTCAGATTTTATCAGCCGGGATGCCAATCCATATCTTAATCCTTTAAGCATCTATCAAAATTATGCCAAAATTGAGATGATGGGATTTGAGTTAAACGGAGAATTTTACCCTGGAGAAAATCTGACTCTGCGGGCCGATTACACCTATAATCATGCCGAAAATAAAAGTTCGGACCGTGTAACCGACGATATCGTCAATGTTCCCAAACATAAGGTTGACTTAGGGGTAAGCTATATGATTCCTTCCATCAACACGCATATTGACCTGGTTGGGATGTATATGGGCGAGATATACAACCAACTTCCAACTCCTACAAATCCGACTCAGGCAGAATTAAAAGTCAGCGGCTACTTTACTGCGAATGCGAGGGTATCCGTAAGTTTTCTAAAGTATTTTGAAACCTATCTTGCTGTCAATAATCTGTTTGACAAAAATTATGAATCAGAAGCCGGATTTCCGGGGCATGGAAGAAATTTTTATATCGGCATTTCGGCAAAATATTAACAGATAGCGGAGGATTTCCATGATGAAACAATTTAAATTGAATTATTTTTTTTGATTATCGCCTCTTTTATTGCTGCGGTTAACGGATGGGCACCATCCTCGCAATCGGTCAGTATCACAGGTTCGGTTCGACAGCCTTTAAATCTTACGGTGGAAGACCTTCAAAAAATGGAATCCCTTACCGTAAGGCTCAATGAAGTAACCAGAGAAAATCAATATAACGGAGTATTTTATTACCGCGGGGTTTCTTTAAAGACACTTCTTGAACTTGCCTTTGTCCAAAAGGAAGAAACTCAATTTACAAAAGTTATTGATCTTGCTATTATAGTGCGCACAAAGGATGGCAAACAGACCGTCCTTTCATGGGGAGAGGTCTTTTTCGGAAATCCAGAAGAAGTAATTTTAGCTTTTTCCGGTGTTCCTATTATACCGCACCACGACTGTAACAAATGCCATGGCCCTGAGGTTTACCAGGAAAGGCTGAATGTGCTTTCCCGAAAGGTCGGCTATCCAAAGCTGGTAATAGCCAATGATTTTTATACAGGCCGTTGTCTTGAAGACGTGACAAATATTGAAGTGGTTGATCTGCATCTCAAAATGGATGTTAAAAAGACTCAAAACGTTTTTTCGCCTGGGTTCACAGTGACAGGTAATGTGAAACAATTCTTAAATCTTTCTGACCTTGCTTCTTATCCCAGTACAGAGGCTATGGCAAAAATGATCGGAGACGGAGCCGGTTATCACGGTATAGTGAATTATGGTGGGGCGCTTCTTCCAGAACTTCTTAAAAAGGCAGGTTGTACTAATGATTTAAATCAAGTCATTGTTGTCTCAGCACCTGATGGATACCGAAGCCTTCTGTCGTGGGGAGATGTGTTTTTGTCACCAAGAGGCAAGAGTATTATGATTGCTGATCAGGCAGATAATCAACCCATAACAAAAGGCGGTCAATTTAAGCTTATCTTGCCCTCTGATCTTTCTGCCGACAGAACGATCAAAGCCGTAAGCAAAATTGAAGTTATGCCGTTAAAGCCAAAATCAGGTTTCTATATAATCGGAGTGGGTTGTTCCGACACCCGTCTGATTACTATGGAAGCAGTATCTGCTATGGGCAAGGCTGATGTCTTTGTCTGTCCGGAGGACATCCAGAAGCGGTTCGCCAAATATATCGGTGATAAACCGGTGCTTTTTGATCCTTTCAAAAGCAAGAGTCATCAGGTAAATAAAAACGTATCGCATACGGATTTTAAGGAACAAAAAGATGCTACGGATGAAACAAAGAAAGAAATTCAGATGATCAGGGATGCGCTTAAGGCCGGAAAAACCGTTGCTTTTCTCGAATACGGTGATCCTACTCTTTATCCGAGTTGGATGCACTGGCTCGGCGACCTGGTGAGAGAAGCTCATTACATTCTTGGCATAAGCGCTTTTAATGCCTCAAACGCTATGATTGGAAAACATATCGGGCGTAAAGGATCAATTATTCTCACAGTACCAAGAGGTTTACTTGATAACGAGCCCTTACTCAAGGCGGCAGCGAAAAACGGCGACACAGTAGCCATCTTTGTGGGGCTTAAAGAGTTAAAAAACCTCAAACCTCTTTTCCGGAAATATTTTGCAGACACAACTCCTGTTAATCTTGTTTACAGGGCAGGATATTCCGACAGTGAATATATCGTTAAAACCACAATTTCAGAGGTTGTGGAGGCGGCCGAAAAAGAACAGGAAAAGCATTTAGGGATGATTTATATTGGCCCGTGCTTAAATTAATAGCTGACAATGCAACTAAAACGAAGATTAAATCTTTTTGATGCTGTTTTGCTTGTTATCGGCAATGTTGTTGGGGCAGGCATTTATACTACAAGCGGATTTCTGGCCGGAGAACTGCCCCAACCCATTTTTTTTATAGCTATCTGGGTCATAGGAGGATTACTGACACTCTGCGGATCGCTTACCTATGCCGAGATGGCCGGCATGTTTCCACGTTCAGGCGGAGATTACCAATTTTTAAAAGAGGCATATGGATCATGGGCAGGTTTTCTTCTGGGTTGGGTTAACTTCTGGGTGATAATCCCGGGATCGATTGCAGCACTGTCTATCGCAATGGTAAGCTACTCGAAAGCTTTTTTTCCTTTTAGTTATCCCATGACAGATAAGCTTCTGGCAGTTATTATCATTTCTTTTCTTTCCGTTGTTAACTACCGGGGAGTACGATTAAGCGGAACGATACAGGATATTTTTACCATCGGAAACTTGCTTCTTGTTTTTGCATTGGTCTTGGGTGGACTGGTACTGGGAAACGGCAACTGGCAAAACTTTCGTAACGTATCTTCAAACTCTTTACCGTTGTCAAAGCTTTTTGGCCCAGCTATGATTGCTGTGCTTTTTACTTACAGCGGCTGGTTTGCTTCTGCCTATATCGGGGGAGAAGTCAAAAATCCTGAAAGGAATCTCCCCTTGTCTCTTTTATTTGGAACAATTATCGTTACTTTTTTATACACAACCATTAACTTTGTTTATCTTTACGCCCTTCCTCTCTCGCAGCTGAAAGGCGCTGTGAATGTGGCACATCTTACAGCAGAAAACCTTTTTAGTCCCGGGATTGCCCGGGCTGTTTCTTTATCTATCGTTCTGGCTATAAGCGGCAGTATAAATGGTACCATACTCGGAGGTACACGCATTTTTTATGCAATGGCGGAGGATAAGATTTTCTGGTCTCCTTTGAAAAAACTTCATTATAAGCATGGCACTCCATATGTTTCTATATTAAGCCAAGCGATTTTAGCCTGCATCATGGTTTCATTAGGAACATTTGGTCAGCTTTTAAGCTATGTGGTTTTTGTCATGCTGATATCCTCTGTTGCCACAGGCATTGCGCATATTATATTGCGCATGCAAAAACCATATATAACGAGATCCTACTACACCAGAGGATATCCCGTTGTTCCCCTTTTATTTATTTGTTTTTATGCCTGGATTGCCGCAAACATCGCCTGCTCGAAACCACTGATTTCTATAATAGGACTTATTATTGCTATTTCCGGTTTGCCCTTCTTCTACCTATGGAATAGGATAAATAAACAATAAGAAAATTATAGCATTTCTCATAAATATGTTTGTTTTGAAAGGCAACTGTTTTTTATTTGGCTATCTGTTTCCTCTTTAAAAAATTCGCTCTTTGGCGAAGGGAACCCTTTTTTACAAAATTCCATAATGCATCTATCTCAACCTCGGATATGTCCGGCTCCTTAATGAGCATAGCGTTTATTTCTTCGGCTCGTTCGGCAGCAACTTTCAACCAATTCCGGATCGTATCGCGGTTGATCCTTAAAGTTTTTGCCGCACCCCGCAGAGTCATGCCTTTTACCAAAAGCTTGAGAGCCATCAGAATCTTTTCTTCCGGTGACCGGAGATCATAAAAAATGCTCCCTGTCCTGCTGCAAAAAACCTTGTTACAAGCTTTGCAAAGAAACCGGCGAACACGGGATCCTTCTTTTGTCCGGTATGCACCATTAAAAACAATACTGCCTTTTCCTGTTTTATTGTAAAGAGTGCACTTTGGGTTCAAACAAATTTCATTTTTTATTTTATAATCAATTAGAGGGCCATCATCAATTAGAGGGCCGCAATTTGATGTTCTTTCGATCAGGAACTCATCTCTCACATTCTTATCGCACTCTTCACTCATCCATCCAAAAGACCCGTGAGGCCCCATCAGGACATCCAGTTTTATTTCATACATTGTAGCGCCAAATTCTGCGGTTTTACGCACCTGATCTCGTTTATTTTTTATTATCGTCATGCCAAGATTAAGATAGAATTCCTCGCCCACCGTTTGGGGGGAATAACAAGCTATTAAAAACCTTTCTTTTTGTTTTATTTTAGATAAGTATCGACCAGAGTTTATAATGGCCGAATATGATATAGCTGCACCGGTCCAAAATACAGAACAATAGAAAAAAACTCCCTCATGCTGACTTATAATGTCGCTCATTTTTTCAGTTGTCAGATAATGTTCAAAGACCTTTCTCTTTCTGACCTGTTGATACGCATCCTTTTTTATTGGTAAACAGACGGTATGACCGACATAATGCCCCCAGCAATCGAAGAGAATACGATTCATATCAGGAAGGATCATGCTCGCTTTCTTGATTACATCCCTTACCAGTGGTCTTTCTGCACCATAAACATCGTGGTGGCACGAAAGAATTAAGTTAACATGCTTATCTGCTGTAATTTGGACATTTTTTACGAGATCCTTTTCAATAGCTTCATTGTTGTATTGCCAGCGGTATGCCGATGAGCTGTTCATCCCAAGCTGTGTCATCTCGGCAGAAGAGTACGCAAATTGCCTTTCCCGTAGCGAATACCAGACGGGCTGGTCTGCATTAAGGGCTACACATATCTGCATAGGAATCCCGGTAACCTCAGAAAGATCGTGGAGGTTCTCAATACGGGCACGGCGGCGATCTGCTTCCCAGTTTTGCAATTCCCGAACACTAACCCCTATTGATTCCGCCAATCTTTCCTGACTTAGCTTCCGCCAACGCCTGTAATCTTCGATGATAGAACCAAGGGATTTATAAAGCCTGATATTGCCGGGTGAAATCTCTTTTCGTGGTAAAATGATCATAGATAATGCAACTTGACAGTAAAGTATTATAGGAATTGAAAATAACTTATATAAATTTTACATCGAGATAAGAGTTTTTGTCAAACGAAAAAGAGAACTCGGTGTTAACTCTGGCATTAAACAGCCCTTTTGTTGTTTCATATATTGCC
>DYJH01000120.1 GCA_020723255.1 Desulfonema limicola | reverse complement strand
TAAATATTTGTTTATGCCAATTAAATTAGGCCCAATGTCGGTTAAAAACAGAATATGTTTTGCGCCCCACGGCACATCCTTTGCTAAAGACAATCTTCTGGATGACAGGTACGTAGAATATATGAGAGTACGTGCCCAGGGCGGTGTCGGCCTTATTATTGCCGGAGGCATGACTGTAGCGCGAAATACCAGGGGAATGCTGAATATCCAGGAGATATTTGAAGAGAGGTCTGTGCCGATGTTAAAACGGCTGGCTGAGGCGGTGCATCCCTATGGGACAAAAATTGTTATGCAGCTTAGTCATTGCGGAAGGCAGATGGAAAGCGGCCACAGCCGGCAGCCTGTTATAGCTCCATCGGCTATTGCCTGTCCCGTAATGCGTGAGATGCCCAAGGAGATGGAAATTGAAGACATAAAAGAGATGATCCGTGCCTTTGCGATATCGGCCTTCCACTGTAAAGAGGGCGGTCTGGACGGGGTGGAAATTCATGGAACCAACGGTTATTTGCTTAATGAATTCATGTCTACCTATTTTAACAAGCGGACGGATAATTATGGCGGCAGCCTTGAAAACCGGATGCGCATGACAATGGAAGTAATCGATGCAATACGTGAAGCCGTAGGGAGCGATTTTGTCGTAGGCATAAGGATTCCCGCTGATGATCTGGTGCCGGGCGGGCTAACACTGAATGATTGGAAAGAGATTGCTCAGATGCTGGAAGCCACCGGCAAGATAGATTATATTCATGTCGGTCACCCACCCTATATTATTCAGGCGGCGGTAGGCTGCGGCATGCAGGTTCCTTTAGGGTTTCATAGCGCATATGCGGCAGAATTCAAGGAAGCAGTTTCTCTGCCTGTAATAAATACATTCAGGATCAACGATCCGACTCAGGCGGAAAAGATTTTAGCCGACGGGCAGGGCGATATGGTGGGAATGGTTAGAAGTCTTGTCGCCGATCCTGAATGGCCTAATAAGGCCATGGAAGGGAGAATAGAAGAGATTCGTTACTGCATCGCATGCAATCAGGGTTGCCTGGGCAGATTATTTGAAGGCAAGCCCATGTCTTGTTTGCAAAATCCTGTAGTTGGCCTTGAAAGAGAAATAGGCGTTTTAGAGCCGGCCTTGCCCAAGAAGAAGGTATTGGTGATTGGCGGCGGTCCTGCCGGCATGGAGGCGGCCAGAGTGGCCCGTCTGAGAGGCCATGAAGTTATTCTTTACGAGAAGGAAAAAGAATTGGGAGGACAGGTCAACATTGCCATGAAGGCTTCCGGCAGATCGGAATTCGGTGGTATTGCACGATACCTGGCCAAGCAGATGGAGATATTGGGGGTAAAGGTCCATACGGGCGTTGAAGCGACCCCTGAGATGGTTGAGCGGGAACAGCCGGATGCGGTAGTAATTGCCACCGGTTCTCAGCCTGTTAAGCCGCCGCTGCCTGGCATGGATCAGGCTAATGTAATCAATGAACGGGATGCCTTGCTTGGAAAGGTTGAGATAGGGAAAAAAGTGGTAGTACTTGACGGTGGGGAGGCGCATTGGAAATTGCTTAGCGTGGCTGAACATTTATCCGATATGGGCAAGCAAGTAGAGATTATATCTCCTTTGCTTTTTATAGGCATGGGACTGATGAGCAGTCCGGATTTGGGCTCTTACTTCAGGAGGGTTCTTAATAAGGGAGTCGTGTTCAGTCCCAGCACAGCCGTAAAAGAGATTTCCGGAAATACTGTGTCGGTGTTTAATGTTTACACACAAGCTGCAAGAAAGATTGAAGAGGTGGATACTGTGGTTTCGGTGATGGGCAGCAGAGCGGACAATCAGCTTTATTATAGTCTGAAAGGAAAAGTAAGAAATCTATATCAAGCCGGAGATTGTGTGGCGCCCCGTAAGGCCATAGATGCAATCTATGAAGGTTATAATACCGGAAGGATAATATAGGAGGAAAGATGTCAAAAAAAATAGTATGTCTGTTCGGAAGCCCAAGGCCCAAGGGAAACAGCGCTATTATTGCCAGGCGGTTCAATGAAACCGCAGAAAAGCTGGGTGCTGAAGTAAAAACCTTTTTCTTAAACAAGCTTCAGTACCGGGGTTGTCAGGCGTGTATGACTTGCAAGACCAAACTGGATAAATGTGTTTTGAAAGATGATCTGGCGGAAGTTCTGGATGCAGTCAGGGATTCAGATGTTATGGTTATTGCCACACCGATTTACTATGGTGAAGTCTCAAGCCAGGTCAAAGCATTTATTGATAGAACCTTTTCCTATTTTGTGCCTGATTTTGCCACGAATCCTCAGCGCAGCCGTCTTAAGCCCGGCAAAAAAATGGTTTTTATACAAACCCAGGGGCATCCTGAAGAAAAACGGTTTGCAGATGTTTTTGAAAGATATGCGTTTTTTTTCGACTGGCACGGTTTTGGCAATAACCAAGTTATCCGGGCATGCGAGGTTATGAATGTGGGTGATGCGGAATCCCGTGAAGATTTGATGAAACTGGCGGAAGAGACAGCCCGAAAGGTTGTCTGACTATTGCTATAAAGGGAAGTATTTATTAAAGGACATAAGGTTAAAACGGAGAACGTTTCCCATCTTTCTGGGCGGGTCATTAGGCTTGAAGGTGGTTGTAATTTTCGTGATATCGGTGGATATCCCACACACGATGGCCGCACTATCCGCTGGGGGCATGTTTTCCGTTCCGGTGTTTTGTATTATCTCAGCGATACCGATTATAAAAGGCTTGCGCACCTCAACGTGCAGGCAGTTTGCGATCTGCGCATGGCGGATGAGCGCGAGCAAGAACCGACAAAATGGCTATACGGCCAGATCCGAGCGTTGTCCTTCGATTATATGGATACCGCTCCAGGCGAGCAAAGATTATCCGGTGCAGAGCCGACTGTTGCCGGTATGCGCGAGGCAATGATTGCTGTATATCGTGCTTTTCCCCGTTGGATGGAAGACCCCCTGCGCGGTTTGTTTAGAAATCTTGAGCAAGGTCGGATTCCAATGGTCATTCATTGTGCTGCCGGAAAGGACCGCACCGGGATAGCTGTGGCCATACTCCTCAGCGCCTTGTGTGTGCCTCGCGATATTATAATTGATGACTATCTGCTCACAAATGCATCAGTAAATTACGAAACTTTTATTGTCACTCACAAGAATAGTCGGCTAGGCGCCGGAAATATTCATCATTACTTGCTGGCGCTCCCCGCTGAGGTGCTTGCTCAAATATTCAAAGCGGATGCCGATTACCTTAAAGCATCATTGGAAGAGATCGATATGAAGTACGGCGGAATGGACGCGTATCTTGCAACAGAGATCGGCATTGACAATACTGCCCGGCAGCGTATCGCTGATATGCTGCTCATTTGAGCCACGCAGCCTTGAGATAATATCCTGATAATCACGATCCCCACTCGAATTGTGGTAAGAAGTGCCTCCTATGTGGGGAGGGGACGCATTCCACTATTAGCTAATCGAGGTGGACATAGTAAAAGAAAGACCCAGCAATTTCAGCGGAATGTTATTTTTTTATCAGAAAGATAAAAAAGGATAGGATCATACCCCTATTCCGTTATATGGAGGATTTATTTTTTCGTTCTGCAATGAAGCGCTCTTCGGCGAAGGGAATTTGTTTTAACAAAGGTCCATAATGCATCTAAATCAGTCCGGGAAATATCCGGCTCGTTTATCAGCATGGAATCTGTTTTTTCCCTTTGCCGGGCGGCAACTTCTATCCAGTGGCGGATCGTATGGTGATCAACACCTAAGACCTTCGCTGTGCCTCGCTGTGACATTCCTTTCAACAGAAGCTTAAAGGCGGTGAGCACCTTTTCTTGTGGTGAACGCAAGCCATAAAAAATACTCCCGGTTCTGCTGCAGAAAGATTCGCCACATTCCCTGCATAGGAAGCGGCGGGTCGGGGTTCCGTCTTTACCCAAGTATCTTCCATTAGAAACGATATTCGGCTTTTCCTCTTTACGACGCGTATTGCATAAAGGGTTCGGACAGGTTTCAATATTTTGTTCATAGTTTGCCTCTTGTTGTTTTCGATCATAGTACCCAACGGTTATATCCCCATCAACGGTTATGTGCCCATCAACGGTTATGTGCCCATCTATCCATCCAAAAGGCCCGTCAGATCTGTGCAGGAAATCCAATTTTGTCTCATAGATTGTTGGACAAACTTCATCGTGGGTATGAGCATAATCTCTTACAAAACTCATTTTCAAATTGCGCTGTATAATCTCCGACTCTTTTGTGACTGTATGACTGGCAACTATGTATCTTTCTTTCCGCTTTATTTTGGAAAAGGCTCGTATCCCATCTAAAGTCGTAAGGGATGATGCGATTGCATTGGCAGAAAATGTAGAATATAAGAAAAAAACGCCTTCTCCCAGCGCTATAATGTCACTGATCATTTCGCTGGTTAGATAGTTTTCAAGGGTTTCTTGTTCTATAAGTGCTTGATATACATCTATATTTATGGGTAAACAGACTTTATGGGACACATAATGGCCCCAATTGTCAAATATCATGTTATTATGGTCAGGAAGTATCCCGGCAGCCGCCTTGATTACATTTTTTTGCAATGGCCTTTTTGTACCGTAAAGATCCCTGTGACATGAAAGAATCATATCTATTTGTTTTTCTGTCGTAATAGTGACCGTCTTCAGGAGAGTGTGGTCTTCTGCTTTTTCACTGGGCCTGAATAATTCGTGGGAGGAAAACTGTGCTTTTTCAATCAAAGAGTACATAGAAAATCTTTTTCGCAGGGAATACCAGATTGGCTGATCTGCATTAAGAGCTACCAAAGCCCGCATAGGTATTCCTGTAAATTCAGAAATGTCGTGAAGATTTTCAATTCGCACTCGGCGACGATTTGCTTCCCAATTCTGTAATTCCCGGACGCTTATTCGGATTGATTCTGCAAATGTCTCCTGGCTCACCCCCCGCCATTGACGGTATTGTTTGATAAGAGATCCAAGAGATTCATAGAGTTTGGCATCATCAGGCGAAAACTTCTTTTGTGGCAATGAAATCTTAGATGACATAGTACTTCCCCTCAACACAAAGTGTAGTTGATATCAAGAAACCAGGAACCATTAATCATTTGGACATGTACTAAAAAAAAATCCTTGTGTCAATATGGGAAGAATTTATTGAATCCAGGCGTAAACATTGTGCAGTTGAATCTTCCATCAATGCGTTAGGGAATCATGGATTGGACCGCTGCTGTCTGGATCACGGTCTGAATGGATTTAAATGCTATGTTGCTTTATCTGCTTTAGCCCGGAATATACAGATATTGGGGCATCTGATTCAGCAAAAAGATTTAAGCCGTCAGAAATGACGGAAAGTGGCATAAGAGAAATCAGCCGTCCGACTGACTTTAATAAAACTATGAGTTTTCGTTCAGACACAATATATCTATCTTCCCGTTCCGGCCATTGACAATATTCTTTGATAATAGATCTAAGAGAGTTACAGAGGTTGGTATTATCAGACGAAAACTTCTTTCGTGGCAATGATATCTCAGAAGATATTATAAACGACCATCAAGCCCATAAAATGCAGTTAATGTCAAGAAAACAAGAACCGCTGAATATATCTAATGCAATTAATTTCTCGAAACATATGCTTTGTTTAAAATATACGAAAAAAAGAGTCCTTGTGTCAACTACTAAAAAAATAGGGGGGCAAAGTGGCAGTGGAAGAAAAAAGAGCGATTTGGCAAAGTATTACCGAGTTTAACCTGAGACACAGGCTATCTATTTTAATATTGATTGGAATTGGTACGGTATTTTTTTCCTATGTGCTTGTTGCCAAGGTGAGTATTACCACAGACTTTTTTGAGCTCTACCCGCCAAAACATCCGCACATCCAACTTTATAAGCAATACCACAAGATGTTCGGCACTGCAAAAGTGATGGACATAATTATTGAGGTGAATAAAGGTGAGGTTTATGACGGCGAAACCTTGAGAAAGGCTGATCGTATTACCAGAGACCTTTTATCCATTGACGGGGTAAACGCCATGCAGGTTAACTCGCTGACTCATCCGAAGTTGAAGGAGGTCAGATTGGGCACGCATAGTATTCACACCAGACCCTTTATAGAGAAAATCCCTGAGACAGATGAGGAATCAAGGATCCTTAAAGATAAAGTCTATAGCAATGTGGGGATCCAGGGCAGATATGTCTCTGCGGATAATAAATCCTTATTGATTTCCGCCGGAGTCTGGGAAAAGGGTGTGGATCTGGGAAAATTTTACGATACGATGATGCAGTTAAAGGCGAGAGAGGACGATGCCAACCACACCCTTTACATCACAGGCTATCCCATACTTTATGCATGGATAGCCCATTACGCCAGCCAACTTTACCTGTACTTTATCTTTACCGGTCTGATTTTGATCGGGCTGCTCCTTTATTATTTCAGAACTGTCATTGGGGTCACCGTGCCCATTATTTCAGGGATATTAAGTGCTATATGGGGTTTGGGGTTTGCCGGTGTATTGGGATATAATATTGATCCGCTGATATTGGTTGTCCCCATGCTCCTTTCGGCGAGGGCAGTGAGTCATTCTGTCCAATGCTTGGAACGCTATCATGAGGATTATTTGATTTTTAATGATAAGGAAAAGGCTATTGTACACTCTTACTCCCATCTGTTCAAACCGGCGCTCGTCTCTATTATAACGGATGGGTTAGGGGTGCTGACCATTATCGTATGTACCATACCTCTGATGCAGAAGTTGGCCCTGATTGGGAGTTTCTGGATCATCAGTATTTTTGTCAGCGTAATCACTTTGAATCCCATTCTGGTTACTCTCTTACCTGCACCCGGAAGAAAAAAAGAGTCCACACAAAAAGCTGAAGGCGACCATGCGAGTATTAGGGAAATAGAAGCGGATCCTAAGAAGATGGAAAAGCCGATGGAGTTAAAAAGCGCCAGGGGAAGAGTATATCTTGCGATCTGCAATTTTTTCATCTTTTTTGCTTTTTCCTGGAGGAAGTGGGCCGTTACGGCTGTATTGATCGTCGTCATCATCGTGGGAGGCATGGCGGCATCCTTTAAGTTGAAAGTAGGCGATACCAACGCAGGAAAGGCCATTTTGTATAATGGGCACCCCTACAATATTGCCTCGGACAAGGTGAATAAGGATTTTATTGGCGGCAGTCAATTGATTGTCCTTGCCGAGGGTAAGCATAGAGAGGCGATGCTGGAACCAGAGTCCTTAAAGCTGCTAGAAGATCTGCAGTTTTATAGCGGTGGGATGTCACCTTACGTAGGAGGGGTCGTAACAGTTATTGATACGGTCCAGACGATGTTCCGCACGCTTCATGGGGGGGATCCCAAGTGGGCGAGAGTGCCCAAAACAAAAGAGCATCTGCAATTACTGTTTAATATGGCGGGAGTAAAAGGCGGGGAAATGGCACAGCTCATTAGTGCCCCGGATTTCACGAATGCAACCGTAACCATCTTCTTCCGTCACTACAACAATCAAATCATTAGAGATGCCCTTTCGAGTCTTAAGAAGTTTATTAAAGAGCATCCCTCCCAACAATTGACCTTTCGCTTGGCCGGAGGCATCCTGGGCATCCTTGCCGCAATGAATGAGGCGGTCGAGTATTCCTACTGGATCAGTATGGCCGCTATCTTTTTGCTCACCTATGTCCTTTGCGTTATGACCTATAGATCATTTATAGCTGGGATTGTTCTGATCCTTCCCCTGGCCTTTTCTCAGGTATTGTGTGACTTTTTTATGCTAAGTAAGGGAATCGATTTGAATATCAATTCCCTGCCGGTAGCCGCATTAGGGGTTGGGGTAGGGGTTGATTATGGTTTCTACATCCTGAGCCGGCTTGCAGAGGAGTACCAGTGGCAGGGAGACTATAAGGCTGCAGTCTATACGGCCATCACCACCACGGGGAAAGCGGTTATTTTTACGGCAACGGCCCTTATTGGTGGGATATTCCTCTGGATCTTTTCTGATATTAAATTTCAGTCTGAGATGGGGATGCTTCTATGCTTTCTTATGTTTTTTAACATGGTCGGATCCCTGCTCTTTATACCGGCGATGGTTTCGATCATAGGGCCGGAGCGAAGCATCAGACATTATAAAGTGGATTAGATAGGAGAAGAGAAGATGAAGAAAAGGAACTGGATCATTATTTTAGCATTTATCGTGCTCTGTTTTTTTACGGGTATGGCTTTTGCTGCCGCCTTCGGCGATTCGAAGTATTCAGTCTGTTTTGTTAATGAAAAGGAGGGTTGGGCGGCAGGAGCCAGGGGGGCGTTGTTTCACTCATCGGACGGCGGTCTGAACTGGGAGAAGCAGAACGTCAAGACAACTGTGGCGCTGCTTTCCATCTCTTTTTGCAATCCTCAGGTCGGGTGGGTCGTGGGCGATGATGGGATTATCCTTCATACCGTTGATGGTGGAAAAACCTGGAACGAGCAGGTTTCACCCAAAAACAAGATGCTCTTAACCGTTAAGGCTATCAGCCCTGAAAGGTGTTTGGCCGCCGGCGATTGGGGGACCATCGTCTATACGGCCGATGGCGGCAAGACTTGGGTGGACAAGACCTATCCTAAAGACGTAGTCTTTAATATCATTGATTTTCAGGGGGAAGATGTGGGTTGGATTGCTGGGGAGTTCGGGACGATATTGCATACCGTGGATGGAGGTAAGAGTTGGACCCTTCAACAGAGCGGTACCGATGCTACCATTTTGGGGATTTCCTTTGCTTCCAGGCAGCATGGGGTAGCCGTTGGCATGGTTGACACCATGCTGAAAACTGACGACGGGGGCCGCACCTGGCAAAAGGTTGTAAGAGAGACCACCACAACCACAGCAGCGAACTCCCAAGAAGGGGATTTTACAGCCATTTATGACGTTAAACTTAGGGGGAGTTTTGGTATTGTGGTCGGTGAGCATGGGAGGATCCTCACGACCGCAGATGGCGGCAAGACTTGGAGACGTATTCCCATACCATTGGCTATGAGCGCTGTCTGGTTAAGGGGGGTTGATTGCCTGGGCGACAACAAGGCTGTCGCCGTTGGCATGAGGGGAATCGTCATCATAACCGAGGATGACAAGATTAAGATGATGGGCTTTTTGCCCACCCTCCGTCCCGTCGGAAAATAGACTGTAGGGAGGGAGGCTGACAAAATTTTACCAAAGGAGGGAGAGGTTATGGAGCATACACAACGAAAAAGAGGAAGAATTGAAGCGTGGTTATATGTTTTACTTCTATCCGCCATGTTGGGGTTGTTCGCTGCCGAGGTAAAGGCAGAGGACAATGACAAAGCGACTGTTGTATTCCATGGTTTCTTTGAATCGAATTTGGTTCTTAGGGATGAGAATGGTTATCAGAACGGTTTCATGGACAGGCTGAAAGCGATTCAACAAAGAAATACCTTAAAATTTGATGTGGACGTTGATCCCAAGATAAAGTGGGGGGAATGCATAAGATTTAGTACGGTGCACTTGACCTATCGGGGGGCTTATGACTCGATCTTCGATTTACGTCCGGGGGCTTATGGGCACATTAACGAGAAGGGAGGGCCTACGAGATTTGATCTTGGCAAGCAGGACATTCGTTTTGAGAACGATTTGAGGGAGGCCACTATGACATTCAGCTACGATGGGCCTCTTGGTTCGGCTTTTTTCAGGCCCGGGAGGCAGCTTGTTTCCTGGGGTTATACGAACTCTCTGGATCAGATTAACCCTTCAGACTCATCCTTTCAGATGTTTTTCTTAAACCCGGATGATCTCAAGATTCCTACTTGGATGGGGAGATTAAACTATAGCCTGCCTCCTCAGATGTTTAAAGATGTCCAGGTAAATATTGATTTACTATACATTCCCGATATCCGTCCTGGTAGAATGGCTCCCATGGATAAAAGCATGGAGGCGCCTTATATCAGTTTCTTAGGCATCCCGCCCGGCGGTACATATAGGCAGGATGTGCCAACCGATGAAAAAGAGTATGGAATAAAGGTCTCAACGGATTTGGGGCACAGCTTCAGCATTTCATTTATCTACTTCAGGGATGTGACTAACGCTAGTTTCACAAATGTGGATCTCCTAGGCTCTGGTGGCCCGGTGGTCCGAATGAGTTACATCCCTCGTAATATTTATGGAGTTTTCTTTAATTATTATGTCGGACGCTGGGATCTCATGATTGAAGGTGAGTGGGCAAGACGCGATGATGAACCCCAAGGGGCGAAAATGAGGCCGGACCCGGGCAGGCCGGGGACATTGCTCGGATCTTCGCTAAATGCGACGGATTACTTCAACGTCACTTTAAGTACGCCTATCTGGATGAGATGGCTTACTAAGTCAGGCCAAACCAGCGTTCGACTTACGTGGGATCATAAAGACGTGAGATCGTATGATGGCGCCCTGTTAACTGGCCCGCGTAGTACCGATATTTTTGCGGTAGTCCTGAGCTGGCCTTGGCTTAAGGGCAGGATGTCCCCTATGATCTACTTTGCTGCGAATCCACCCATGAATCGAACGGGAAATTTTACGTACATGTTCAGAACCGGAGCGACATATAACTTTACACCGAGTTGGTATACGAATGTGTCCATCCAGGCCTTCTTTGGAGACAAGAATACAGTTCAAGGTACTTATAGCAGGGCCTTAATTCAAACGAGCGAAATGACCGCTAAGTTAGGCTATCAATGGTAGGGGAATGCATGGTGCACAGCTAACCGAAATATTTTGCTTTAATTTTAAAGCGTATGAAATGGAGGAAACAAGTATGTCTAAACAGCTAAGAAGAATAAGAGTTATAGTGTGGCTGCCTGTGATTCTATTTTTGGTGGTTATCCTGGGGGGAGTCGAATCTGGGCAGGCCGGGCTCACCGGAAAGGTGATTGACAACACCAACTACCAGGAATACAAGGACCTGCTCATTCCGATGCAGATAGAGGCGATAAAACGGGACGGTGGGTGGAGGCTCCAGCTGGCAACGTTAGATTATACTTTCAAACATGACGATAAATTTATTGCTGGGACCGAAAAGAATGCCGGAAAATTCGACATCGCGAAGGGTTGGATAGTGGATAAAAACACAAGGAAACAAGTCCCCTACATTTTTGGCTTGCCTTTTCCGAAAATTGATACCAAGAATCCGCAGGTGGCGGAAATGATTATGTGGAACTTCAAATATCAGTACTATCGTAGGGGGACCTCTAAAACCTACGGAGGCACTTACAATATGAATGAAAGTGGCTTGGAAATGACCAACGGGGGGAAGTTTCTACAATTTCTCACCCAAAGCCGATATGACGGACCGGTTGCGAATAATCCCGATAATATTTTATCTGCAGACCACGGGTGGCTGGAATTTCCCATGTCTCAGAGAGGGGGGGGGTCGGTGACTTTTGAGTATAACGACGATAGGTTAAACACGACTTGGGCATATTCACCCCTTGTACGAAGGGTTCTCCGTATGGGGGGGGGAAACCGCTCCCAACCCACCATGGGAGGGGATTATTGGTTGGATTCTCTGGATATGTGGAAGGGGAAAAACTCCACGTTTAACTGGAAGTTAGTTGGCGAGAGGACAGTACTCGCTGCCTTTTTTGGTACCGCGAAAGGTGTAGCAAAGGTAAACTCTGATGGATCCATAACCTTTCTTTCACACCCTTCCAAATTTGGTTTTATGGTTTCAGGTTGGAAGGGTGCCGCGTGGGTGCCTGTAGATTTGGCCTACGTTCCCAGGAAGGTTTGGGTTGTTGAGGGAATGCCTAAAGATCCTTATTATAACTTCGGGAGACACGTCTTTTACGTAGATAAGGAGACTTACATCATATGGCTTTCAGAAGTATTTGATAAAGCTGGCAACCCTTGGCTTTGGCAATACCGCAGGGAGGACTATTTTGAAGCCCCGAACGGGATGAATAGTATTGGGATCTCTCAAAGTGGCGCGATATTTGACGTGAAGGTACGTCATGCTTCAGGGAGTTACCCTGTTGAAGAAGGTACTTTTTTCCTCCCTGCCTCTGCGTATGGGCTGGATAGATTCAATACTACGGAACTGTTGAAGACGTCTGTAAAGTAAAGGAAGCTGCCCCGTGAGACCTAACCCCGCCTGCAAGGCTGGGCTTTATAGCCTCACATAAGATCGGCAACTTTCCGAATCCAATTCTAAACCATCATTCATCCCCGTTCGTAGATCGGGGATGAATGATAATTTTGGAGAAATTTATGGAGAAGATTAATTGTTCATCTTACGAGGTGACTGATGATTACTTTGGTGCACCTTATATCGACGTGGATGTATGGAACGATACACCCACCCCTCATCGTTATATTCATGGTGGATTTGAGGGCACAGATACCCGCTTTGCTTATTACTTTCCACCCCACGCACGGTATGAAAATCGACTTTTTCAACCCTTGGAAGGCGCTAATGCTGGGCATGAAAATGCGAACATGGGTACTCTGGGTTTTGTAACAGGAGGCCTGGAAATGGTTTTTCGCCTGGGGGGGTATGCGGTGGAATCCAATATGGGGCACATCGGTGATGTAATGGATCCAAAGGCTGGCCCTGATCCTACAATTTATGGATGGCGTGCGGCAGCTGAATCTGCGCGTTTTTCCAAGTATGTAGCGACTCAAGTTTTTGGAAGTTCTCCAAAATACTCGTATGTATTTGGAGGCAGCGGTGGAGCGAGGCGTTCGCCACTGTGTTTGGCTTATGCACCTGAAGTATGGGATGCTGCATTGCCTTATATGGGTGATTCTATAGATAGCGATTACGGTGATATGAACTTGGTGCGTAATGGTGCGGGGAACTTTTCATCCATGTTTAATGTACAGCGATTACTGGGTACCAAGATATATGATTTAGTCGATGCTATGTCTCCAGGCGGTAGCGGTAATCCCTTCGCCGGGCTGAACACATATCAACGGGAAGAATTGGCTACTCTTTATAGAATAGGGTATCCCCGTGGTGATGAATTTATGATAGCCCAGCCTATGGGGCAAATTTGGCTTTGGTCCTCCATGGCTGAACGCTTACAGAAAGAGGATGCGGCCTATTTTGAAGCCTTTTGGTCAAAACCAGGTTACGTAGGTTATGACCAGCCAGAGGCAATAGGACACGATATTCTCAATGTGCGTACGACAGTTAAACGAACACTACTGGCTCGAGAAATGGCAAGTAATCCAGAATTTCAAGAGCCAGAATATGACCAGATACGGAACTTAGGAACTGTTAATTAATAACATTTACAAATTGTACTTTAAGGACAAATACAAT
>DYJH01000119.1 GCA_020723255.1 Desulfonema limicola | reverse complement strand
CATTCATGGTTTCAAGCATGCCCTCGCCCCAGGAAACAATCTGTCTTCCAGGCCTGAAAAAGCCCCTGCCAAAATCGCTTTTAACAGCAAAATCAATAAAAGCTTCCCTTAAATCATTCTCAAACCTTATGTCTTTTAAACCATAATCGAATCTGGTAGCTCCTATATTCTCCCTGATTTCATATCTATGAGCAGCAAGATCAAAAATCGAATCATAGGCGCCACGGTAAGTCAAATGGACTTTCTCAACTGTAAAAGGACCCCACTCCAAATGGGGATCAACGTCAACATCAAACTTTAAGGTATTTCTCTGTTGAACTCCAAAAGCATGGTCTAAAAAACCATACTGAATACCATTTGCATCACGTAAAACAAAATTGGATTCCAGGAAACCATGGAAGCTAGCGGTCAATTCTGCTGCTGCATTTGAAGAAAATATCCCCAATACTGCCAGAATGACTAACACGCATAATCCTGTTTCACCCCATCTTCTCCTTCTCATATCTTTCCTCCTTAATTTATGTTATTTCAAAAGATATTGCCTACCCCTCAGTTATCTAAATTCTCACCTCCTTTTTCTTTTTAAATCGTTAAAACCCAAATTATACTGCATTTGTAAAAAGCCTGACAGCGCTACTTTTCGCCATACTGGCGAAAGCCGGTATCTCATACCCCTCACCCTAACCCTCTCCCTCAAGGGAGGGGAAATTATAATAATTCTACTTTTTCGGCATAGGCGGACTGACAACAGGCATAAATCCCATCATCTTCAGCTTATCACCTTCAGTCATGATAACTATAGACCTCATTCCAACAATAACAGCTCTGTCGTCATCAAGCATTTGGACTGCACAACACCAAAAAAGGCTTACATCAAGAGGCACTTGCGTAATTTTCCATGTCTTGCCGCCATCAGTAGTTGTGATTATCCAGCCTCTGTCACCGACCGCAATGCCTTTATCTCCTCTCATTTTTACGCTATAAATAGATCGAAGATCGTCTTTCATCCCTTCCGGCAGATTCATTTCAATTTTATTCCAGGTGCGTCCTCCGTCCTCTGTTCTTAAAATAGTGTTGCTCAAACCGACAGCCACACCCTCCCGGTCAGAGATAAAACAAACACTGAAAAGAGTATTTTCCGTGCCTGATTTTTGTTCGGTCCAGGTAATTCCACCATCTGCAGTATGCATTATTGTGCCGTATTCGCCAACTATCCAGCCTTCTTTTTCTCCCTGGAAATCAATGCTGTACATTATCAAATCTTTTTCGAGGGTTTTGTCCTCCCAGGTATTTCCGCCATCTGCCGTGTAAAAGATAGAACCCCAATCACCGGCAGCCCAGCATTTTTCAGTACTTAAAGCTTTTAATGCAAAAACATGCCTTTTTTTAGGCATAGCCTGAGCCTTCCAGGTCTTTCCCCCGTCAACCGTATGAAAAACGGTTCCGGTCTTGCCTCCCACCCAACCTACCTGAGAATTTAAAAAGTATATGGATAAAAGCGGAACCTCGGTGTCTATGTTCTGCTGTTCCCATTTCATGCCGCCGTCAGTGGTGTGATAGACAGTTCCCCTCAGGCCGCATGCCCATCCTTCTTTTGCGTCAACAAAACATTCTGATAGTATATGAGGAGCGCCGATTCCACCCTCCTTTTGCTTGGCTTTTGCGGCAAAAACCACATCTTGGGATAAATATAATAAAACGCCTAATAATATTGAAATGATGATATGCGTCCTTTTCTTCATGATCTTCTCTTCTCCCTTAAATATTTAATCCACTTTGTATTTTCTTATTGTTCGCTCAGGCCCTAAAACCGCGACCATGGCAGGTATAAGAATCAGAGCGCCCAGCATGTTGAAAAACATGAGAAAGCACAGCAGCATTCCCATCTCGGACTGAAATTTCATGTCCGAAAAGATCCAGAGAACTATTCCTCCTATAAGAGAGGTTGCAGTAAAAATAACAGCTTTTCCTGTGGTATTGATAGCCGTAAAAACTGCCGACTCATAGTTTCCCTGCCACTGGTATTCCTCGGCAAGCCGGCTTAAGATATAGAGGCCATAATCAACCCCCACACCAACTCCTACGGCTGCCACAGGTAACGAGCTGATATTAAGGTCAATTTTCATAGCCAGCATAAACCAGTCGCACAAAACCTGGGAAAACGCCAGAGGGAAAATAAGAATTAAACCTGCTGTAAATGATCTGTAAGTCATAACACAAAGGACATAAGTAAGTATAAAGATAGCGGCCATGCTTATCCAGTAAGAATATTCAACCTCTTCGTTCACCGAAGCAAGGATGCCTAGAATACCTCCTGCCAGGCGAAAAGTCACCTGTTCCACGGGATGCTCTGCGATATACTTTTTAAGAGTAGAAATTGCATCCTTTATAACCTGATTATTATAATCACGGAAGAAAATTATAACCGTTGCATTGGTATAATCTCTTGATATGTATTTATCCATTTCACCGCCGGTTGAAGAACCTCCAACAAGGCGGAAAACCTGCTCTATATGGTTGGGATCTTCCGGCAGAAGCAGCCACTTCGGATACCCGTCGTGAAACACCTTGAAAACCATTTTTGTCATATCGGAAATTGTAATAGCCCCTCCTACAGAAGGTATGTTGTCAACAGCATAAACCCCCATATCTTCAAGAGTTTTCATTGCCTGCGCATTGGCTATCGCACCTTTTTTATTGCCTTCGGCAACAACAACCATTTGATTGGAGCCCACAAATTCGGTATTAACTTTCCTGGCTGCAATATTGTATGCATGATCGTCATATAAAATAGCCCTGCCTGCACTCGTATCACCCACCTTAACGTGAACAGACACTAAAATCCCTCCGACGACGGTAACTACCATCATAACAATTACGCTTGCCCACTTTTTCCATGAAACGCCGAATGATGTGCAGAATTTACATGCAACTAGATAAGCCCCTTCACCGGACCGGGTTACACCGACATCCCGGGTTTCAGAAGTCATAGCTGCCTGCCCTGTAGGAGGCGTGGGGTTTTTTTGCGGCTTTGGCGGAGGAAAGAAAGTAACCAGAATAGGATTAAGAAGCACCACGCTGACATAAATGCTTATAATCCAAAAGCTTCCTATAATACCCAGTTTCTGCATAAGCGGTATGGTGCATACAACAATGGTAAGAACTCCAAGACCGTCTGTAACAATGGATACGACCGCCGGCTTGTACAAATATGTGTAGGACTTGATAATAGCCTTTTTCTTATCGCCGTAAACTGCATAATCCTGGTGGTAACGTTCAAGGCATTGAACCGAATGGCTTATCGCTCTTGCGGAAAGCAGCATGGGAATAACCAGTATAAGCGGATCAATGTTATACCCAAGCACCCCTGAAAATCCCAACCCCCATATGGCGCTTATCAACCCGGATGTAATCGGAACAATTACTCCGATTATAGTTCTGAAATAATAAATCAGCATCCCCAAAAGAATCAAGCCCGTGAAGATGAATATCTGATAGAGCTTGGATGTATAGCTTGCTATCCAGGCATAAAGCATTGGATAGCCGGTTATATAAAGCGTATGATTTGCATCCTCGGTTTCTTTTTTTATTCTCTGCATCTCTTTGAAAAGATTCCTAAGATCGAGGCCTTCTTCCCAGAACCCGGCGTATATCAATGTAGCCTTATCGTTAAGCGTTACATATACGCCGCGTACACCCTCATTGCTGTAAACCTTTTCTTTAACTGCTCTAAGTTCTTCAGGCGTCTCAGGCAAAACTTTTATTATAGGCCCGACACTGATGGCATTACTGCCCACACCGAAATTTTTCAATCTTGGATGTGTCAGGGAGATCACCTGCAAAGGGTCCACCCCTTTTACAGCAAGAAGATCTTTTGTTATACGGTCAACTTTTTTTAAGGTGTCTTTATTATAAATATCCCCGTTTTTAACCTCCAAAACCATGCTCATTACGTTTGCGGTGCCGAACATACTGCGGTATTGCTTGTAAAGCTGGATATAGGGATGTCTTGGAGGATATAGTTCAAAAAAGTCAGTAGTTATGTTGACCTTGAAAGCAAGTTCATAAATAAAAAAAGCTGTTATCAGCACAATAACAGCTAAAATAGGATACCTTTGCCTCAATTGCCATTCAATAATTTTTTGCCAGATATTGCTTTTTTCTTCAGTCATTTTCTACTCCTTCAAGAACTTGGTGTATTTTGGAATCTTGATTCTTTATGATCCGCAATAAAAAAATTTACGAAACTCTGATAGCAACCTTGATAAAAATTTTAAACACTCAAGACGATCTCAAAACCGGAATAATTCCCCAGTCGAAAGCTGTGATATTGTAACTCTCATCCCTTTCATCTCCGGGCATTTTAAATCGTAAATTATATGATATATAAAATCAGGAAGTTAAAATTTATAAAACTAATATTCACAAAGCAACATGGTAAAATCGGCGCAAGTTTGTCACCAAGATCATTATGATGTAAGTGAAGCGAAAGGTGATCTGAAGCCCAAAAAGGCTCCAGCTATAAGGTTTTGGATAAATTTTATTGTGCTGTGGATTCAAATGCAAAAAGTTCCCATTGCACTATACGCTTTATCCTTATGCATGCGGAATAAAGTAACAATTAAGAAACGCAACGTTCTTGGGACGCCGGCTAACCCTGGCCAAAAAGTATATCAATCCATGCTTTAAAAGAGCAGTCCGATTCTGCAAATATATGCATCAGCATAGCTGATTGCCTGATCAAGTCTTTCTGTTCAATGCAACAATCTGTAATATGCTGGCAATCTATGACAATACCATAGAAACGCTCTCATATCCCTATCATGGAAGTTATGTCAAGTTATTTTTTTAGGAATTTTTACAAAGAATCTATTTATAAATATGATTTTCATATTTACCGCCTAAAAAAATAATATGCAACAGAAATTTAATAAAAATATATGTTGGCACGGAATCCGGCCATTACTTAGTACTCCACTTTATAATTAAGGCCGGATCCCGTATTTTTAAAAATCAATTGTTGCGGCCGAAAACGGCTACGGCACAATTTGCGCCGGGAACGCCTCCCAAATTATGGCTTAATCCGATTCTGGCATTTTTTACCTGCCGTTTGCCAGCTTTTTCCAGGAGCTGATTATATATCTCATAAACCATTCTTATACCGCTTGCACCGAGAGGATGACCGAAGCACTTCAGGCCGCCGTCGGGATTAACAGGCAAAGCGCCGTCCAGCGCAAAACGGCCTTCTTCAACGTCTTTTCTTCCCTCTCCCTTTGCGCTTAATCCAAGATCCTCATAGATCAGCAACTCGTGTATGGTAAAACAATCATGCACTTCAGCGACATCTATCTCTTCATGGGGATTTTTTATGCCGGCTTCCCTATAAGCGGCCTGAGCCGCCTTGATATTTTCTTCCATGTGTATGAAATCATAATCGGTAGTTAGAAACGGCTGACCGCTGCCGCTGCTTAAGCCGAATCCTTTTATCAATATATAGTCTTTCTTGAGGCTCTTTGCTATCTCAGGAGTTGTAAGGATAGCAGCAGATCCGCCGTCGCTTATACCGCAGGCATCGTACAAACTCAAAGGATATGCTATCATCGGGGACTTTAACACTGTCTCAATTGTTATTTCATTGCGAAGATGCGCATTTGGACTCATCGTTCCATTATGGTGATTCTTAACCGCTATTTTGGCAAGCAGTGTCTTGCCTTCCTCCAGGCTTAATCCGTAATGATGAAAATATCTTGTAGCTGTTTTGGCAAAGAACTGTGCAGGCGCCGTTCTCACATCTACCCTGCTGTAATCAGGGGGCATCCGCGCCCAGTTAAAACCGGTGTTATGGTCTTTTAATTTCTCCATGCCGCATGCTATCACGATATCATATGCTCCGGATGCAACTCCGTAAGCGGCATTTCTTATTGCTTCTGTTCCGCTGCAACAGACATTTTCCACACGGGTCACAGGCACATAGTTTAATTTCAAAGGACGAGTCAGTATAGTACCGGAATTTCCAGTAGTTACCGTTCCAAGCCAACCCGCCTGTATTTCCTTGATGTCGATTCCGGCATCCTTAATCGCCTCCATGCATGAATCAAGCACCAAATCATCCGGGCTCTTATCCCAAAGCTCTCCAAACTTGGTGCAGCCCATACCTATAATCGCGACCTTATCTTTGATTCCTTCCATATGTCATTTTCCTCCCTAATATATTTTGTTACAAAAACCGCACAGGCATGGCTTTCCAATAGTAGTGGTAAATTCCCTCATCAAAAAATATCTTCCGGAAGGTCATCTCAACTTCCATCCCCACCTTAACTTCCTTGACATCTTTATCCGTCATATAGACCTCCGCTCTACCGCCGCCTTCAAAGTCAACTATCGGCAAAACGCACGGTTGATCAACCATACTCATATAATCCATAGAATAAGTGAATACTGTGGCTTTTTTGTCGGACAGTTTAACTTCATCGTATTGATCTACGGAGCCGCACTTGATACAAACCCTCTGGGGAGGAAACTGAACCGTTCCGCAAACCTTGCATTTACTGCCGCAAAGAGTTAATATTCTGCTGCGTTCACGATATAATGCAGGAACGGCCGTGTTTTCCTGATAACCTGAGTAGTAAATCTTCTCATGTTCAGGATTAAGCAACCCTCGCCACAACAGATAAGTGGTGTAGGCAGGAATCATTTTTTTGGAATCCAGATATGCTTTTACACCGTTTTTATTTCTTATTTTATCAATCTGTTCCGTTACTTTAATTGATATGGCATCAGCCCCATCTCCATAACCAAGAAGAAGTATCCTGTCGCCGGGCTTAGCCTCATCAAGCGCTGCAGCAAGCTGAATAAGGGCAAAGGATGCCCCCGTATTGCCGAGAACTTCAAGCATAGGATTCTGAAGCTGAGTGTTTGGATCAAAACCGAGTCTTTTTGCAAGGCCCGCTGAGCTTTTGGGATCCGGTGTATAAAATACCAGTTTGGAAAAATCGGAAGGTTGAAGATTACACTTTTTCATGAGACCCGCTACAGCCTGAGCTGCAATCTTATTATAACCCTCTGTGAGCCCGAAACGGGCTTCCCAGAATCTAACAAATTTATCGTCCTGAGTGCGCCATATATCAAGAATATCACATGAAACCGAATAACTTGCCTCTATTTCAGCAGCCACATCCGTGTCGCCTATCACAAAGGCAGCCGCTCCATCGCCGAATGTGCGCTCATGCTGCTCCATCGGAAGCCCCATCCGCGTATCTGCTGCGGCAACCATAACCTTTTTTGCGCTTTTTGCAGCTACAGAGTCAAAAGCCGATAAAAGGGCAGATGTTCCCCCTTTCAGGGAATTTGCGATATCGGCTGTACCAACCCCTTGAGGAAGATCACAGGCTGCGGCAACAACGGCTGCTCCCTGTTTTTCTTTATACGGAAAAGTTGTTGAAGCAAAAAAGACTTTATCAATCAAGGTTCTGTCTGAACCTTTGAGGCAATTTTCACCGGCTGCTACCGCCATAGTTATACTGTCCTCATCAAAACAGGCAACGGCTCTATCAGTCTTCATGCCCATTGCCTTACCGCCCATCCTCCAAAGGGGAATGTAGCTCCCGTAAGACGTTATCCCTACCATATTATTGCTCCTTAATTATTTAAATAAATAAATGATATAAATACCTCTGTACTAAGAAACCTGTGAAATATGCGTAACCTATATGCAAAAACATGTCAAGCCAAAACGTAATATATCGCAGGGCAACCACATTTGGAATTTATCTGAAACTACATATAGGAAAATCAGGGGTAATAACTATCGGGTTTATCGAGGAGGAATCAACTCCTTCTCTCAAATTCCCCTTTAGCAAAGCTGAACCTTACCCATAAGTCGGTCTTAATTAAAGGGGTCGCACTAAATAATTCCCCCTTAGCAAAGGGGGATAAAGGGGGTTGTGATGAAAATTATTTCTTTATTGCCAGTATCCTGAAGGCTTCGATAATTATCATAATGCACAAAATAAATATTACTATTGATGCGATCCCGACGATAATAATGTCGCGTTTGACTGCACTTCCGGCAATCAGATCGGGTAGCGCTTTTACAAATGGCAGCATCTGGGTAACAAGGGAAGTAACGGTAACCACAAGCATAAACATCATGGGCAAAAGAACATATCCTGCTTTTTTCCCCTTTTTGATCATCCATGTGGAAACGGCGAGAAGAGTGAGGCTAGCGAGCAGCTGATTGCTGGTGCCGAATATCGGCCATGCGACAAGATAACCTTTTTCTTCGTTGAGGAGCAGAAAGGTCAGAGGTATCATCAGCGTTACAACTGTCGCTACGAATCCTCCTGCCAGCGATTTCCATCCAAGCAACTCTTGAAATATATAGCGCGCCAGCCGTGTGCAAACATCGAGCGTATCGTACACGAAAGTCGAAAAGGCCAACAGAGCAAAAGCGAGAGCTATGGTATAATCGACGCCGATCATGCCCATATACCGGGCCAGGCCGTTTGCATAAATGAAATTCGGATCGGCCTTTAAAATCGCATTATCTTTTGACAGCATCATAACGGTAGCCAGCGCCAGAATAGCGACAACCGCTTCCAATATCATGGTGCCATAACCGATTACACGCGTATCCGATTCCCGGCATATTTGCTTGGATGTTGTGCCCGAGCTGACAATGCCGTGGAAACCGGAACATGCTCCGCAGGCGACTGTGATGAACAGGATGGGAAACATCCACTTGCCGTTAGTCAGGCTTTTAAAACCTTCAATGTTCAACGCCGGATATTTGATGTCATATCCGCCAAAAATGGCGCCGACCAGGGCTATTCCGATTGTGAGATATAGAAACCAGCCGCCCAGATACCCGCGCGGTTGGAGAAGGAGCCACATTGGAATAAGAGAAGCGATGAAACAATATATGAGAAGAATGACTTCCCACTGCTTTATGGACACTTCCCCGAGCAAATCTTTAACCGGTACAGGAAGTTGCGTGCCGATCCAGATCGCCAGGATAACCAGCGGCATGAAGATAGCCGTCATGAGGGTCAGGTTTAATTTAAATTTATGGAGCAGTATACCCATCGCAACGCCAAGCAGCAGGTAAAGAAACGAACTAAATGCCACACCAGGGCCGAAAGCGGTATCAGATGCCACTGTCTTGAAAGTCTGGGCGGTGATATCGGTGAAGGCAATTATCACATAAATAAGGGTCAGCCATATGAATAATAAGAATAATATATATGAAAGCGGCGTCATGTACTGCTTTACAAGCTCGGCAACCGAACCGGCATTATGCCGCACCGATGCGATGAGAGAACCGAAATCATGAATACCGCCGATGAGTATCGCCCCGATGATAATCCAGATGATCGTGGGAAGCCAGCCGAACCATATGCCTGCAAGCACGGGTCCCACGATAGGTCCCGCGGCGGCGATAGCAGAAAAATGCTGCCCCAGCAGCAGAGATGCCTTTGCCGGGACATAATCAACTCCGTCATTTATAATGCAGGCAGGCGTCGGTTTTGAATCGTCAAGATCGAATTTCTTGGTGATAAACCTTCCATATGTCAGATAACCAATGGCCAACAGTATGATCGAAATAATTACCGCAGTTGATATCATAAACATCTCCAATAAGTTAGGGCCGGGATAATCGGCCTATCTGATAAAATAAAAGCGATATTTTCTCAATGTAAACATACATATAAATCCTGGCCGTATTACAGCGCGCAATGGGTGTTTTGTATCATTTTTAAAACAATAGTCAAACTATAAAGATACTTTATCTTCCGGTTTTGCCTTGTACCATGCGGCGTATATGGCCGGCAGTACCAGAAGAGTCAGTATTGTAGCCCCGAACAACCCCCCTCCGATGGCAACGGCCATAGGCCCCCAAAATACGCTGAAGAAGATGGGAAACATAGCCAGAATGGCCGCTGAGGCAGTCAGCATGATGGGGCGGAACCTCAGGACAGTAGCGTTGATGATCGCGTTCCAGGTGGACTGTCCGGCTGCAAGCTGCTGATCGATTTGATCGATCAGGATGACGGTATTGCGCATAATAATCCCTGACAGGGCTAATATCCCAAACTGGACAACTAATCCCATGGGTCGCCCGGTCAGCAGAAGCCCCAGGCTGACCCCGATCAGGCCCATGGGGGCCGTAAGCATTGTCAGAACCATCTTGGAGATGCTCTGCAACTGGAACATGAGGAGTGTCATTATTACAAGAAACATGGCCGGAACAGGCTGCAGGAGCCAGCGGGTGGACTTGATGCTAAGCTCCATGGCGCCGCCGATTTCGATGCTGTAGCCCTGGGGCAGTGATTTCCGAAGGTTTGATAAGTTGTCGTACACTTTTGCAGTGGCATCATTCCCCAAGACGCCAGGAATAGTGTTGGCTTGGACCGTGATGGTCGGCTTCAGGTTGCGCCGCCAGATGAGGCCCTCCTCGGCATCGTAGCTGATCTTGGCGACCTGATCGAGGGGGATGAAACGGCCGCCGCCGATGTGTACATTCAAGTCCTTGATCCTGGACAAATCAGTCCGGTCTCTGGCATCGGCGCGAAACAGGATGCTGATCGTCTTGTCTCTTTCGCGAAACTCCGCAATGGGGGCGCCCGACATCAGGGACTGGAGGCTGAGCGATAGCATCCGGCTGTCAATCCCCAGCGTCCTGGCCTTGTCTTGGTCGACGGCTATATGCATGACCTTGTTCTTTTCATTCCAGTCCTGATTGATGTCTCGGAGATTCCTATCAGCCGCCATGACGCATGACACCTTTTCAGCAATCTCCCGGACCATTCCATGGTCGCTTCCGGAAACGCGTAGCATGACCGGATAGGCGTCAGAGGGACCGGTGTAAACAACTTTCGTGTTGCCGCGGATATTGGGAAAGGCAGCGGCAAGGATTTTTTGCGTTTTTTTCATAAGTTTGTTGCGTGCCTCGAAGTCCTTGGCCAGGATAACGAACTGGGCAAAATTACTGTTGGGCAGGATGGGCTCGGCGGTTAGGACGAAGCGTGGTGCCCCTTGTCCCACATAGTAGGAATATTGCACAATATCGGGATCTCCGGCAATGTATTGGGCGAACTTATGCGCTTCCTCCTCGGTGGCCTTGAGCGATGACCCTTCGGGAAGGCGCAATTCGACAATGACTTCCGGCCTTGTTGATGCTGGGAAAAATTCCTTTTTCACCAATCCCATCAAAAATATGGAACCGATAAAGCAGGCTGCGGTGACCGCAATCACCTGCCAACGGTGGACCAAGCACCATGTGAGAAGTCTTTTGAACCACCGGTAGAAGGGGCGGTCATAGATGTCATGATCATGACTGGCATGGGTTCGTTTCCTTTTCACCAGGGCGGCCCCGATCAGCGGAGTGGCAGTTTCGGCCACAACCCAGGAAATCAGCAAGGCAATCGTCACCACCGAAAAGAGGCTGTTGAGGAATTCGGAGGCGCTGCCCTTGGCAAATGCCACGGGAATGAATCCGGCGCAGGTGATCAGGGTGCCTGTCAACAGGGGAAAGGCCGTCGCCTTATAGGCAAAAGAGGCTGCGGCAAAACGTTCCCATCCCTCTTCGAGCTTGACGCTCATCATTTCGATGGCGATGATGGCATCATCGACCAGGAGCCCTAAGGCAATGATAAGCGCCCCCAGCGAAATCTTATGGAGGTCGATTCCCAACATTTTCATAGCAATAAACACACCGGCAATAACCAGGGGAATGCAAAGTGCAACGACAATCCCGGATCTCAGTCCCAGGCTCAGGAAGCAGACGATGATGACAATAACCACCGCTTCAGCCAGGACTTTGACAAATTCGTTGATCGCGGCCTTTACGACCTGAGGCTGGTTGGAAACGGTGCTGAATTCCAGTCCCACGGGCAGGTCCTTTTTAATGCGCTTCAAGGTCTGCTCGAGGTTTTCCCCCAGAGTTATAATATTGCCGCCCTTTTCCATGGATACGGCCAGGCCAATGGCCGGCCGGCCGTTAAAAAACATTTTAGGTTCCGGCGGGTCCGCATACCCGCGCTTGATGCCGGCAATGTCGCCCAGTCGGAAGGTGCGCCCTCCGGCGCGGATTGGCAGGCTTTGCAGGTCCTGAAGATTTTCAAACATACCGGTTATACGGAGAAATATTTTGTCGGAGGAGGTGTCCAGCATGCCGGCAGGTGTCTTGGCATTCTGCGCCTCCACAGACTGGACGATAAGAGCCGGGTCAATGCCTAACCGGGCAAGCTTGCTGTTTTCCACTGCGATCGTGATCTTTTCCGGCTGGACCCCCAGAAGGATGACTTTCTGGATATTTTTGATGTTAAGGAGAGTGCGGCGGATTTTTTCCGCTTTTTCCCGCATCTCCTCATAGGTAAAGCCGTCGCCTGTCAGGGCATAAACGCAGCCGAAAACGTCATCGAAGCGGTCGTTAAAGAAAGGTCCGATAACCCCCTGCGGCAGCGTTCCTTTGATATCGCCAACCATATTGCGCACTTCCAGCCAGATGGGGCGGACCTGGTTTTCGTGGACATCATCTTCCTTCAGGTTCACATAGATTACGGATTGTCCGGGCGTGGAATGACTCTTGAGATAGTCCAGACCGGGTGTTTCCTGTAGTTTTTTCTCTATCTTGTCCGTCACCTGCTCTTCCATCTCTCTGGCGCTGGCGCCCGGCCAGGCGACGCTGACAACCATAGTGCGGACGGTGTAGTCGGGATCTTCCATGCGGCCCAGGTCTTGATAAGAGAAGACACCGCCGACGAAGATGATAAAGATGAAATAGTAAATGAGGAGTTTGTGATTCAGAGCCCATTCGCTCAGGTTAAAGGATTTCACGGTTGGTCACCGCCCTGGGATTTCACTTTTTGATCGGCACGCAACTTATGGACTCCTGCGGTAACAATGGTTTCCCCCGGTGCCAGGCCGGCCAGGACATGAACCTGATCGTTGCCAAACAAGCCGACTTTAATGGGCCGGAGCTGCACCTTCCCCTCCCGGACGATCCAGACGCAGGGCGTCTCTTTTATTTGATATAGGGCCGAAAGAGGGATAGACGCCGCAATGGTCTGATCACTTGTGCCTGCGATGCCTACTGTGGCTGTCATGCCCAGCTTGATTTCCGGCAATTGTTTCAAAAGGCTAACGCGAACCTTGTAAGTGCGGGAAATGGGGTCTGCAATAGGCGCTATCTCACGAATTTTGCCTGCTACAACCAGATCAGGCAGAGCCCAGAAAGTGACCTTTATCTGAGAAGCTTTTTGAAGTTCACAAATACGGTGTTCAGGAACATAGATTTCAATCTCTAATTCTTTCTCATCTACCATATTTATTACGATCTGTCCCGGGCCCACGACTTGTCCGACTTCGGCGCTGATTCCGGAAACCACACCCGGGCGGTCC
>DYJH01000118.1 GCA_020723255.1 Desulfonema limicola | reverse complement strand
AGAGATTAGTGTCAAGGAAGATATATCAAAAATATATGTAAGTTCCTGCTAAAACATGATGGACTAGTAACGAGTCCATCAACAGGCTTACGGCGGATAAGCGCCGGCCAGAAGTGAGGGTGCAACCAAAAATTATTATTGCAAAAAACTGTCAATGGATTAATATAATTTCAAAATAATTTAAATGATTGCTGATTATTCAGGGGGATACTTATTGGCCTTCGCGGGGCATCATACTTTCAAGCATGGAGTAAAGAGAAATAGTGGTTTTGCGGAAAATAGAAATTTATGATCGGGACTACCAAGTACGTGGTGATAAAAATTACCTTGGCGAAATGGGGTCTCCGTTTGAACCCGATACAGTAGCGTTGTTGCGCGCACTGTGTGATAGCGATAGCCGAATCATTGATGTCGGTGCGAATATCGGGCTTACTGCTTTAGCTCTCTCCCAATTTGCAACGCAAGGAATCATCAAAGCAATTGAACCTGTTCCTGAAACATACAAATACTTACAAGTCAATCTCAAGCAAAACAAGACGAAAAATGTAACTGCACTCAATTTTGCCGCCGGTCGTGAAGATGGCCGAGCAAAAATGTATGTAGATGAAAATAACCTTGCATCGGCGTTTATCACGGATGTAAATGATTCCGTCGAAAGCAAGATCGTTATTCGCGCACTTGACGATGCATTTAACGATATGGGATTAGACCGTATTGATTTAATCAAAATTGATGTTGAGGGGTTCGAGTTAGAGGTGCTGGCTGGCGCAAAGACCTTGCTGACTAAATATATGCCACGAGTGCTTCTAGAAATGAACCACTGGTGCCTTAACGTGTTTCGTCGGATTTGCATACCGGAATTTCATGAGACTTTATTACGTATTTTCCCTGTAGTTTATGCAGTTGATTATGGGTCTGCTCTGGATTTTCGCCAGCCGGACAATATCAACCGGATCTTTGAGGAACATATTCTACGAAATCGATTTATGCACATAGTGGCTGGCTTTGATGCAATAGATATAGAGGCGCGTCTTTCAAAATTAGATCTGCGGCATCCATTTTGTGCTGAAAAAATTAGTACTCAAAGTACGCTGCCTTTGTTTGTGAAACAGAAAATCATTGCTTTGCTTCAGTTTATCATTTTGCGTCTACAAACTTAATTTTGAATTAATGCTGATTCAAATATCTCTAACCATTGATCTCCCCCCACAGGCACATATCTAAAATAATACTATAGTTATCCTAATATTATGTCAGGCAGTCGGCGCTTTTTGGCATCCTAATCTGGGACAAAGTTATTACAATTTATAAAATAGATAAATATTTTTAAATTTTTGCCGATATTATTATGAAAGGAAGGAACTATAACAACATAAGTCGGAAAAAACCGGTGGCTTAAGAGCATTTTTTATTGCCGGATTGTTTAAACCATTGAAGAGGATGTTAGTATGGACAACCCAGTAAGAAAAGTAACATATCTCCAATATGCAATCATTGTTTTTTTCGTCACGGGCGGTATTTGTATTGCTATGAATGATTTCCGAATACATAACAGCAGAGAAAACAGCAGGTTAACAGCGGGCAAAACGGCAGCAAATGTAAGCGGCCCGATTGTGCCCATTCCGCTTGATATAGAACTTGACGCCAGGAAAGTTGCTCTCGGCAACAGGCTTTATCATGACAAACGCCTTTCCCGCGACGATTCCATATCCTGCGCATCCTGTCACGATCTTGAAAAAGGCGGAACCGACCAGGCAAAATATTCGACAGGAGTGAAAAATGTTATTGGCGGCATTAATTCCCCAACGACTTTTAACAGCGGCTTTAATTTTGTTCAATTCTGGGATGGCAGAGCGAAAGACCTTGCAGAACAAGCTTCGGGACCTGTGCATAATCCCGTTGAAATGCGAAGCAATTGGAAAGAAGTAATACCAAAACTTCGAAAAGACCCATTGTATATGAAAGACTTTGCCAAAATCTACCCTGATAATATCACGCCGGAAAATATAGTTGATGCCATTGCTGTTTTTGAAATGTCTCTTATCACGCCAAATTCACGTTTTGACAAGTTCCTGCGAGGCGATCGAGGTGCATTAAGTGATCAGGAAATAGAGGGCTACAGAATTTTTAAGGAATATGGCTGTGTCAGCTGTCATCAGGGCGTAAATATTGGCGGCAATATGTATCAGACCATAGGAATCATGGAGGATTATTTTCAACATCGCCCTCTTACAGATGCAGATCTCGGCCGTTACAATGTTACCAAATTGGTAAATAACAAATTTCAGTTTAAAGTGCCGACTCTGCGCAATATCGCTATAACTTATCCCTATCTCCATGACGGTTCTGCCAATACGATGGAAGATGTGCTTAACATAATGTGGAACAGCCAACTGGGTCGTTTGCCAACTTCGGAGGAATCAAACAATATTATTCTGTTTTTGGATACTTTAACCGGAGAATACAAGGGGAATTCTCTTAAGGATAGTATTTTCGCCTGTTTCGATTGCATGAAAGAAGAAAAATAAAGAATTGAATATAATCCTAACAAATCAAAAGAGGCCATCATGATTGTTTCAACAATACGAAATTCAACTATGGGGGTTATCATTCTTGCCTGTCTGGGATATTTTTTCCATCAGTCGAAAATAGTGGATATCAATGAGCACGACAGGTATATAAATGTTCTTAGGGAATTACAAAAGCTTGATGTTTCCTTAAACGAAAATATCCTTAAGGCGCGTTATTTGTATATGATCAATTATGACCCGATTGTGGACAATATTAAACATTTGAAAAAAACAAGCCTCTTGCTTGAGAACATTCCTTCTTTTGTCGGTAAAGACACTCTGAACAAAATAGACAATCTTTGTGCCGGCTACGTATCACTGCTAAGCGAAAAGGAAAGAGCAACTGAACGATTTAAATCGGAAAATTCGATTTTACGTAATTCGCTCAGCTTTTTTCCCATCGCTGCCACTGAATTAGCCTCAAAAGTCAGCGTATATAACAGTGATCTTGCCAGGCTTCTGCGGGATCTTGTTCGGGATATTGTTCTCTATAATCTCTATTCCCATGAAGAGCTACTTCCAGAAATCACTCTTAAGATAAAAAAACTAAGAAGTAATATCGATTCGTATAAAAATTTTCTTAACACTAAAAATCTGGAGAGAATTATCCGTCACGGCGACACAATACTGATATATAAATCGGGCATGGACCAGGATGGCAAAAGTATCCTGGAATTGCCGACCAAACAGCAGCTTGAAATGATCTATAACATCTATTACGATGAGTATATCCGGTCATTAAGCGTAGCAAACAATTACAGACTTGTTTTGTATCTGGCGACTATTCTTCTGGTGGCTGTTATTGCCCATACATTTATCAGGCTGTCAAATACTAAACGCGCTCTCCATGTTGCCAATGCCAATCTGGAACAACGTGTCCAAGAACGTACCGAGGAACTCAATACAGCCAATGCCGACCTTATGGAGCAAAAAAAACAGATGTCTGACTATATTTGTGAAATACGCGCTGTCAATAAAGAAATGCAGCGTATCGCAATTACCGATGAATTGACTAATCTTTATACAAGGAGATTTCTCTTTGAATGGATGGGAAAAGAATTGGAAAGCATGTCCCGCAATCCAGGCGAATACAGCTGTTTGCTCATCGACATTGACCATTTTAAAAATATCAACGATACATACGGCCATCAAGAAGGCGACAATACTCTTGTGGCGGTTGCCGAAGCCATCAAAAGAGTTGTCAGGCAGGCAGATATAGTTGGTCGCTATGGTGGAGAGGAATTTCTTGTTCTACTTCCCGATACAGGATTGGAAGATGCTCTTGCCGTTGCGGAAAAAATAAGAAAACAGATTGAACATGAGGTAAAGGCTCCCCGACAGATAACTGCCAGCATAGGTGTTGCAAGCTGCTATAGCACAGGATATATCAGAGCATACCTGAACACATCCGATGCGATCGCCCTTGTTCTAAGAATAGCTGATAAGGCTCTGTACAAAGCAAAAGAAAAGGGAAGAAACCGTGCCATTGTGGGAGAAGAAAGTGTCAATTTATCTCCTGCGAAAATCGTAAAGTGTGCTTAAAGAAATGTTCAGGGATCAAGAAATCAGATAATAGCTTGCTAATGTATTGTTCATATATCCAATCTTTAAGGTTTAATCCGGCAGCAAGTCGTAAAAATAGAGCATTGTGTCCGAACGCGTAATAATACCTATTATATGCCCGTTTTCAACTACGGGAAGCCGTCCTATATCATGCTTTGCCATGAGCTTTGCAGCCTGAACAGGACTCTTTCCCGGAGCGATTGTTATTATGTTTTTACTCATAAATGCCTTTACCGGAGATTTCAACTGGGACTCTCTTTTTATTTTAGTAAAATCTCTGCGTGAAATCACTCCTGCCAGTTTTTCCCTTTCCACTACTGGAAGTCCTGTACACCCTTTTTCCTTCAGCATTGCAGCAACCTTTTCCATAGAGGTGTCAATATCCACAGTAAAAACCGGAAAAGACATCAAATCGCTTATCTGCACGGATGCCTGCTGATTTCCTTCTATAAGTTCTCTTATCCACTCTTCAACAGCATCGGGGTTAACCGATTTCAACATTGCGGAAGCAGCGCCGGGATGTCCTCCTCCTCCCATGCTGCGCATAATTGAAGCCATATCCAGGCCTTCGGCATTACTTCTGGCAATAACCATGCACCTGTCTTTTTCTTTGTTTGTAAATATTCCGAATGCTGCATCAACATTTAAAATCTCTCTGTACATACCCACAACAACGGCAAGACTGCTTACATGCCCTTCAATTTTGAGTTTATTAATGCTGACATTATAGCCGTTAATTTTCGATCTTTTTGCAGACTGCAGCATCTCAAACAAAATATTTTTTTGTTTTTCTCCGTATGCCTGACGCAAAAAAGTATTAATAATATTTAAGTCCGCCTTTTTTTCAAGAAGAAAGCCTGCCATGTGAGCATCTCTTGCTGTTGTAGATGGAAAGCTGAGGTTTCCCGTATCTTCATAGAGTCCTGCAAGAAACAGAGTCGCCTGTATGGGAGATATTTTCTTTTTTTCTTTTTTAATCCTTCCCGCCATAAGTGTCACATTTGATCCGCTTTCTTCCTGGCATTTCCAAGTTGCTTTTATGTCGCTGTCACACTTATGGTGGTCCCACAATATAATCTCAAGATCTTTTCTTGTTGAAAGTAAATCCATCCGTTCAAGACGGCTCCATGTGTTTGTATCAACCACAATTAGGCTTTTGACTTTGTCAAAATCAATTTCACCGGGTGAACGCATATCGAAAATGTCCTTATGGATAGAAAGAAAAGCCTTAACATTTGGGTTAACCGTTTTTGGAAGAACACATACCGCTTTGGGATACAAAACCGTTGCAGCGATCATGGATGCAAGCGCATCAAAATCTGTGTTTTTATGTGTTGTAATAATTTGCATTAATAGTTGACCACAGCTTCATTACAAATTTCTTTTTACTTCGCTTTTATTTTTTAATTGATCAAGATACTTGGCAACCTCATTTTGAACTTTTTCCTGCTTTATACTTTTTTCAATTCTTTCTTTAAGATGAGTTTCGAAGAAGTTTTTGATTTCATCCACAGATACTGTTATTTTGTCCGCAATCTCCTTATTAACATACTGTTGTATAGCCATTCCCTGTTTGATCTGATTTTTAAGTGATGCTTCTGTAAATTTAACTCTAGCCATTTCTTTATTAAATTCGTCCACACTTGGAAACTGTTCTTTAAACTTAGCTAACTGCTCTTCAACTGTAGAATCCTCAATTTTATATCCCTTTTTCTGGCTTTCCTGATAAAGTAATTGGAGATCAATCAGTTTTTCAAGAATTTTTTTCTTTATATCAGCAAGATCCTTATCTTCTAATTTTTCTCCGCGGCTTGAATATTGCTCCTGAATGCCAATAAACTCTCTGTCATAATCTTCCTGTTTAATTCCCACGCCATTTACTACAGCAATATCATCTTTAGCCGTTTCCTTCTGTTCAATTTTTTCAATCTGCTTGTCCGGAACAATCAGCTCTTTTTTAACAACCTTATCAATTTTTACAGTTTTATCTGCTTGTCCGGCTTTAGCAGATGTTGCAACCGCTATAAAGGATATTATAATCAGCATAACCCAAAATAGTTTACCGCTTTGTGACCGCATTGAATTCTCCTTATTTTATAGTTAATAAAAAGCCATAACTCTTTTACGTTATGGTAAAATATATTTGAGGGACTCATAAAAAATACATATCTCTTAATTTTTTTATAAATATCACCTAAATGTATTTCTCTGCAAATATTATTTCTTTGGTATAAAAAAATATTTTAGGAACCATTAACTGCGCCCATTAAATATTTACTTGGAAAGAAAGACAAGTCATGCTAATAAATCATATTTTTATTTTCAAGCTGTTAACAGTGTTGATAAAAGGGGAGGATAGAATGGCAAAAACTCTTATCTCATATTATTCGAGGTCAGGTAATACAAAAAAAATGGCCGAATATATAGCTGAAGGCTTTAAGACTGTCACAGGTATGGAAGTTATTTTAAAAAAGGTTGCAGATACTGTGATAGAAGATATGCTTGATTCAGATGTGATAATATTCGGCTGCCCTACTTATTTTGGAGTAATGACCGCCGAGGTAAAAGATTTGATGGATAAAAGCGTAAAATATTTTGGCAAGCTTAACGGAAAAATCGGTGGAGCTTTTACATCATCAGGTGCTATCGGAGGAGGAAACGAAACAACTATTTTAAGCATTCTCCAGGGTTTTCTTATCCATGGGATGATAATACAGGGCATACAAAAAGGAAATCATTACGGGCCTGTTTCAATAGGGGCACCGGATGAAAACTCTAAAGAAGAATGCATGCGTTATGGTAAGATGCTTGGTAATCTTAGCTTAAAGATATCGAAATGAATAATCAAAAAATATCACATAAAGAACTTGTGGCCGACTGGCATGCCCTTATGAGAACCTTCATCAGGCCTGAAAACGTTGCTGCTAAAACCACACTTGTTAAATATATGGAGCAGATACTTTTCGGCCTTCATGATTTTTTAAACACACATGTAGGCATTACAGAAGAAGTCAGTTTAAAAGATTTGTCGGAACAATTTAAGGATACGCTCATAAGTGAAAACCCCGAGGAAAAGCTGGCAGATGTAATCGCAAATATTATTGAAAAAACAGCACCTTATGCAGTTAATGTTGCGTCTCCTTATTTTGTAGGGCATATGACTTCGGCAATACCGTTCTTCATGGTTCACCTTAAAACGATTACATCGGCATTGAATCAAAATGTTGTTAAACTTGAAACTTCAAAAATCTTATCAATTATCGAAAAGCAGGTTTTAGCAAAGATACACAGAGTTATATTCAAACAAAGCGATGAATTTTATTTAGAGCATGTGCAAAACACACGAACTTCCCTGGGATGTTTTACTGAAAACGGGACCCTTGCGAATCTCACGGCCTTGTGGATTGCAAGAAACACACAGCTATGCCCGAAACAAGAGTTCGATGGAGTAGATAAAGAAGGAATATACGCCGCATACAAGGCGTATGGCATAGAACAAAGCGTAATACTTGTATCCGAACTCGGACATTTTTCACTAAAAAAAGCCGGAGGTCTTCTCGGAATAGGCAACAATAATATAATTTCTATAGGACTGGACAGCAAAAACAGGATTGATCTTATTAAACTTAAAGAAGAAATTGATAAAATACAAAACTCGGAGCATAAAGCCAAAATCCTTGCAATTGTCGGTATTGCTGGAACTACAGAAACAGGCACAATAGATCCGTTACGACAGCTCGGAGAATTATGCTCCGAAAACAATATTCATTTCCATGTTGATGCAGCATGGGGAGGGCCTGTTCTTTTGTCTGAAAAATATAAATATCTCCTCGACGGGATTGAGCTTGCTGATTCAGTAACTATCGACGGTCATAAACAATTTTACATGCCTATGACTTCAGGCATGGTTTATTTCAAAGATCCATGCATCATGGATTCAATAATTTATCATGCAAATTATGTTAACAGACGCGGTTCCGTTGATCTTGGCATCAAATCCCTTTCAGGATCGAGAGAAGCAAACTCTCTCATCCTTGACAGCGCTCTTAAGATAATGGGCAGCAAAGGGTATGCCCTTCTCATTGAACATGGTATAGAAACAGCAAAAATTTTTGCCGATGAAATTACTAATAGACCTGACTTTGAGTTGATAACATCTCCTGAGTTAAATATCTTAACTTATAGAGTTTTCCCTAAAGAATTAAAGATGCAAACGGCTCAATCCGAGGAAGCCCAGAGAAAAATCAATGAAAAACTTAATGAAATAAATATAATTATACAAAGGTATCAACGGGAAGCCGGAAAAAGTTTCGTATCAAGAACCACTTTAAAAACCTATAAGGGACACTGTGAAAACATAGTTGTTCTTCGTTGCGTTATAATGAATCCTCTGACAGATATGAACATTCTTCGTGATATACTTGATGAGCAGGAAGAAATTTACAAAAAAACATTAACATGAATAATATAGAAGAGCAGTACTTTTATAAGTTAGTCTCTTTAAACTCTTCCGTAATCATCCTCAGATCTTTCGATATCTTTCTCGCTGAAGTTATCTCCTGTTTGTATTTCAATAAAAATAAGGTCATTTTCACCTTGATTACTAATTCGGTGCCATTGTTCTACTGGCAGATCTATTGCCTGCCCGGATGATAGCGCATATCCTATACCGTTTTTGATAACTGAGGCATATCCTTGTATTACATACCAGTGTTCAGATCGGTGAAAGTGGCGCTGATAGCTCAAGCGTTGTCCGGGATTAACTACTATTCTTTTTACCTTGTGGTCAGGCATATCGGATAATATTTGATAATAACCCCAAGGTCGTTGATATTTTGGCGTTTTACGCCATGAATCCGGGATAAGCATTTATAATTCAAGTATCCTTAATTTCCATTAGAATTTATTCTGTAAAGAACCATTATTGATCGCTTTGCATGCCACTATATATAATATAAAAAGAACAGATAAGTCAACGGGGAATAAAAGCGTTGTGCAATTCTAATCGATTATAAATAATTAATATTATTGATAACTATAGAATATCAATCAAAAGCATATTGCTTCATAATCATATTTTAGACTTGATTGGATAATATTTTGTTTGATCCAGTTCGAAATTTCTGAGTTTTTAATATTATTCTTGACATATCATTAAATTAAAATTACCTTTCATATTTTATTTAGGTTATTTAGGTCAACAGGATAGAGAATAATTATCATGTTTGAAAGTTTAAGCGAAAAGCTGGAAAATATATTTAAGCAGCTTAAAGGGCACGGTAAATTAACCGAACATAATATTGAAGAAGGCTTGAAAGAAATCAGAATGGCGCTTCTTGAGGCCGATGTTCATTACAAGGTTGTTAAAAAGCTTGTTGCCGATATAAAAGAGCGTTCTTTAGGCCAGGAAGTAATGGCCAGCCTCACACCGGGGCATCAGGTTATTAAAATAGTAAATGACGAACTGACCCGGCTTATGGGTTCATCACACCAGGAAATAGTTGTTTCAGGGCCTGCTCCTGCATCGATAATGCTGGTAGGTCTTCAGGGTTCCGGTAAAACAACCACAGCAGGGAAACTTGCAATTTTTTTACGGCAAAAGGGCAAGAAACCTTTTCTTGTACCTGCGGATGTTTATCGCCCTGCTGCTATTGACCAATTGAAAAAAATTGCGGATCAGATAAATATTCCGGCTTTTGATTCAACAGTTAATATGGACCCCGTTGAAATTTGTTTGAAAGCGAAAACGGCTGCTCAGAAAATTGGCTGTGATACACTTATTCTTGATACAGCGGGACGCCTTCATATTAACGAAGATCTTATGGCGGAGTTGGGACGCATAAAGAATGCCGTTAAACCATCGGATATAATTCTTGTTGCAGATGCCATGACAGGCCAGGATGCTGTGAACATCGCTAAATCATTTGACACCTCGCTTGATATAGGTGGTGTAATTCTTACCAAAATGGATGGAGATGCCAGAGGAGGCGCAGCATTATCCATAAAGTCGATAACGGACAAACCTATTAAATTTATAGGTGTCGGTGAAAAATTAAGCGCTCTTGAGCCATTTTATCCGGACAGAATGTCTTCAAGAATACTCGGAATGGGCGACATTCTGACATTTATTGAAAAGGCGCAGTCCGTTTCCGATGAAAAGAATGCTATTGAACTTGAACGAAAACTGAGAAAAAGCCAGTTCACTCTGGAAGATTTTCGTGACCAGATGGCACAGATCCGGAAAATGGGTTCAATAACGGATCTCCTCAGTATGATTCCCGGATTAGGCAAAAGCAAACAGCTTAAAAACTTACAGGTTGACGAAAAGGAGCTCGTAAAAATTGAAGCGATAATTAATTCCATGACGCCCCTGGAACGCAGGCAATATACCATAATTAATGGAAATCGGAGAAAAAGGATTGCCAAAGGCAGTGGAACTAGCGTACAAGATATAAATAGACTTCTTAAGAATTATGCCCAGGCTATGAAAATAATGAAACAATTCAATAAAGGCGGTATGCGCGGTATTAAACGCGGCATGTTACCGTTTTAGAGGAGAAGCAAAAAATATGGCAGTTAAAATCAGATTGGCAAGACATGGAGCAAAAAAAAGGCCTTTTTACAGAGTTGTCGTTGCCGATTCCGAACGTCCAAGAGATGGCGGTTATATAGAAGCAGTAGGCACTTATAACCCGGTTTTTGAACCTGCAAAAGTATCTCTTAAAGGAGAACGGATAAAGTATTGGATCGCTAAGGGAGCAAAACCGACAGCTACGGTGAAAAATCTTTTGAAAAAAGAGAATTTATAGATTATTCTTATTATATAGTTTTTTTTATTGTACCCTTATCCTCAACCGCATATTAAAAAGGAGATGGAGCCATGAAAGATCTGATCTACTATATAGCGCAGGCCCTGGTTGATAATCCTGAGCAAGTGACTGTCGCAGAGGTGCAGGGAAACCAAACCTCTGTCATTGAACTCAAAGTGGCTAAAGAGGATCTGGGTAAGGTGATAGGAAAACAGGGCCGTACAGCCCGGGCAATGCGGACAATTTTAAGCGCAGCATCTGCAAAAGTAAAAAAACGCACTGTTCTGGAAATCATCGAATAATCTGTGAGTAAAGAAAGATTTCTTTCAATCGGTAAGATCGTGGATGCACACGGTATCCACGGTGCTGTGAAAGTGTATTCTTATTCAGAGTCATTTTCCCTTTTTGAAACGGGAAATATGCTCTATACTATAGATGTCCCAGGTTCTATCGATTCCTGCTACAAGATAAAATGGTCTGCACCGCATTCACGTTTTGTTCTTGTTTTGTTTGATGGAATAGACTCAAGGTCTCAGGCTCATAGTTTAAAGGGTTATGAGCTTTTTATCGAAAAGACAAATCTTCCCGAACTTGAAGAAAAAACTTATTATTGGGATGATATAATTGGCCTTGATGTTTATGCTACAGACGGCGGTTTTCTTGGGAAGATCGAATCTATTATACGAACAGGCAGCAATGATGTTTATGTTGTAAAAAATAAGGAAAAAGAAGTTCTTATACCGGCATTGGAATCAGTAGTTTTAAATGTTGATTTTGATCGAAAAACAATGAAAGTTATAATACCCGAAGGCTTGTAAGAAACATCTTGTAATAGGCTTATGATGAAATTTACAGTTCTTACAATATTTCCTGAAATGTTTAATTCCTTCTGGGATTATGGAATAATTAAAAAAGCTATTGCTGAAAACTATATTTATGCTTCTGCAATAAACATAAGGGATTTTGCAAAAGATAAGCACAAGACAACGGATGACAGGCCTTTTGGCGGAGGTTGCGGTATGGTTATGAAGCCTGAACCTCTGGCAAATGCCATACGGACGGCAAAAGAAATTAATCCCGGTTCAAGAACTATACTGCTAAGCCCTCAGGGAAATATTTTTAACCAGAAATTAGCCATAGGTTTGGCCGAATCAAACGGGCTTAATCTTGTGTGCGGAAGGTATGAGGGTATAGACGAACGTATATGCTGCAATTTTATTGATGATGAGATTTCTTTAGGTGATTATGTGCTGATGGGCGGAGAACTTGGTGCAATGGTAATTATTGAAGCTGTAACACGTCTGATTCCCGGAGTTCTGGGAAGCCCGGATTCGGCTTTACAGGATTCATTTTCCGGCAGACTTCTTGATTACTGCCATTATACCAGGCCAAGGGATTTTGAAGGATCAAAGGTGCCTGAAGTACTGCTATCGGGTAATCATAAAGATATTGATACATGGAGGCTTGAGGCTTCTTTAATACGCACTTTTTTGAAAAGGCCGGACCTGATAGAGAATAAGCCTCTTTCGAATCAGGAAAATGAAATACTGAAGAAGTGGTGCCGCGATATTGAAAATATTATTCAAACCCAATCTTTACGTGGCTCTGGTTCATTATCCGGTAATTAACAAATCCGGTGATATTATAGCATCTGCTATAACGAACCTTGATCTGCATGATATGGCAAGGGCGGCAAAAACATACGGGGTGAAAAATTTTTATGTTGTTACACCGCTTGATGACCAGAAAGAGCTGGCTAAGCAAATTATCTCTCACTGGACAAGCGGGGCGGGATCTGCTCTCAATCCCAAAAGAAGTGAAGCCCTTGAGCTTATAAACATAAAGGACTCTATCAAAGATGTTTTAGATGAAATAAGCTGCAAGGAAAAGTGTTGTCCTAAAATGGTAGTAACAAGCGCAAAAGATAGTGCAGGTTATATCAGTTTTACTGAGTTTAAGGAAATGCTCAGAGATTCTATCCCATATCTTGTGATTTTTGGAACAGGCTGGGGTCTTGCTGAGGAAATAATTTCAGGAGCTGATTATAAACTTGAACCGATAAAAGGAAATACTGATTACAACCACCTGTCGGTCAGGTCAGCATGTTCAATTATTTTGGACAGACTGATTTGCGGGTGAAAACAGGCTAAACTCCTCTTTCGTCATTCCGGCGAAAGCCGGAATCCAGTTTGTTCAGATAGTTATGAAGCGAACATATTATATTTAAATTTAGGAGATTATTAATGGACCATTTAAAACAGTTGGCACTTGAAACCATGAGGCTTGATTTTCCCGGATTTAAGACGGGAGATACAATAAAAGTCCATGTTAAAATAAAAGAAGGCGAAAAAGAGAGGATTCAGGCATTTGAGGGAGTCGTTATCGGCAGACACAGAAAAACCGTCAATTCGACTTTTACAGTAAGGAAAGTATCATATGGCGTTGGTGTCGAACGTATCTTTCAGCTTAATTCT
>DYJH01000117.1 GCA_020723255.1 Desulfonema limicola | reverse complement strand
AATAAAGGGAAGTTATACAGGCCTTTTTCATATACGGCAGAAGTAACAAGTCATTATATGATTTTCCGCCTATATACTGGAAACAGAAACCATTGACAATAAAAATTTTATATGTGCTTCCTATCCGGTTATCACCATTAGGCGAGTGAACACCATGATAAAGCTTCCTGTCTTCAAAGTTCAAAAATTTATTGGAACAAAACGTATATATATAACCATATCACTTTGAGGAGGGGTATTTGGGCTGTCAGAATATGAGTTAATGATATTTTTCCGGTTCTTCTGCTTGTAAACGTCTTCATCTGGCTGCCAAAGGATTAAGAAATTCTAATATCCCCTCAATTGGTATCGGCAATTCTAATGCCGGATGATGCTTTGCCAAAAAATCTTCTGCATATTTACCGATATCTCTATAAGTCAGATACGGCGCCTTGAAGATCATCTCAATTCCGCCCTTATAGTTTCCAGAAGTTTCTGAATTTTTTCCTTATCAATGCCATCTTTTCTTATAGATCTGAAAAACACCGGGACAGATGCAAGCAATTTCTTGTCAGAAATAATATCAGCAGGAATTTTACCTGCGCTAATAGTGGCTAAATCACAAAATTCCAGCCAGTCATCCGAGCCTTCCTTTATCTCAAGCGTATTAGCATACTGCAGCTTTTTTTCCTTACTTTGAGTATCCGATTAAAATCACTTTGCTAAATTCCAATAACTTGGCATAATATGTTAATTAACCTTCAATATCTGCAAGGAGAATCATGTGAAATTAAATCTCATCTTAAGATTATTTCTCATATCAATGGCAATGTTTTCCCTTTCTCTCGAAAGCAGCAGCGCTTCTGATACACCAAAAGAAACAGCAGCCTCTGTTGATACATTAAAGCCGGATTCTTTAAAACCAGCAGAAAGCACTCTTGCACCACAAGATTCTTTCGCACCTCCGGTAGAAGAGCTTGTTACAGAAGCCCTTGAAAAATCACCTGCTATCAATGCTGCAAAGGCCAGATTCGCAGCATCAAAGGAACTTATCCTACCGGCATCTGCTCTGCCTGATCCGATGCTTGAATTTACACTTGAGGAAAATGTCAGTTCACTTTCTTCGCCAAATTTTATTAAAGGTGAAATGATGTTAAAACAGGAGCTTCCTTTTCCAGGGAAGCGTTCTGTTAGGGGAAAATCTGCCGGCGCTGAATCGGAGATGGAGTTTGCCGGTCTTGTTTACGCCAATCGGCAGATCACAAAAGATGTGCGCACCATTTACGCCGGGCTTTATGCGATTGACAGCGAAATAGAAGCTATTAAACTTGCACAAGAGCTTCTCAAAATGCTTGAAGCAACAGCTGCCGTGCGTTACAGCACAGGTGAGGGAGATCAGGAGTCACAGATTAAGGCCCAGCTTGAATCATCCCGCCTTCTTGAAAAAGTGACCGACATCAATGCAAAGCGAAAAGAAATGTCTGCCGAATTAAACAGGCTGCTCGGACGACCGGGAAGTCATTCTATCGGAAAAGTTTTAGCGCTTCCAATAGTTTCGTTAACTCAGGAAGAATTAGAAAAATCCGAACAGCTTGCTTTTACCAACGCACCATCTGTTTTATTAAGAACGTATGCTGTAAAAGCTGCAAAATATAGACTGGAATCGGCAGATCTTGATTTTTGGCCGGATTTTTTTGTCGGCGCTGGGATAGGTTATGATGAAGATTATGAACCTATGGCTCTTCTTTCATTCGGCATAACTCTTCCTGTATGGCAAAATATAAAACAGAAACCTCTTAAAAGAGCTGCGAACCTCAAGGTTGATGAATCCGCAAAGCTTCTTGAGGAAGCAAAATTAGCAGTGAGTTCTGAAATTATAAATCTGATTGCAAGATGGAACCGGGATCAAAAACAACTCGTTATTTACAAAGAAGCAATTATTCCACAGACAAGTGCTGCACTAAATTCGGCACGTGCTTCCTATCTTGCGGGGCGTTCAGATTTTTCGGTTGTGATTGAAGATTATAACCTGTGGCTTGATGCGCGAACGCAGCTTGCCCGCCGCGAAGCAGACAGATATATCACCTGGGCCGGATTTGATGCGCTTACAGCCCCTCTTTCATCAAATAATAAGCAAGGAGAAAAACCATGAAAATATCAGCGCATGGATATAAATTAATATTTCTTGTCATATTTGCACTTTTGTTTACTGTTTTTATATCGGCCTGTGCTGAAAAAGAAAAACAGGAACATGCGGTTAAATACCATTGTCCCATGCATCCAACCTATATTTCTGATAAACCAGGAACCTGCCCTATATGCGGAATGGATCTTGTACCGATTGAAAAGAGCGCGTCCGGCACAGCAGATAAGAAAGCAGGGCCTTCGCCTTTAAAAGAACAGGCTGCAAACAATTCCGAAAAGCCTGCTTCAAAAGATGAGAGAAAAATACTTTTCTACCGCAACCCCATGAATCCTTCAATAACATCGCCTATACCTGCAAAAGATGAGATGGGTATGGAATATATCCCGGTTTATTCCGATGAAGTAAAACAACCTGAAAAACAGGGGCTTAAGGAGCATGCAACAGTAAGTCTTGATGAAAAAGGAGTCCGTCTTGCCGGCATTCAGACCGCTAATGCTGTAAAAGAAAAGCTTGAGGGAGATATCAGAGCTGTCGGCCTTGTGAAAGCCGATGAAGCGAGGATGCGCCATGTTCATACAAAAATTTCCGGATGGATTGAGAAACTATATGTAAACACAACTGGCCAGCTTGTTAAAAGCGGCCAGCCTCTTTTAACTATATATTCGCCCGAGCTTCTTGCCAGTCAGGAAGAATTTCTGCGTGCTCGAGAAAATGCAGCAGGTTTTGCAACCTCATCAATTCCTGAAGTAAGAAAAGGTGGAGAAGACCTGTTAAAAGCAGCGAAAAAAAGACTGGAACTTTTTGATGTTCCGGAAAGTCTTATAAATGAAATAGAAAAAACCGGAACCCCGCGCCGTACAGTAACTCTTCTTGCCCCTGTTTCCGGTTTTGTTACAACAAAGCTGGCTTATGAAGGCCAGCAGGTTGAACCGGGAATGGAACTTTTTACCATCACCGATCTTTCAAAGGTATGGATTGAAGCCGATTTTTATGAGTTTGAATCACGCTTTATACGAATCGGTCAAAAGGGTGTAATCACACTTGCCTATAATCCCGGAAAAGAGATGACCGGTCGTATTTCTTATATCTATCCTTATCTTGATCCGCAAAGCCGTACGTTAAGAGCTCGGTTTGAATTTCAAAATGACGATTTTTCTTTAAAGCCTGAAATGTATGTTAATGTTTCCATGAAAGTTGCAATTCCCGATTCTGTGGTAATTCCCGATTCGGCTGTTATAAATACCGGTTTGCGCCAGATTGTTTTTGTGAACGCCGGAGGCGACCTTTTTGAGCCTCGTGGAGTAAAAACAGGATATAGAAGCAACGGAATGTCGCAGGTTTTATCAGGAGTTGCTGCCGGAGAAAAGGTTGTTGTGAAAGCAAATTTTCTCCTTGACTCGGAATCCCGTTTGCGTGCTGCCATTTTGCGTTCTGCAGAGCAATCTTCCAAGGATGGCGGAGGTAAATAATGATACAAAAAATCATCGGGTTTTCTGCAAAAAACCGCATACTTGTTATTATGGGTGCAATAACTCTTTCGGTAATAGCCGTTTACACACTAAAACAAATCCGACTTGATGCTCTTCCAGATCTTTCCGATACCCAGGTTATCATATATTCGAAATGGGATCGTTCTCCCGATATTATTGAAGACCAGATAACATACCCTATAATCACAGCGCTTCTTGGCGCGCCAAATGTTAAAGCTATACGAGGGTTTTCCGATTTCGGATTTTCTTATGTTTATGTAATATTTAAAGATGGAACCGATATTTACTGGGCGCGCTCAAGAGTTCTTGAATATCTATCCAAGATTCAATCAAAGCTTCCGCAAGGAGTTCAGACAGAGCTTGGGCCTGACGCCACAGGAGTCGGTTGGGTGTTTCAGTATGCTCTTGTTGACCGATCCGGAAAACATTCTTTAGACCAGCTTCGTTCCTTTCAGGACTGGACTCTGCGTTATGCGATACAGTCTGTTCAGGGAGTTTCTGAAGTTGCATCGATAGGCGGTTTTGTAAAACAGTACCAGATCACAGTTGATCCGAATCGACTTTCGGCATTCGGAATCTCGCTTGATGAAGTAATTGATTCGGTAAATAAATCAAATAATGAAGTAGGGGGCAGGCTCATTGAGTGGAGTGGAATTGAGTATATGGTGCGCGCCCACGGCTATGCAAGGAAACTTGCCGATTTTGAGAAAATAGTATTGAAAACCAGCGCCGCCGGAGTTCCTGTGCTGCTTTCCGATGTGGCAAGGGTGGAACTGGGGCCTGAATTACGCAGAGGTGTTTCGGATTTAGATGGCCTCGGAGATACTGTAGGCGGCATTGTCGTAATGAGGCATGGGGAAAATGCTCTAAATGTAATAAACAGGGTTAAGGAGAAGATAAAGGAAATTGAGCCTTCACTGCCGCAAGGGGTAGAAGTGGTGACAACTTACGATCGTTCCGATCTCATTCACAGAGCGCTTGTAACTCTTAAAGACAAGCTTATCGAGGAAATGATAATCGTATCACTTGTAATTCTTCTTTTCCTCTGGCATATTCCATCTGCCGTAGTGCCGATTGTCACTATTCCGCTTTCCGTTCTTCTGGCCTTTATTCCCATGTACCTTCTTGATATCAATGTAAACATAATGTCACTTGCGGGCATTGCAATATCAATAGGAGTACTTGTTGACGGCGCAATTGTTGAAGTGGAAAATGCTTACAATAAAATTTATCACTGGCAGGCAGACGGCAGAAAAGGGGATTTCCACGAAGTCCGGCTTGAAGCTCTCAAAGAAGTCGGCCCTTCCGTTTTCTTTTCACTGCTTGTAATAGCAGTAGCATTTCTTCCGGTATTTTCCCTGGTTGATCAGGAAGGAAGGCTCTTTAAGCCGCTTGCCTATACAAAAACGCTTGCTATGGCTATAGCAGCACTACTGGCAATTACTCTTGATCCAGCTTTGCGGATGCTCTTTTCGCGTATAGATCCTTTTCAGTTCAAACCACGTTGGCTTGCCTTTTTTGCAAATAAATTTTTTGTAGGGACATATTATCCGGAAGAAAAACATCCTATAAGCAGGGTGATATTTAGGATTTATGAGCCTGTTTGCAGATTTGTGCTGAAGCATCCGAAATCAATTATTGCTTCCTCTCTCATACTGGTAGCCGTGAGCCTGCCGGTTTATTTCAAGCTTGGTTCCGAATTCATGCCTCCGTTAAAGGAAGGCTCCATTCTTTATATGCCTACAACTCTTCCCGGCATCTCTGTAGGTGCAGCACAGGAGCTTCTTACTACACAGGATCGCGTATTAAAATCTTTTCCAGAGGTTGAAAGAGTTTTCGGAAAAGCCGGTAGGGCTGAAACATCCACCGATCCGGCACCTTTTTCCATGATGGAAACCACGGTAATTTTAAAGCCCGAAAACAAATGGAGACCAAAAGATACATGGTATTCTTCATGGGCGCCTGAATTTTTAAAAAAAATAATGCGTCCCATTTGGCCGGACACGATATCATGGGAAGATCTTATCAATGAGATGGATAAGGCGTTGAAAATTCCCGGTGTGACAAATTCGTGGACTATGCCGATAAAGGCAAGAATCGACATGCTGTCAACCGGAGTCAGAACTCCTGTGGGAATAAAAATATCGGGAGCAAATATTAAAGAAATAGAAAAAATCGGCTCAAATCTTGAAAATATTATCAGAGATATTCCAGGAACAAGAAGCGTTTATGCAGAGCGCGTGGCTGGCGGTTATTTTCTGGATTTTAATCCGGATAGAGTTCAGCTTGCCCGTTACGGACTTACTATTGAAAAACTACAATCCGTTATCATGAGCGCCATCGGAGGTCAAAATATAACCACAACTATCGAGGGGCGAGAGAGATATCCGGTAAATATCCGGTATCCGCGTGAACTAAGAGATGACCTGGAAAAGCTGAGGCGTGTTCTTGTTTCAACCCCTATGGGAGTAAATGTACCATTAACACAGCTTGCCGATATAGAAATTGTCGGCGGGCCTGCCATGATAAGGGATGAAAACGGTTTTCTGACAGGCTATGTATATGTTGATATTACAGGCCGCGATATTGGAAGCTATGTAAACGAGGCAAAAGAAAAAGTGGCAAAAAGCATCACGCTTCCTACAGGTTATGCTCTGCAATGGAGCGGGCAGTACGAAAATATGCTAAGGGTGCGTGAACTGCTTAAGATTATAGTTCCTATCACTCTTGTTCTGATATTTGTGCTTCTTTATATTAATACAAAATCAGCTTTCAAAGCCATTGTGGTCATGCTGGCAGTACCGTTTTCAGCTATAGGCGCCATCTGGCTGTTTTATTTTCTGGATTACAATGTTTCCATTGCAGCATGGGTTGGGATGATAGCTCTTTTAGGGCTCGATGCCGAAACAGGTGTATTTATGCTGCTGTTTCTTGATCTTTCGTACGATTCGGCGAAAAAAGCGGGGATGCTGAAAAATACTAGTGAGCTGGATGAGGCAATCGTTCATGGAGCGGTAAAACGTGTGCGCCCCAAGATGATGACGGTTGCAGCAGCCTTTACGGGCCTTTTGCCGATAATGTGGTCAACAGCAACGGGCACTGATGTCATGAAAAGGATTGCAGCACCAATGATAGGAGGCCTTGTGACTTCGTTTCTGATGGAGCTTATTGTTTATCCCGCAATTTATAAGCTTTGGAAAAGAAAAAAGGAATGACGAATATGAGAACCTTAAAAGTAGAATTGAACCGAAGGAGGAAATTATGGCATTTAAGACAGGTAGAATAATATCTTTAATGATTGTTTTTGTATTTCTTTTTAGAGCGTTATCATTTGCGCAGGAAACCAGGAAGGAATCAAATCCTATTGTTCGCCAGGGTGTAATCGATTTAAAGGCGCTTGATGAAAATAAGGACGGAAAAGTATTTCAGGACCAGATGGACTGGAATGTTATTTCCGACAAACCGGGCAAATGCCCTCTATGCAAAATGACTTTACAAGAAGTGCCACTTGAAAAAGCAAAGGAAAATCTCATCAATAATGGCTTCAAGGTAAAACAATAATTGGCTTGTCCCAGAAAAGGTATAAAAGATTTTGTGCTGCTCGATTTTGCTTACTATGGAGTGGTGTAGCGATTACAAAAATTCCCAAACACTCAGCAGATTAGTCTCTTCACAGCTTATATTTTGATTACCATAGTTGATTAATATTATTTTATCTGCTTTGGTCAAATTACTATGCTTTCCTTTTCAATGTTTTGATACAGAGGAATGTTGTCTCCGATTTTTTCTGAAAGAACAATCACGTCAATCAAACAATCATGCTCTAATTCAAGATCATAGGCAATATCAAACAAGTCTTCTTCTATATCTCTATTTACTATCGGCAATTTAACCATAATATCAATGTCAGAATTTTTCGAAAAATCACCACGCGCGGAAGAGCCAAACAATTTCATCTCAATAACTTTATATTTTTTTTCTACAAGCTGTCTGAACTGAGTTGTGATTTTTTCAATTTTATTTTCTAAAACCATACGTTCCTATTTCCGCATCATTACTTGATAATAATTCATTTGATATATGATTAATTAATTATATTTAAATCCAATTCTGAAATAATTTGTTCGTGTCTTATCTTTTTTATATTAATTTAAATTTAAAATCAAATAGCTTCTATTAATAGTCGTGGCAAGATGTGCGTATGATCCGAAATTATAATGAAATAAATACTTCGGAACCTAAAGCATGAGAACGAATCAGGGATTTTCGCATCATCGATGATGCCATCAAGGTGGATCTTTTTGATGGTCGAACCACATAACAGTCCTCCTGGCTTGTTACCCCCGTTTACTGCATGCTGCCCCGGAGCATCGTGCAAACTGGCAAATTGCAGGAGCTGGCTACGGAATACATTAGCCTGATATTGATGAGGATCTCACTACCCATGGTTTTTTACAGAGAGCCCCCGCTCCGCGTGGAGCTACGAAAGCTGCTTTGAAAATAAAGGCCTATACATGAAGATCCGTTATATTATCTCCCCTATGAAAATGATAATATACAGCTTATGGTGCTATTAATTTTACAGTTGGAAAATATGATTTATATCTTGAAACATCCCTGGTTAATAAATCTATATTTAATATCGCTGCATGCGCACCAATAAAAAAATCAGGTAATGGAGCACTTTTTTCTCCTTTTCTTCTTTTGTATTTGAGGAAAGCCTTTCCGGCTAAAAAAAGCGCCTCTTTAGGAATTTCCAACAATTGGAATCCGGCCTTGTTAACTGCATTCTCCAATTCCTCTATTAACTCAAAACCAATAGATATTTCCGAATAAATTATTGAATTAATGCATAAAGATGAGGAATAACAGTATTCCTCCAATTTAGATTCAGACCAATCGGCCCAATTTACATCATTGAGAAAAACATCAAGAATGATATTCGAATCAACTAAAACGCCTTTCATTTATCGCCTCTTGTCAAAGCCATTATTTCATCCGTCGTCATTTTAACGTTAGCTATTCCCCTCAATTTCCTGAACTTATTCGGTTTATTAGTTTTGCTCGTTCTTTTCACCAGATATATCCGGCCTTTTTCTTCTAAAAAGTCAATTTCATCGGCAGGAGTTATTCCTATCTTTTCGCGAATTTCCTGAGGAATTGTGACTTGTCCTTTTATTGTAACTCTCATGGTTTTACCTCCGGTAATATGTAATAACTCTCATCCGTTCGCTCCTGTGGTTAGGTAATACCGGTAATAGTAATACTATCAATATTTACTGTCAACCATGAATCTCCCGTATTGTATTCCTCTGCTACAAAACGAATGTGTTTCATAGTCCCATCCACTATCCAAAAGAATAAAATACGCTGTATCAATATATCAATGCCCGTCTCTGAACCCTGATAAATAAACTTAAAATACTTAAAACGTCCCTATTCTCCCCCACCCCCATTCAATACCGGAAGAGGCCGGGATTCGATAACCCTCATTTTTTTCCACTTACCGTGGCGGTAGCGAAGCATAAAAGCAAGCCCAAGCGCACAGGCATAGAATGTGGCAAGTGACCATGCAGTATAAATCCCGGCACCCATAACTTCGATTGCAAGATAAACCGGAATAATCATTCCCCCAAAAGAAAGAGCAGCAATGGTCCACATGATAAATCGTGTGTCGCCTGCTCCTTTAATAGCACCGGAATATATCAGATTCAGGGCATCGAAAAAGCAAAATACAGCCACAAAACGCAACAGGACCACGCCCAGATCCATTATCTCTGCAAATTTATCCGGGCTGCAATTTCTTGCCTTAAAAAGATAGAGCAAGGGTTCCGGTAAAAATACGAAAAACAACGAAATAAACGTCATATAAAAAAGAGTAACGTGCAGAGCGCTTGTGGTAGCATATACGCCATCTTCGGGGCGGCCGCGTCCGATAGCTTGGCCCACAAGCGTGGCATTACCGATGTGAAATCCTACCATCGGCAAAAAAGCCAGCGACTCTAAAGAAAGAACAATGTTGGATGCAGCCATCTCCAGATCTCCAAGACGGCCCAACATCTGTATAAAGAAGGTAAACCCAAAAATTTCAAGGAAAAACTGAATGCCGCTTGGCAGGCCAAAGCGCATGAGGCGGCCAAAAAGCTCTTTGTCAAACGCTCTGTTATCCCACGTGCCGAATTGCAACCGATTCTCAGAGCTGAAAATAAAAAAGCCCAATATCAGAACGATAACGGCTGAAGATACGACTGTGGCTATGGCGGCTCCGACAATACCCAGTTCCGGAAAAGGCCCGATACCGTTTATCAGCCAGTAATCCAGAGGAATGTTTACGATTGCGCCTGCCATGTGGACAAACATCACCACTCGGGTCAGACCTCTGCCCGTATAAAAACATGCCAAGGCCGAGCCAAGGATTGGAAACACAGCGCCCAGAATAAGGATATTAAAATATTTCACCTCCAGAATACGGACATTCGTGGAATGACCGATCAAATTGAACAGAGGAACGGATATAAAAACAAATGAAGCAACTAAGATAGCGGCAAAGATGGAAAAATAGATGCCCTGCCAGACTGAAGCTCCAACGCGATTGAGGATATTTGCGCCGGTGTACTGAGCCACAAATGCATTGGTGTAATTGACAACACCCAATAAAATCGAAATGCATGTGAATGATGCGATACCGGCAGGCAAAGCAGCCGAGATGCTGTCAACCGAATAATGGGACAGAAATATCCTGTCCGTAAACTGCATCAGGGTAAGCGACCCCATGGAGGCCACCAGAGGAAGACTGATGGCCATAACACTACGATAGCCATTAGGCCTTGACCAGCGCTCGATCATGTTCTGGAAATCTCCTGGTAATCTTTGTCCGATTCGAAAAATTAACCGAGTTAAGATGTGATTTCTTGTAATTTTATTTTAAGCAATTATATGAGAAATCTAAACCGTAAGTTTAAATAACTCAAGGAATAAAGTAAGTTATGAAATATAAATAACTTATATTGTAATATAACCAATTAAAGTTATTTAACATTATTCAGGCAAATATCAAATGAATTTGCACAACATAAAAAATACATTATCATTATTAATAGGGAAGGCGTTTGCGGCACATCATTTAAACATAAAATTTACTGATGGATGTATGATAAGGACCATCGGAGAATTTCATGTTCAATTTCATTTCGACCATATACTGGAGATTTTACAGGCACTAAAAGGTTGAAAAAAAATTTGTATTAAACCGGTGAATTAAGGAGGGATACTCAGATGCCTGAAACTCGAAAAATCAAAAAAGTGCTAAAAAGCAAGCCAACGATTGAAGGTGCCGGTGTTCACCTTGAAAGGGTTTTCGGATTCAGTGAAATGCCCGTGTTCGATCCTTTTTTACTTTTTTACGATTTCCGTTCCGATAGTCTGGACCACTATATAAAAGGATAATTACCGGAGAAGTATCGGGCATTAAAGGTCCGGTCCAGGGTATTATAATTGATCCTGAGTATATAGACGTTACAGTTCCTGCAAATTCGGAATTCAGACATCCGACGAAAAAGGGTTATTCGGTCTTTGCTTATATAATCGGGGGTCAGGGATATTTCTGCAAAGAGAAAAACCCTTTTAATTATGAGGTGGAAGGAAAAAAATACTTTGATATTCAGCGTGATCCGTTTGTCGGCAACAGGACGATAGTTCTGTTTGATGACGGCGATGAGATAATGGTCTATACGGAGGAACATGAAGTAAGATTCCTCCTGATTTCCGGCAAACCCATCGGTGAACCGGTTGCATGGTATGGCCCCATAGTTATGAACACCCGGGAAGAATTAGAAACTGCTTTTAAGGAATACGAACAGGGGACTTTCATCAAATACAAAGGTTGAATTAATTCATAATTATTTCAACCATCTCTATCATGTTTGCTATACCAAGTTGCATTCAGAAAGACAGCAATGCTGTAAGGAGGTTTTCATGCAGGAGTTAGTTTATCGGTAAAAAGTGGTCAAAGAACAGTGGATAAAGCAGGCTATTGTATCGTTGATGCATAATAATTTTGGCAAGTTAAATATTTATTCACTGTTCAAGATTTGACTCTAATACCTCTACTCCCGTCCCGAATACCCCCGCGGATTTCGTCCAATATCCGGGGCAACTCTTCTACCAGATATATAGGAAGCGACAGAAGCGTATAGGTTGCCGGCACACTATCGCCGTCCATCCTGACCGAATGGGTGATTTGTCCTATTTCCGGTGGATTAAGATCAAAGCGAACACACAGGGACGCATGTTTGTTTAACGCAAATTGTTGCAAAGATTTGAGTGCCCCGCTTTTACCGGCTTTGACTTCTACGGGAACTACCTGATTGCCGCTTGCTGTTATAAAGTCCACTTCCGCATTGGCTGATTTAGCCTCCCGCAGCCAGTAGGTCAGCCTGGGTGGTTCAAACGGATTCATTAAGTGCTGGCCTACAAACTGTTCCGCCAGTTTGCCTTCATTGACCAGGGCCTGCCCATCCAATGCCTGCAATGCAATCCAGTCAAGCCCGGTGAGCCAGGCGGCCATGCCTACATCCATAAACAGAAGTTTATAAACATTTTCATTGATATCGGCCATCAGCGGTACACCTGAACAATGGCTGTGAAACACCTGATGGCAGACACGGGCCTTGACCAGCATATCGATGGCGGCTTTCACTTCTCTTGACTTATCTTCTTTTGAGATGTTGCTGTATTTAACCTTTTGTCCGATTACCCTGGGGATCTGCCGGAACACTTTCTGCATTAGGGCCAGATCTTTTTGTTTGGCGTATTTGGAAAAATCATCCTGATACGTCACGCCAATGGAACGATGGACTTCAGTTACTTCCGTTAAAGAGTTGTGTTCGACAAAAGCGGCCAAAGCTTCGGGCATCCCGCCAACAAATAAATATTCCCGCTGGCGCTTGATTAATTTCTGATGAGCTGTCACGGGCATGGTTTGACCGATATGAAAAGCAGAAAGATAAGTAGTCAGGTTTGGTTCAACAGCGGCCAGAAACTCTTTAAAAGTCATGGGACCCAAATGATAATATTCGATTCGGCCCACGGGCATTGAAAAATGAAGATCTGCCAATGCAAATTCTAGCAGGGAGCCGGCGGAAATAACAGGGAGTTCGGGTTTGTTTTCATAAAAATACCGAAGGGCTTGTATGGCATGCGGGGTTGCCTGAATTTCATCTAGAAACAGAACTGATCCGGATGCCTGGATGTTTCTGCCGACCAGGGCATCCAGTTCCCTGATGATGACATCCATATCCAGAGACTTGAAAATTTTGTCCAGATACAAATGCTGTTCCAGATTGATTTCATTTAAAACAAAACCGTTGCTTTGGGCAAACCGGCGCACCAGTGTGGATTTTCCGACCTGTCGGGCGCCTCTGATCACAAGCGGCTTTCTGCGCTTTTTTTTATACCAGGTATTTAAATATTTTTCAGCAGCTCGTTCAAATACGGCCAAAACAACCCCCTTTTTTAACCAAAATATTACTAAAAAAGAGGTTTGTTTGTCAAGGAGTTTTGAAAAATTATTAATTTATATTTTGATGTGCGTTCCCGATACTTCCCTGATAAAGTGGCTAAGCTGGAGCTTGATCTCAACTCCTTGGAGCTATCCAAAAGGCTTGGCATTTTGCAACAAACGGCCAGTTAATCGGTAAAACGGTGCGGAATATAGTTAAAGTAAATGAGCTCAAAATGATGGAATGACCGGTATAAATATATCAATACCCGTCCCGAATACTACCTTTCATCAAATACAAAGGTTGAATCAATTCAAAATTATTTCATCTATCTCTATCATGTTTGTGAGACCAAGTTCAGCAATTCTCGGTGAAGCTGTTATGACACATAAAATGGTCATCCGATACAAAT
>DYJH01000116.1 GCA_020723255.1 Desulfonema limicola | reverse complement strand
GTGATCATTATATGGATCCGGGCTTGTTTGCGGAAGGGTGATCGGCACAGCCGACAGCTTTGCAAACTCACCTCTGATGATGATGTCCAAGGGCTCAAATTGATAGCTGAAATAACCTCCATATACATTCTGCGTATTGTGGGTTAATAAAACAGAGGTAATGGCAGGGTTCGGCGGTGGAGCCGGGCTTAAGACAACGCCGGGATCATTGACCACGTCACGGAAGTAAACCAGGGAAAGGCTGAGCCTATCGCCGATATCCGCCGTCATCTTGGCGCCATATTCCTGTTTTTCCGTAGGTACATCCTGCTGCACCGACTTAAAACGTCCAAAGTTAGTGAAACCTGTTAAACAACTGATATAAGGCGCCGACATGCTCTTATCTGTGGGCGCAAGCTGCGAAGGGCGGATATCGGGAATCCACAGCAAATCAAAGTTTAACCCGAAACCCTGTTGTCGGGGAATACTATAGTTTAACCTCCCCATATAAACGGGAATTGCGAGATCATCAGGGTTCTGAAAAAACATCTGAAAGGAGTTATCCTTGGGGTTAATCACGTCCAAGAGAGTCAAACCCGAGGTCTCACCCCAGGAAACAATTTGTCTTCCAGGCCGGAAAAAAGCGTTGCCTATGGAACCTTTGTAGGTTAAGTCAACAAAAACCTCCCGTAAATCATTCTCGAATCGGATATCTTTAAGACCATAATCAAATCTCGAAAGTCCTCTGTTATCCGGAATGTTCCCATACTCATCTTTGCGCAAATCAAATACAGAATCATAAGCCCCCCGATAGGTAAGATGAATCTTTTCCAGTCCAAAGTCTCCCCATGTTAAGTTTGGGTCAACATCGATATCAAACTTCAGGGTATTTCTCTGTTGAACCAAGCTCAGATGATCCATAAAACCATACTGAAAACCACTTCCCGAGTGTCTACCAAGTCCATTGCCGCCCCCATCCCGCAAAACCGCACTAGCTTCCAGGTATCCATGGAAGGAAACAACCACCCCTTCATCCAAAGGCTCTTCCGCCCATACCATAGAAGAGAACATCCCCAACATGGCCGCGACTACCAAAACATACAACCATCCCTTTCTTCTTCTTCTGTTCATAACCTCCTCCTTATTCTGTTAATGAAACACTTCCTAAATCCACTCCACAACTATGTGTAAAAACCACTCATCGTGAAAAGGACATAAGAGCTGGATCGGTTTTCCTTCGCCGTAAAATATGACATCCTGTCTTAAGATAAGAACGCTCCAGGGTTTTAAGAAGTGTTCGATCCCCCATGTTTAACTTCGATTACCTGAATTGAGGATTACATATTCAACCCTGGTCCTTAATTCACCCCCTGTACTGCTATTTATCCTGATTTCTACGTGAAAGATTTTTCCTCACTTTGCCGGCGTGTACCAGATTGGTGAGGTGTAAGCACGCTCTTGATGGACCATCGGCACATCCTTGCCCATCTGAACGCTGTAGTGCTTGGCATCATAGGCAGTCCACCGAGGTGTCGGTATCTCAATTACCCGGGTGTAATAGAAGGCGCGTCGTTTAGGGTCGAAATCCAGATCCTTCCAGACCGTGATCAGCTCTGGAACGCCAATGGTATTCGTCCAGGTGGCGTTCTTCACATCCACCGTGTTACCTACTGGCGGGAGCTTGCCCTCTTTGTCCGGCTTGCGACCATCGGACCACACCACGTCGTAGACCTTCTCCCGGAGATCGCCCTTGGCATCCAACCAACCTTTGACAATCTGGATGCGGTCGAGGTTTGCTCCGATCGGGTCTTTGAGTGCCGCGACCAGGAACGTTGGCACCTTACCCTCCGGAGCGCTTCGAAGATCACCACCCATGGGAGTGCCTTTTTCATAACCCACGCTCGCGGGCATGCGGGTCTGAGCATCTCTTGGCTCGAAGTCCCAACCGCCAAAAAACCGCACGATCATACGCGGGCCGGTCGTAGCATAGACTTCCTTGCGCATCATCGCATCGAAGATCGCCTCCCGTGTATTCTCCTTAGCCCATACTGCCGTATAGCCGGAAGCGTCCTCTTCCCAGCCTATTATTTTGGCGCTACCTGGCTCCATGGGTGTCGTACTCCCACGATGAGCAGAGGACTCCTCACGAAGATCCGGTTTGATGTCACCCTTAGACATGATTATCTTATTCCAACGATGGGCGGAGGGCTCTTCACTGATGGCCATCACTCCGAAGAAACTGTTCTCTTCAGCGGCGGAGAGGGAGGTATGCATATCCGTACCGCCGACCATGCCAAACTTGTAAGGATCGACACCGAGCTGCTCCTCCAGTTTGAGGCCAAATTTAAGGCCCGAGCGGGCATACTCATAGGGCAACATCTCCGGCTTCTTCGTCTCGCTTAGGATGATATTGCCACGATCCCAAATTGCGTAGCCTGCAAACTCGTCGTTTGGAGAGAGTGCCGGGTGTGTTTCACTAGTGCCTTTCGTCTGGGTCACTTCAACGAGCGGTTCCCAGCGGGCTCGTTTCTTAGCATAGGCATGGGTCAGCGGGTGACCCAAAAAATCCACGGGAGCGAACATACGGCCATTGCTCAGGTTACTGTTGTGGGGAATAGTCAGCACCCTCCCTCCAGTCCTTTCTTCATAGCCCTGTAAGGCATTCCATAGATCCTCGGGGTTTTCAATTTCCAAACCTGAAACCGGCAAAGTTTGGTTAACCTTATCCGCGCCGTCCCTGAAGATTACGTTACGGTGCAGGTTATCGCCCTCGGGACTTGATGTCCATTCGTATGCGATAAGGGTCGTGAACTTGCCCGGGTTATTGTATCGATCCGCAGTCGCCGTGTACTTCTGCCAGATCGACCGGATTAGCTTCGGACTCGTCATGACATCGGGGAACTTTCGGGCAAGGAGGCATGAGAATACCTCCATCAACGCTTTACGCTGGGAATCACCCCCTGCCTTGATCATCTCGTGCCAGCGCTTCGCTACCGGGTCCGCAAGCATGTCAGGATTACCCTCAATCATCTCCTGCATCGTACCAAATTCCTCCGCATGGTCTGTGACCGCGAGAAAGTCGAGAGGCCGGGAGAGCTTCACCCTCTGTCCAGTCATGGAAGTGACCTCCTCGCCGCTGGCAAAGCGGTAGGCCACGTCAGGACCCAGCCGATTACCCATAGCCGCCGCATCAAAGGAATTGGCGGTGTGCAAGTGCAGGTCACCCCAAAAAACACTGGTCGGATACTCATGTCCCGCATAGGGCGAGTACTCCTGGTTTTTTACGGTCGCCTGGTCGAAGTTGGACTCGTCTGCAAATGCCGAAAACATCGACGTCCCGATAAAAAGAAACACAACTACAAAAACAATCCATTTTATGGTTCTCATACCCATCCTCCACTCTTCTTGATTACAATTTTTAATACCCCGTCCGCTTGCATCGGGAAAAGAGCTTTGTATAACTCACAGAAAAAAATTATTGAATCTACTTCAATATATTGGTTATACTTGATATGAACTTTTATCCGACTTGCTCGTTATGGTTATATTTCTCTCCGGCATTAAACAGCCCTTTTGAGGATCGCATTAACTAACAAACGCTGTCAGGTAAGACATGAAACAACAAATTGGTTTCAATTTACAACTCGTATTGTCACGTCAGTTATCAAGTTATATTCAGCACAAAACATGCCAATATCTTTCTATATTTTATAATACGGGTAACTATTTGTTTATTCATCATAATCATATTGTTATAATAAAAAAACGTTAGTTAAATTGTCAAATAAGACAAAATCAATTTGCTTATTTGACAATTTTTTGTTATATTAACTCACACATTATTTATGATCATCACAATGGGAAGTGTTATTTTTATGACAATAGAAGCAAATGAATTCTTCCACCAGGCAACACTGCGAATATGCAGCAGTTTGGATATTAATATGGTTCTGTATAATACCTTGGATTATTTAAAGAAATTCATGCCATCGACCGGACTTGGTCTTGTTTATGGTGAGTCAGGTCTGCCCGCTATAGTTATATATGCTTTAGCTCAAACAACAAATTCTAAGACTACTAAGACTAAAGAATATAACCTTACATTACCTTTACCACAGGAAGTGCGAGCATCAATTGAACGTGACTGGGTAGATATGAAAAATGTTGTGCTTGTAAATAATCCTGAGGCGGATACTGCTGTTCGGACGATGGCGCATCTTACCGAAATGGCCGACATATCTGTTATGCATATGCGGCTTAATATTTCTGATAAAAGGCTATTTGGTCTTGTGATATATACGGCTGGAAGAAACCAATATAAGGAGGAACACGCTCAATTGTTGTCAACGCTTCATGATCCATTCGCTATCGCAATGTCAAACGCTCTAAAGCACGACGAGATCCTCAAGCTCAAAGAAATGCTGACCGATGATAACCGGTATCTCCACCAGGAGCTGCTTCGCCTTACCGGAGATGAAATAATCGGCCGTGACGGAGGGCTTAAAGACGTTTTTAAAACGATCCGGCAGGTGGCTGCGCTTGACAGCCCGGTACTTTTATTGGGTGAAACCGGTGTTGGAAAAGAAGCTATCGCTAATGCCATACATTACTCATCCCACCGCCGTAATGGACCGTTTATCAAGGTAAATTGCGGCGCCATACCGGAAACACTGATAGACAGCGAACTCTTCGGACATGAAAAAGGAGCATTTACCGGCGCCCTGGCGCAAAAACGCGGCCGCTTTGAACGCGCGCATAAGGGAACCATCCTTCTTGATGAAATCGGCGAACTATCATCAACAGCTCAGGTAAGACTTCTCCGTGTATTGCAGAACAAGGAAATAGAACGCGTCGGGGGCGCTATGCCCATACCGGTAGATATCAGGATTATTGCCGCCACTCACAGAGATCTTAAAAGCATGATTAACTCTAACAGATTCAGGGAAGATCTTTGGTTCAGACTTAATGTGCTGCCAATCACCATTCCTCCTTTAAGAAACAGAAAAGAGGATATTCCGGCGCTTGTTAGTTATTTTATAAAGCGAAAATCTTTAGCTAAAAACATTCCGCCGCCAGGTATTGACCAGGACTCAATTCGCTTGCTTAAGGAATATATTTGGCCGGGAAATGTGCGTGAGCTGGAAAACGTTGTAGAGCGGGCGCTGATTCAATACCAGGGCCAGAACATGACCGGCCCCATGGCAATTGATGATCTTTTTATTAAAAAGACAGAACATGATCCGCCCAAATCATCGATATCTGAATATGAATATTCAGATATCGACAGGATTATCTCCATGCATGTCAAACAAACCTTGAGGCATGCGCTTGAAAACATTGCCCTGCTGCAATCAGAATATGAAACCTTAAGCCCGCCCGGCAAAAAACATGATGCCGCACGGGTTGACGATATTATTGCCATGCAGCTAAGCCTGTTGTTCAAACAGCCCGTCGGTAAAATGCTTTTATCCGGAAAGGACAGTCAAAAGCATGCCCTGCCCCCAGGTGATACCGAAGTGCTGGAGCTTGATAAAGTCAATTCATTGCATATTCAAAAGGTATTAAAGATGTCAAACGGGAAAATCCACGGCTCCGGCGGAGCCGCTGAATTGCTAGGACTAAACCCGAGTACGCTTAGAAACAGAATGAAAAAGCTGGATATATTGCATAGTAAAAATAACAGCGGAAAGAATAGTGGGTAACCGTTCATTTTATTACGATGCAACCGGGTTGCTTCTATTTAATATTGCGAGAATTCAAATCCCTCAGGACCGTTGTAATCCTGAGAAATGGGTTTCGAAAGATGAACTCTCCATTTTCGGATGTTATTAATCTTGGACAGAAGCACTGCATTGCCGCGATTTTTTATAATCAGTTTTTCTGTTGATTCAATATCAAGCAATCTTCCGGCGGAATCGGCATATCTTAGTCCGTAATCAAGTTCGGCTGCTTTTTCAATTAGGTAAACATCACTTCGCTTCAGATACCAGCAGGCAGCTCCAACAGAAGCTGCATCTGAGATTACCACAGTTTCCTGCCTGACATCATGCTTATTTCGTTTCAGAAGAGAACCGGGAGACTTCTTTTCAAGAGTCAAATCAGGAACGAGAAAGTGAACTGAAAAATATAACAGAAGCGGTGCAATTATGAACAGAAAAACCCCGTTTCCGGTATTCCGGCTTTTTAGAGAAAGAATGCAAAACAGAATAAAAAAAAGAAAACAGTCGATAGCCATCAATACCTTCCAAGGCTGACTGAACAGATAGAAACCACGGTATCCGAAGATCTGAATATAAACAAATAAAAGAAGGATCAAAGATATAAAAATACCGGCAAAAACAACTCCGATATTAAATGGCCTGCTTTTTTCCTTTTCTAACATGCTTGAAAGCCCTATCGCCATTAGAACTGCGAAAGGAGGGAAGCAGGGAAGAATATAGGTTATAATCTTGCCTTTTGAAATCGAAAAGAATAAAAAGGGCAGAACAAGCCAGCAGACAGAAAACCGTGCAAGACTTCTGTTTAGTTGTGCTCTGATTCCTCCGGCTGCAGCTGGGGCTAAGAATGTCCAGGGTAGTATAACAGCCGGGAAAATAAGACAGAAGAACCAGAATGGAGTGCTATGCTGGGCGTTATCGGCCACAAAGCGCCGGAGATGTTCATTCCATATAAAGAAGCGCCAGAAATCCGGTTCTCTTGAATAAATTGCAATGCTCCACGGTAAAGACACAAGCACTGAGCAAAGAAGCGGAAGCCAGCTCATGCGTAACAAATCTTTATAGCGATTCTGCCAGATGAGATAGGGCGTTATTACCAATACAGGAATTACAAAGGATAAAAATCCCTTAGTAAGAAATGCAAAGCCACAGAATACGCCCGATAACAGCAAAAACAGTTTCTCTCTTTTTGATCCGCGCTTTTCTTCGGATGCAATAAAAAAAATAGCTATACAAGCTGTTAAAAAAAATGAAAATATACCGTCAAGAACAGCCGTATTCCCAATTCCCAGCACTTCAAAAGACGTAAGAAATATAAGCGCTGCAAATACAGATGTCATGTATTTTATATTATTATCCTTGCGGTAGGCTTTATATACCAGCAAATAAATCAACAGAGCCGAAAGTCCAGCAGCAAGTGCTGACGGAAAACGAACGGCAAAGTTGTTTTCTCCGAAAAGCAGAATAGATACGGCATTCACCCAGTAGCCTAAAACTGGTTTTTCAAAATAGCGCAATCCGTTTAAACGGGGAACGATCCAGTCACCTCCTGAAATCATTTCCCTGGGTATCTCAGCGTACCTTGTTTCGTCCGGAATGACCAAATCTCTGTATTCAAGAGGCAGTATATAACACAAAATATATATGGCTATAAGAGCTGAAATGTATTTTCTTGTTTCTTTCTCCATATGCAGTTTATTCTCCGGAACCAAGCAGGCAGGCAACAAATTTCTTTGAGTAGATTCTTCCTTCTGACAGCTTATTGCAATTTTTTCCTGATATTAAATCTTTAAATCCTATTTTATTATCAAAACGTGATATAAGTAGGCAAGGTTTTGTTATCAAATTTAATTCTTCTAAGGTTTTAACAAAACGAATAGAAGATGGTTTTCGCTTGCTGTATAAAGCAAATTTAACACCATCACCATCTGGCTTTATATTATAAATTACCAAGGGGAGATTGGAATCAAACTTCGATTCCACTGTTTCTATGAAAGTCCGGCCGGAAGCCTTTCGGGAAAAAGCAGGTATTACCATCAGATTTGATCCGGTAAGTCCCACCATGAAAAGACTCAGAATTGAGCCGGCAAGCCTGTATTTTACTTCTATTTGTTTTCTTGCGAGCAGACACAGAGTTATACCTGCTGCAAACCAAATAAGTATTAGCGCCGCAGGAATAAAAATGAATTGTTTGTAAAAAAGGGGATAAACCAAACCGGCCAGCAATATCATTCCGGTTAATATATTTATTATATATCGCCATGTGTTGGCAAAGAGAATATGCCCATTTTCAAAAATATTCTCTGCCCAAAAAGTAATAATAAGGGCTGCTGCAGGATAGAGCGGCAAAAGATATCGGGAATGTTTTGAACTGGCAAGTGTGAAAACAGCAAGTATTCCTAAGAACCATATAATTGCCAGGCGGTTTGCCGGATGATCTGTTGCAGTTTTACGAATTCTGTAAAACATGCTTTTTTCTGATTTTCCGGCATGAAAACGAGTAAATCCGTAAAGAATAACCAACCACCAGATGTTGCCGATTTCCAGCAGACATATAGGATAATAACTAAATGATTTGTTGGCTTTCTCTGTTATTCTGCCGGTAATCTGCATTCTTAAGACATCATCAAATAATTGTCTTCCGCCTGCATTATAAACTATAGACAGCTCAATTGCCATGCATAAAAGCCCAACGAAAATTATGAAAAAGGCAAAAGCAAACAAATTCTTCCAGCGCCTCTCCCAAAAAAGATATCCACCCCATGATATTGCAGGCAGAACTACTCCTATCAGGCCTTTGGTGAAAAAAGCAAACAATATGAAAGTGGTTGCGCCAACTGCATATGCGATTCTTTTTCCGGAACTATGGCATTTGTCTCTGGAATAAAGACAAAGAATAGCCGCAGTTGTATTAAAAGCCAGGAGCATATCGATGGTAACGCTGCCCGCCTCAAGCCAGAATTTAGGGATAGTGGCAAGTATCAATACTGAAAGCCATCCTGTGCGGACATTAATACTACGGCCTAAGAAAAATGTGAGCGCCAAAATTCCCACAGCTGAAAGGGCGCTTGGAAGTACTGTGCTTAAAGTAGTAATATGCCCCAAAGGTTTGGAGAACATCGTTTCAAGCCAAAAGTAAAGAGGCGGATAATCGGGATAAGGCTGCCCCAGCGCTTTTGGAATCAGGCTCATTCTGTCTTCTATCATTTCCCTGGCCATAAGTGCATTACAGGTTTCAGGGCCGTATATATCCCGGAAAGGTTGTGCAAATGTATAGGCACACAGGAAAAAAAATAAAACTCCGGCCAGCCTTAACCATAAGCTGTCTTTATCGGAATCGGCAGAAACATTAACCATATTGAAATGCTCCACTCCGGCGATTAATTATTTAATCTGACCCGTCTCGTCAACCATATCTCTCAGAAAAAAATCCAGTGTATCCTCTACTGACCTGGCAAAGGGCACAACAGGCTCCCATCCGAGGAGAGTTTTTGCCTGGCGGATGGAAGGACGCCTGTGTTCAACATCCTGATATCCGTCGCCGTAAAATGTTCGGGCCTCGATCCTGCGGATACCTGCAAAAGGCGGAAAATGCTTTCTGAGCGGGTGAGTTGAAAATTTGTCTATAAGTATTTCCGCAAGTTCTGCCATGCTCTTTTCATTGTCTGGATTTCCAATATTAAAAATCCGGCCGTTGCAGCAATTGTTTCTATCTTCAATAATTTTAAATAAGCAATCAATTCCGTCATTGACATCAGTAAAGCACCGCTTCTGACTGCCGCCGTCAACCAGACGAATGGGCATGCCTTCCACCAAATTAAGAATAAACTGGGTTATTACGCGTGAACTTCCGATTCTGGCTGAGGCAAGAGAGTCAAGCCTTGGCCCTACCCAGTTAAAGGGGCGAAACAGAGTAAATTTTAAGCCATTAGTTGCGCCATAAGCCCAGATCACCCTATCAAGCATCTGTTTGCTACACGAATATATCCAGCGTTGTTTATGGATGGGACCTAGCACAAAATTAGATCGCTGCTCGTCAAACTCAGGGTCAGTGCACATGCCGTACACTTCAGATGTTGATGGAAAGATCAGCCTTTTTTTGTATTTGACACAGTGACGGACTATGCGCAGGTTTTCCTCGAAGTCCAGTTCAAATACCCGCAAGGGATTTCGAACGTATTCTATGGGTGTAGCAATAGCAACAAGCGGCAGTATAATGTCGCATTTGCGGGCATGATATTCGATCCATTCCCGCAAAATTCCTATGTCGCCTTCCTTAAAGTGAAAACCGGGCCTTTCAAGCAAACGGTTTATAGCATTAGTTGAAAGATCCATGCCATATACTTCATAGCGTCCGCTATCCAGCAGCCGTTCACTGAGATGGTTGCCGATAAAACCGTTAACTCCGAGTATGAGAACATTTTTTTTGCGTTGCTTCTCCATAATTATTTCTACCCGGCTGCCAAACCTCATACCCTTTACCAGATTGAGCTCTCCGGCAAGCTGGCGGCCGCTCATATATAAACCGTCTTCAGGCTGTCCGAATATCACTTCCACAGCGTCATTACCGCAGGCAATCCGGAAAGGATTTATGGAAAGCACAGTTCCTGGCGCCGCATCTTCCGATGCTTGGGTTGTGCTAACCTGCCAGAAAAGGCATTTGCGGTTACCTTTGTAAGAAAATGCGCCTGGATATGGCCTGGAGACTGCGCGTACAAGGTTGCGGATGTCGGCAGCATTTTGTTTCCAGTTGATTTCTCCGTCTTCAGGTTTTCGTCCGCCGAAATAAGTTGCCAGTGAATGCTTCTGTGGGATACGATCAGCACGGTTTTCCAGGATTTTCGGCAAAAGTTCGTCTAGCAAGCCGGCTGTTGCGAGTTCAAGTTTAATGTGCAAGCTTAGGGCGGTATCGTCATCATCAATTGAAACCCTTTTCTGGCCTATTATATCGCCATCATCCGGTTGAGGCGTCATATAATGCAGTGTTACGCCGGTTTCTTTTTCACCTTTTATAAGCACCCAGTTCACCGGACAGCGCCCACGATAGCTGGGAAGAAGCGATCCATGCAGATTAAAAGCCCCGTAGGGAAGAAGGTCAAGAATCTTTTTGTCAACGATGCTCCTGTAATAAAATGAAAACAAAATATCCGGCTTCATTTCCTTTATCCGTTCAACCCATAACAAATGGTTGATATTATCCGGCGCATATACCGGAATATCTTTAGCCGCAGCAAGCTCGGCAACTGATTTGAACCAAAGGTTCTCCTTAGAATCATCTTCGTGGGTAAATACAGCTTTTATGTCGAAGCCGTTTCTTAAAACTGCTTCTATACCTGCGCAGCCTATATTGTGGTAAGCCAGAACAACTGCCTTCATGTTGATTTCCTTTCAATAAATAAAATATTTTTAAAATAGATAAACTATGCCTGTTTTAAACCAAAAAAGTACTTGTTTGTTATCAGTTGTCAAGCGCTATCATTGCATCCCATGTGCGCGAATTAACCAGAGTCCGCCATTTCTCTTTAGATATTTTAACTTTATCAGCTATAATAACTATGCCTTTTTCACGTTTAGACCAAACATAAGCTGTGGCTTCATCGGAGAACACAGGGCAGGGCCGATCCAAATAATACAGAACCGGATCTATTTGCTTGGGGAAAAAAGCGCATGCCCTGCCGGAAGATTTTACTTCTGCAATCTGTGTCCTTAAATTCGGCAACTGACCGGAAAGATGGATTGCTCCAAAGATGCAAATCAGAGCAATCGCAACCATTGCCCCGGCCATTTTCACGACCTGTCTTTTCGCACTGAAATATATAATAATCGGTGAGCCTAAGGCTATCATTATTAAAATGACCCATACTTTTATGCCGGCCACAGGAAATATCCAGGGATAAAAAACAAGCGCCATAAGCGGGAGAATGAGGATAAAACCCAGCAGAAAACCGAAAATCTTAACGAAACGGTTAAAAAAAGGCGACAGCGAGTTTTCGGAATAGCTGATCAAAAAGTGTGCGGCCATGATGGAAGCAAAAGGTATAATCGGCAGCAGGTAGTATGACCTCCTTGAACCGGAAAGAGTAAAAAAAATAAATATACCGCAAAAAAGTGCGGTCATTTCCTTTACAGAAGAAGTTTGTTCCCTGAATTTTGGAATCAAACTGAGAAGAGCGGCTGGCAAGAGCAAAGACCAGGGGGCCGCCAGATCGAAGATTCTTATAAAATAAGTCCATATGGGTCCTTTATGATCAAAAGGCATAAAAAATCTAACAACATTTTCATGCCAGACAAGTTGCAGAGGATCCCATGATTTTGTGAAATAAGAGGCGGCTAACGGAAAGGCTAAATAGACGGCAAGAGATAATGCTGCTGCTGCAATGCAGTTTCTCAAAGTCAAGGAGGTTGGCCATTCCTTTTTTACAATCAGGAGAATTATTATGGAAAATATCGGGACACCATATGCCGGAAGTCCTTTCATATTTGCCCCTAAAGCCATAATAATCCCAAATATGTAAATCCATGCCCGGCTTATATCGGATTTATGTTTTAAAAAGTACCGGATTGAAAACAGGATAACAAATGCACTCAGCATCTCAACTTGTGCATTGCGCGCCCAGAAAATAAAACTGTAAGAAGTCATCAGTACAGTTGCTGACAAAAGGGCGGTCCTGTTTCCGAACCAAATGCGGGCAAGGTCAAACGTTATTAATAGCATTAAGAGTGCGGAAATCACGGATGGAACTCTTATAACCGCTTCCGATACCCCGCTGTTAATATATGCAAAAGGCAGTATCAACCAGTATGAAAGCAAAGGTTTATCCCAGTATAAAGAATCTCCGATAAGAGGGCTGAATATATCCCCTGATCTATACATGTGCCTACATATCAAAGCCCATCTTCCCTCAGAACCCCAAATGGGCAGTACCCCAAGCCCCCAGATTAGAACCGGTGCGGCTGCTATCATAATTAAAAAAAACCATATTAACTTACTGTTATTATCTTTAAATCCATGTTTGGTTTTTTCAAGAATAAATGATTTATTTAATTCCGGCATAGTTTTATTTCCATAGTTAGTATTTTTTAACGAACTGCTTACAAGACCATCAATATATCAAAGACTTAAAAATTTCTATAAAATATCGCAAACGAACCTGTCGAAATGCCCCGTTTTTTTATGTTTAGAGTTTCTCTAATTATCATCTGAAACATGAAGAAAGAATGAAGCAGGCATCAAAAAAAGTTTTTTTGATGCCTGCTTTTTAATAGCGCATTTTTATATCATTATATCATTAATTTTTATTGACTACTGCGTTTTATTAATCTTTATGTTGTAAATGGTCTTTTTAATCTGTTTTGCTGAAATAATAAATAGCTATACTATTTGAAATCTCATAACATCATGGACATTAAACGCTGGATTAATAATGAATTAGTTGGACTATTCCGGGAGATGCGTTGGAGCTATGCACCGCCGATGATGGTGTATCTGGCAGCAGGTGTTTCAGCTTTTACCGGAATTATTGAAAGCTTTTATGTAAAAGAACAGCTCGGGCTTTCAGCGGCTTTTCTTGCAAGCCTGGGTTTTTGGGCTGGTATTCCATGGGCATTGAAAATGCCTCTGGGGCACCTTGTAGATTTATACTGGCGCAAAAAGTCCTTATTCATTTATCTTGGTGCATTTATTATGGCAGCCAGTTTGCTGATCATGGTCGGTCTGACCGGTCACAAAAACTGGATGGAAAGTATGCTGCCGGTTGACATATGGTATGTTATTTCGGCGCTTCTGTCACCTATCGGGTTTATTTTGCAGGATGTGGTAGCGGACGCTATGACCGTGGAAGCTG
>DYJH01000115.1:6964-13610 GCA_020723255.1 Desulfonema limicola | reverse complement strand
AAGCCGATGTCCTATATAATCAAGTGAATGCACTTCCAGGCGCTCGGCAATACGCGGTTCATTGCCAATCAAACGCCTTAGCTTTGTGTTCAGGGCGTTAGCCAGTGTGTCCGAAAAAGTGGTCAGCAATACTCTTGCATCCGGATTATTGCGTGCAAGAAAAACAGCCCGATGTAATGCAACCACTGTTTTACCCGTACCTGCCGAGCCTGAAACCCTTGCAGGCCCATTATAATCTTTCTCAACCAGTTGCCGTTGCTCCGGATGAAGGAAAACAGTCCATTTTTCCCAGGGGTAATCCAAAGCCTTTGCGAGTTCTTCCGTATTGCTCATAACCCGAAAACAGCGCTGCGCATCCGGGTGATCGAATGGATTTTCGCATGCAAACGATGTTGTTGACGGTTGTGGTTTAATGCCGATAGCCAGGTTCAGCAATGCTTCTGCAGCCTCACCAGGTAAATGACCGGCCAGATCAAGAACAGTATCTTCATCTATATTAACAGATTATTTGCAATATAATGTTTTAATTTTCCCGTATTGCATTTCAATTACTATAAATTATTCAAAGCTGTGATGTTGTAACTCTCTATCCTTTTTTTATAGTTGACAGGACAAATTCATTCGTATACACAAAACTAGACATTGTTTCGGTTTTTTTTTGCTAAAATATATGCTATACAAATATTAATATAATCATTAATAAGTTATATAATAATCTATATGAGAACGGCATTTTTTGACGGACTAATAAAAAGTCGTCATTCCATCGCAAGTTGGAATCCACATAGTGTCTATCTGATTGAAATAGCTGGATTCCAGTTTTCACATGAATGATAGAATAGAGGGTTTTCCGACTTATTACGGTTTCATCATTTTTTAATGGAGTTTATGTTTAATTAAAGATTGGCGCAACAAATCAATTTATAATAATATTAAATAATTATAATGGATGTACTTTGAAAGGCAAAAACATAGATAGTACGGATAGTAACAAAGTTTTTAAGTCTGAAACACAGAAACGGCTTGAGGAAGCGGCTATTGAGATTTTCTCCGAATCAGATTTTCATAAAGCCAATATCCGCACTGTTGCCAAAAAAGCCGGGGTAAGTTTAAGCGTTATTTACGGTTATTATGGAAGCAAAGAAGGTCTCGTTTTTGCGGTTGCTGATGTATGGTTGGGAAGGCTTACAGATCGGATTATCGATCATCTGCAGGGCATTGAGGATTTAAAAGAAAAACTCAGAAAGGTTTTCTGGGTGCAGATGGATTATTATGAAAGATACCCGCAGCTTGGGAAAATATTATTTATGACGCTTCCCATGAAGACGTGGATGGCGGATAAAACCTTTCAGCAAAAAAAAATGATAAATCTTTTTCTTGAGGTATTACGTCAGGGGCAGAAAGAGGGTATCTTAAATCCTGATGTGCGTGCAGGCACATTGCTTGATTTTATGCTGGGTTTTGTTCAGAGATCGTTTTTTATGTGGGTTTCGAGGGGTCAAAAAGAAAGTTTGGCGGCTCAAGCTAATTTGCAATTTGAAATGATATGGCGGGCAATTTCTAATCCCAGTTGATTTATTTATAATGGATGTTATACACAGATCGCATACTATTGGATAAAAATAGGAGTAAATTATGAAAATATTGAAAATTGATCATATAGGTATTGCCGTTGGCAGTGTTGATGAGAGGAAAAGTTTCTGGACCGATATTATGGGTCTGTCTTTTGCCGGTTCCGAAACAGTGCAGGAGCAGAAAGTACTTACAGCTTTTTTCCCGGTAGGAGAGAGTGAGGTTGAACTCCTTGAATCAACTTCTCCGGACGGCCCTGTAGCCAAATATCTTGAAAAAAAGGGAGAAGGCATTCAGCATATAGCTTTCTGCGTGGAAGATATTGAAGCTGCGCTGGAAGAACTGAAGGCCAAAGGAGTAAAGCTGATCGATGAAAAACCACGTATAGGCGCAGGCGGAGCAAGGATAGCTTTTCTTCATCCAAAAGCGACAAACGGGATTTTAATTGAGCTGTGTGAAAGAAAATAATAAGAATTCGTTTATAAGGAGTGAAAATATGTCTGATTTGAAGAAATGGTCTGAACTATGCGCAAAAGAGATCAGAAAGCCTGCTGAATCCCTCAACTGGCAAACACCGGAAGGAATTCTGGTAAAGCCTCTTTATACTGCTGGAGACCTTGAGGGATTGGAATTTGTAAACTCTCTTCCCGGATTTGATCCATTTGTAAGGGGAGTAAAGGCAAGCATGTATTCCGGGAGGCCCTGGACCATAAGGCAGTATGCCGGTTTTTCAACCGCAAGGGAATCAAATGCTTTTTATCGGAGAAACCTTGCGGCTGGACAGAAAGGGCTTTCTGTAGCATTCGATCTGGCAACTCACAGAGGCTATGATTCGGATCACCCCAGAGTTGTCGGCGATGTCGGGAAAGCCGGGGTTGCGGTTGATTCGGTAGAAGATATGAAAATACTTTTTGACCAGATTCCGCTTGATGATATGTCCGTATCAATGACAATGAACGGAGCTGTTCTTCCTATTCTTGCGGGTTATATTGCAGCAGCGGAAGAACAGGGCGTTGCCCATGAAAAATTAAACGGTACAATTCAAAATGATATTTTAAAGGAATATCTTACAAGGAATACTTACATCTATCCGCCTGAACCGTCCATGAGAATAGTTTCGGATATAATCGGATTCTGTTCTAAAAATATGCCTAAATATAATACAGTCAGTATAAGCGGCTACCATATGATGGAAGCCGGAGCGAGTTCGGTTCTCCAGACGGCTTTTACTCTGGCTGATGGTCTTGAATATGTAAGGGCTGCTCTTGCAGCCGGGCTTGATATAGATGTTTTTGCTCCCCGTCTCTCCTTCTTCTTCGGAATCGGAATGAATTTTTTCATGGATATTGCGATGCTAAGAGCAGCCCGTTACCTATGGGCCGATATGATTCGCCAATTCAATCCAAAAAAGCAGGAATCAATCATGTTAAGAACCCATTGCCAGACATCAGGTTGGAGCCTTACCCAGCAGGATCCTTACAACAACATAATCAGGACAACGCTGGAATGTCTGTCGGCAGTACTTGGCGGAACCCAGTCTTTGCATACGAATGCTTTTGATGAAGCTGTCGGGCTGCCTACGGATTTTTCTGCAAGGGTTGCGAGAAACACACAGATTATAGTCCAGGAAGAGTCACAGATATGCCATGTGGTGGATCCCATGGGCGGTTCCTATTATGTTGAAGCGCTTACAGGCGCAATTATCAAGGAATCTAAGAAGATAATCAAGGAAGTGGAAGATCTTGGCGGTATGACAAAGGCTATTTTGACCGGTATGCCTAAAATGAGGATAGAAGAGGCATCAGCAAGGAAGCAGGCAAGAATCGATCAGGGCAAAGATGTTATTGTGGGTGTTAATAAATATAAAATAAAGGAAGAAATACCGCTTGAAGTTCTGGAAGTGCCGGCCAGCGTGCGTGACGAACAGGTTACAAGGTTAAAGGAAATCAAGGCTAAAAGAGATCCGGTCGAAGTTAAAAGAACTCTTGAAGCGATAACGAACTGTGCGGAATCCGGGGGCAATCTTCTTGAAGCCTGCCTTCCGGCTGTGCGCGCCAGGGCGACTGTCGGGGAGATTACGGATGCCATGGAAAAAATATTCGGAAGGTATGTTGCCACAACACAGTGTATTTCTGGAGTTTTTGCCGCTGAATATGGAGACAGTGAAATAACCGCTTCAATCAAAAAAAGGACTGACGAGTTTTTTGAAAAAGAAGGACGAAGACCGAGAATTTTACTGACAAAAATGGGACAGGATGGCCACGATCGCGGCGTCAAGGTGGTTGCTACAGCATTTGCCGATCTGGGCTTTGATGTTGATATCAGCCCGATGTTTCAGACTCCCGGAGAAGCAGCCCGTATGGCAGTGGAAAATGATGTTCATGTTGTGGGAGTTTCCAGTCTAGCGGCGGGACATAAGGTGCTTGTTCCGCAGCTGATTGAGGCCCTTAAAGCCGAGGGCGGAGAAGAAATTCTTGTTGTTGTTGGAGGAATAATTCCACCTGCGGATTATGATTTTCTATACAAAGCGGGCGCCGTTGGCATTTTCGGTCCCGGCACTCCTGTTACCGACTCTGCAAACAAGGTTTTAAATGCCCTTTTTGAAAGCAGAAAGTAAGTAAACATTATGCTGACAAATAGAATGCCGGATGATCCGCAGTATTATATAAAAGGAGTTCTTGAAGGAAACAGGCGTATCCTGGCTAAAACAATAACTTTAATTGAGAGTTCGCATCCATCTCATTATGATCTTGCAGGAACCATCGTTGACCAAATTTTGCCTAACACGGGAAAAGCTGTTCGTTTGGGTGTCACCGGTGTTCCAGGTGTAGGAAAAAGCAGATTTATAGAAAGTCTCGGAATTATGCTTGTAGATAAAGGTCATCGGCTGGCGGTTTTGGCGGTTGATCCTAGCAGCAGAAGAAGCGGTGGAAGCATTATGGCGGACAAGATGCGTATGGAAAAGCTTTCCATAGAACCAAATGCTTTCATTAGACCGTCTCCTTCAGGAACAACACTGGGAGGTGTTGCCAGAAAAACAAGAGAAGCGATGCTTGTTTGCGAAGCGGCGGGTTTTGATGTAATAATTGTTGAAACTGTCGGTGTCGGCCAGTCTGAGACTGAAGTTTCTTCAATGGTTGATTTTTTCCTTGTTCTTATGTTGGCCGGTGCGGGAGACGAATATCAGGGCATAAAAAAAGGAGTTCTGGAAATTGCAGATGCAGTGGCAATTACCAAGGCGGATGGAGGTAATATTGAAAATGCCGGTAAAGCCAGAAGGGAATACGAATCTGCACTTCATATTATTGCACCGCCGTCACAAACATGGTCGCCGCCGGTTGTTGTGTGCAGCGCTTTGGAAATGAAGGGAATAAATGAAATATGGGACATCGTTATCGACCACAGAAATAAAATGACTGAAAGCGGTGAGCTTGAGAAAAACAGAAAAAAACAGATGGTAAACTGGATGTGGGCACTCATTAAAGAAGGTCTTAAGGAAAGATTTTTTGGCAACCCTGATGTAAAAAGGCTTCTACCAAAAATGATCCGTGATGTTGAAAACGGGATTAAAGCCCCAACTGTTGCATGCGCCGAGCTTCTTTTTTTTCTTGACAATAAAAGCTTTGGCTATAAGAAGCATGCTTGATGGAAAAAATGAGGAAAGGAAACTTGTTATGGGTATTGTGAAAGATAAAATTAAAGATCTTAAAGATCGTGAAGCTAAAGCCCTCATTATGGGCGGTGAAAAGGCTGTTGCTAAACAGCGTGAAAAAGGACGTATGACGGCAAGAGACAGGCTTAATCTTTTGTTTGATCCCGGCACGTTCCGGGAAATTGATATGTTTGTAACCCACAGGTGTGTAAATTTTGATATGGAAAAAGTGGAAATACCTGCAGACGGAGTTATTACAGGGCATGGCCTTATTGATAATAGACCAGCTTTTGCCTTTTCACAGGATTTTACATCAAGAGCCGGAAGCCTTGGCGAAATGCATTCGAAAAAAATATGTAAAGTTATGGACCTTGCGGTAAAAGCCGGGGTGCCGTTTATAGGGCTTAATGACTCAGGAGGCGCAAGAATCCAGGAGGGTGTTGACTCCCTTGCTGGTTACGGGCAAATTTTTTACCGCAACTCGCTTGCTTCCGGTGTAATACCTCAGATATCGGCCATTATGGGGCCAACAGCAGGAGGTGCGGTTTATTCTCCCGCCATGACTGACTTTGTTTTCATGGTAAAAAATACTAGTTATATGTTTATTACCGGGCCTGACGTTATCAAATCTGTTACAGGCGAAACAATAACGTTCGAGGAGCTCGGAGGAGCGATGACTCACAATGAAAAAAGCGGAGTCGCCCATTTTGCCTGCGAAAACGATAGTGATACAATAATGAATATTAAAAAGCTCCTTTCCTATCTTCCATCCAATAATATGGAGGATCCTCCTGTTATTTCTACAGGCGATGATCCCAGACGTATTGCGCCTCAGCTTGATGATATAATTCCTGACAGCCCCAACCAGTCTTACGACATGAAAGATGTGATAAAAGCTATCGTTGATAACGGGGATTTTTTTGAGCCTCATCAATACTATGCCCAAAATATCATTATATGCTTTGCAAGGCTTAACGGAAGGACTGTCGGAATTATAGCCAATCAGCCGAATGTAAAAGCCGGATGCCTTGACATCAATGCTTCCGACAAAGCCACAAGATTTATAAGATTCTGCGATGCTTTTAATGTTCCGCTTTTAACAATTGCAGATGTTCCCGGTTATCTTCCGGGAAGCGATCAGGAGTGGAACGGAATTATCAGGCACGGGGCAAAGCTTCTCTGGTGCTATTCTGAAGCAACGGTTCCTAAGCTGCTGCTTGTTACCAGGAAAGATTACGGCGGATCTTATCTTGCAATGTGTTCAAAAGATCTTGGGGCGGATATGGCATTTGCATGGCCGACTTCCGAAATAGCCGTAATGGGCGCAGCTGGGGCGGCAAATGTAATTCACCGGAAAGAAATTACCGAAGCCAAAGATCCTGTGGAGAAGCGCAAGGAAAAGATAAAAGAATATGAAGACCT
>DYJH01000115.1:0-6954 GCA_020723255.1 Desulfonema limicola | reverse complement strand
CCAACCCGTATTGCGCTGCAAGAAGAGGATATATAGACGCCGTTATCGTGCCGAGTTCATCCAGAGTGCGCCTGATAGACGCTCTTGAAATAATGTGCACTAAGCGTGAGATAAGACCATCCAAAAAACATGGGAATATTCCTTTATAGTAGTCATTATACCTGAAATTATACTCTATTAACGGTTGAGGAAATAAAATATTATGAAAATAAGCAATAAAACTGCGGCAGTAATATCTGCGGCAGTAATTAATTACATAAGCACCGAAGAGAAACAGGCCGGATTGCAGGGTGCGCAACCGCTTGCAGCGCCAGGCGCTTTAACGACTGATAATATTTGGGGCATAAGCGGCAGACAGGATATTATGCAGATGCGAAGCCTTATGCAGTTTAGGGCCTTTAATAGGAGAATTTTAAGATGACCGATCACGATAAAGTTAAAAAAACGGCCTTGAAATACGGAAAAGACAGGCCTAAAGCCAAAAACCCGGTCTTGATAGAAGATCTTACGCTCCGTGACGGGCACCAGTCTCTGTTTGCGACCAGGGGACGAACTGAAGACATGATTCCTGTTGCCGAGATGATGGATGAAGTCGGGTTCTGGGCTGTCGAAGTCTGGGGTGGAGCAACTTTTGATACCATGCATCGATTTTTGAATGAAGACCCTTGGGAAAGAATAAGAACTCTCAAGCGTTATATCAAAAAAACCCCTTTCTCTATGCTTCTTCGAGGCCAGAATCTTGTCGGATATAGAAATTATGCCGATGATGTTGCGAAAGTTTTTGTTGAGAGAGCTGCTGCAAACGGTATGGACATTTTCAGGACATTTGACGCGCTAAATGACTACCGCAATTTTGAAACTGTTGTTCCGGCAATAAAAAGCTGCGGAAAACATTTTCAGGGGTGCATATGCTATTCTCTGACCGAGCCCAGAATGGACGGAGATGTATATACTCTTGAATATTATGTTAAAAAGGCAAAAGAACTCGAAAAGATGGGCGCTGACAGCATCTGCATTAAGGATATGGCAGGCCTGATAGCTCCTTATGATGCATATGATCTTATTAAAGCTTTGAAAGAAGCCGTTAAAACTCCGATACATCTTCACAGCCATTTTACCTCGGGTATGGCTCCCATGTCCCAGCTAAAAGCAATTGAGGCGGGTGTGGATATATTGGATACTTGCATGACTCCTTATGCATACAGGACATCCCATCCTGCAATCGAGCCTCTCGTTATGACGCTTCTCGGAACAAGCAGAGACACAGGTTTTGATATCAGACATCTTGCTGCAATTAACGAAATTCTTGAGAAAGACATTCTTCCCAAGTATAAACATCTGCTTGACGATTCAAAAGTATCGATAATAGATATCAATGTTCTTCTTCATCAGACACCAGGAGGAATGCTTTCCAATCTTGTTAACCAGCTTAAACAGATGGATGCGCTTGACAAGATAGATCAGGTTTATGCTGAGCTGCCGAAAGTCAGAAAAGACCTGGGGCAGATTCCGCTTGTAACACCCACCAGCCAGATAGTAGGTATTCAGACAGTCAACAATGTTCTTTTTGATGATGATAAAGAAAGATATAAAATGATTACCGACCAGGTAAAGGATCTTTGCTACGGCCTTTATGGTAAAACTGCTGTTCCGATCAATTCTCAGTTGCAGAAAAAGGCTCTTAAGGGATATTCCCGCGGTGAGAAGCCGATTACTTGCAGGCCGGCTGAAGTTCTCGAACCTGAGCTTGAAAAAGCAAAAGAAGATGTCAAGGATCTTGCTGCCGATATTGATGATGTGCTTATTTATGCACTTTATCCGGTTACAGGCAAAAGATTTTTAAGATGGAAATACGGCAAAGAGGAGCCTCCTCCCGAAGTGAAGCCCAGAACTCTTGAACAGGTCAATGCTGAGCAGGAATTAATAGCGAGGGCAAAGGCAGGAGAGCTTGTTGAAAGAATTAAGAAAGAAAACGTTCCAACAAAGGGGGACAAATTGAGAAGATTTAATGTTTTTATAGACGGGGAATATTTTGAAGTGGGAGTGGAAGAAATAGGAGGTGGTGCACCGGTTGTAAGTTATGTTCAGCAGGTTGAACCTGCTGCTGCACTGCCAAAGCCTGCTGTTCCCAAGGCAAAACCTGCCGAACCGGCTGCAAAAGAGAAGGCTCCGGAACCGGCCGCAGCAGGCGGAATTACTCTTAACGCACCGATGCCGGGAATGATAATCTCATATACTAAAAATGTTGGGGATGAGGTTAAAAAAGGCGATACTATCGTAATACTTGAAGCCATGAAGATGGAAAACGCCCTTCCCGCACCTGCAGACGGAGTGATAAAATCCATAAATTTTAAAAGCGGAGATTCTGTTCCTAAAGGTGCTGTTTTGTGTGTGATAGGTTAATCCAGTTAAGCTAAACGAATTTAGCAGATCTCATATAGTTGATAAAAGGAAATTAATATAGAATGAAAATTCATGAATACCAGGCAAAAGAGTTATTCAGAAAATATCATGTTCCCATTCCAGCTGGAGGAGTTGCATTCAGTTCTGAAGATGCGGTTAAGATTTCAAATACGCTTGGTTTTTATCCGGTTATCGTAAAAGCGCAGATTCATGCCGGCGGGCGCGGGAAAGGAGGAGGTGTCAAGCTTGCCAAATCATCTGAAGAAGTAAGAAGTACTGCTGAAAGTATTTTGGGAATGAGCCTTGTTACCAATCAGACAGGTCCTGAAGGAAGACTAGTGAAAAAGGTGCTGGTTGAGCAGGGTCTTAACATTAAAAAAGAACTTTACCTTGGGTTTATTCCAGACAGAACTACGGCCAAGATTGTTATTATGGCGAGCGAGGCCGGAGGCATGGATATCGAAGAAGTTGCTGAAAAAACACCGGATAAAATTATAAAAGTTTTTATCAATCCTCTGTCCGGAATTTATCCCTATCACTGCCGGGATGTAGCTTATGGACTGAATTTGCCGGCAGACTCGGTAAAAGAATTTACCGGAATGCTGAACAGGCTTTATAAGCTTTTTACGGACTGCGACTGCTCTCTTCTTGAAATAAATCCTCTTGTGATTACAGCCGAAGATAAGGTTATTGCTCTTGATGCAAAGATAAATTTTGATGATAATGCTCTCTTCCGCCATAAGGATATTCTTGGGTACAGAGATATTGATGAAGAAGATCCCCTTGAGGTAGAGGCTTCCAAATTTAATCTGAACTATATCAAAATGGATGGAAATATCGGAAATATGGTAAATGGCGCGGGGCTTGCTATGGCTACGATGGATATCATCAAGCTTGCGGGAGCCGAGCCAGCCAATTTCCTTGATGTAGGCGGCGGTGCGAGCGCTGAGATGGTTGAAAACGGGTTTAAGATAATACTTGGAGATAAAAACGTAAAAGGGATTTTAATCAATATTTTTGGCGGCATTCTAAGATGCGATGTGCTTGCAGAAGGAGTTGTTCAGGCTGCAAAAAAAACAGGCATTACAGTACCTGTAGTTATCCGCATGGAAGGAACAAATGTGGAGATAGGGAGAAAGATACTTTCCGAATCAGGTCTTAATCTTATTACTGCTGTTGATCTTAAGGATGCCGCACAAAAAGTGGCTGCTATAGCTAACTCGTGATTTCAGGCAGTTTAGAATTTCGCCTTATTCATTATAATTATTATGCCATGTTATATGGCCTTTCAAATTCGTGAGGAAATTTAAATTGAGTGTTTTTGTCAATAAGAATACAAGAGTTGTTGTTCAGGGTATTACAGGAAAAGAGGGACAATTTCATGCGCGCCAGTGTTTTGCTTATGGAACAAACGTTGTTGCCGGGGTTACGCCCGGAAAAGGCGGCCAACAAATGGATGATGTGCCTGTTTTCAATACCGTAAATGAAGCCGTGAAAAAGACAGGTGTAAATTGCAGCATGATTTTTGTGCCTCCTCCTTTTGCAGCCGATGCCATAATGGAAGCCGTTGATGCCGGAATAGCGCTTATCGTAGTAATTACCGAGGGCATTCCGGTAATGGATATGATGAAAGTTAAAAATTATATTTCGGGAGGAATAAGCCGGATTATAGGGCCAAATTGTCCGGGAATTATTACACCTGGAGAATGTAAGGTTGGAATTATGCCTGGTCATATTCATAAGCCGGGCGGACCTATAGGAGTTGTATCAAGATCAGGCACTCTTACATATGAGGTTGTTAATCAGTTGACATTAAAAGGTATAGGCCAGACTACCTGTATAGGCATTGGAGGAGATCCTGTAAACGGCACCAGTTTTATTGACTGTCTTGATGCATTTCAGAGAGATTCTCAAACCAAAGGGATTGTAATGGTAGGAGAGATAGGTGGAACAGCTGAGGAAGATGCCGCGGAATTTATTTCTAATAATGTTAAAAAGCCGGTTATTGGTTTTATAGCAGGTTTGACAGCCCCGCCGGGGCGCCGGATGGGACATGCGGGCGCAATTATAAGCGGCAAGAGCGGAACAGCCCAGGGGAAAATCGAGACAATGAAGAAAAGCGGAATACATATATGTGAGAATCTCGGGGCTCTTGGCGAGCTGTGTGTTTCCGTATTCTAAGATGCATAATTTACATATTATTAAGATAGTTATGTCTGGATTCGCTGGGGTTACGGCATAAAAAATATTCTTGACAACTGGATTTATTCAAGATAGGAACCTCAGAAGTAGTTGGTAATATAGTAAATACGGGTATATGAGCTATATCAGATGAAACTTTCATGACAGGCCTGCTATGTTTATTTCAAGCCAAGTATGTTCGTTTTGCTGATTTTCACTTCAAACAAATAAATGCACAAAAAGGGGATACATCTAATGGATTATTCAACTTTAGTTTTCAGCAAAGATAAAGGTGTCGGAACCATTACTTTAAACCGTCCCAAACAGAAGAATGCAATTAATGATGTAATGATAAAGGAATTAAGCGATCTTATCAAGGCTATTGCTGTTGATGATGAAGTCAAAGTGGTAATAGTAACCGGCGGAACAGAATATTTTGCCGCCGGGGCGGATATCAACCTTGTACAAAGTGTTGACTCGCCTATGAAAGCGTATGACTTCAGCCGGACAAGCCCGATTTCAGATTTGGATAAACTTGAAAAACCGTCTATAGCTGCCATTAGCGGTTTTTGTTTGGGTGGCGGACTTGAATTGGCACTTGCTTGCGATTTAAGAATTGCTTCGGATAGTTCAGTACTTGGGCAGCCTGAAATTAACCTGGGAATTATTCCGGGATCAGGCGGAACTCAAAGGCTGACCAGAATAGTCGGCATGGCAAAAGCCAAGGAATTGCTTTATACGGGAGATATAATAAATGCTGCGGAAGCCCACCGCATAGGTCTTGTGAATAAAGTTGTTTCGGTAGATAAACTTATGGATGAAGTAAACAAGATGGCGGCAAAGATGGCCGGCAAGCCGGCTATGGCTATGAAGGTTACCAAGGTAGTTGTGAATGCAGGAATCAACATGGATCTGGAATCGGCATTAAAGATGGAGTCTCAATCATTTGCACTGCTTTTTTCCACTGAAGATAAAACAGAGGGTGTGGCGGCTTTCCTTGAAAAGAGAAAACCGAATTTTAAAGGGAAATAAATTTTAAGTACGAAATACAGGAGGAAATATGGATTTAGGAATTAAAGACAGAGTTGCATTAGTTACCGGATCAGGTGGAGGTCTCGGCCGTATAGTATCTTTAAAATTGGCACAGGAAGGATGCAAACTGGTTATCGCTGATGTTAAAAAAGAAGGAGTAGATAAGGTTGTTGAAGAAATTAAAGGCTTGGGTGGAGAAGCTATCGGTTATCTGTGCGATATCACAAAACCCGAACAGATAGATGAGATGCTCAAAGATATTACTGCCAAATGGAAAGCGGTTGATATTCTGGTCAACAATGCCGCAGTTCTGGATAATATGGCTCCGATTGAAAAGATGAAAGACAATCTTTGGTTAAGAGATATAGCTGTTAATCTTACCGGAACTTATTATGTTACCAAAGCATGTTTTACCGCTATGAAAGCCCAGAATTGGGGCCGTATAATAACCATGTCTTCGGTTGCAGGCGCATTGGGCGGATTCGGGCAAGCCAGTTATTCCGCTTCTAAAAGCGGCGTTATCGGTCTTATGAGAACCGTAGCTCTTGAAGGCGGAAGAAATAATATTACAGCGAACAGCATAGTGGCAGGTATTATTGCAACTGAAATCTATCCTACTATCCGTGAGGACATGAGGCAAAGACTGGAAAAACGAACTGTATTTATGCGACCCGCCAAACCCGATGAAATAGCTGATTCAATAGTTTATCTTTGCTCAGAAAGAGCAAGCTATGTGACCGGTACCGAAATGTATCTGACGGGCGGAATTCATCTATTTACCTTTTAATCTTTTTTACCAATTTTCCTTATTTGGCGGGGAAGATCAAAAACTTCCCCGCCATCTCAGAAGGCGTTTTTACTGAGGACAAAACATATATCGGAATTGATGCGATAAAGGCAATTTTGCTTGACATTGCAGGAAAAATGATTGAAATAGACAAAATGAGCTGAAATTCTCACCTTCCTTAGATATGAGTAAAACTGGATGTTATGTCAAGATCTCACTGTATTTTCTCAATCGCCTGTTGTTTATTCTGCTTGTTATTGTGCCGGATAATTAATTGTTATTACGATATTTAGTATATTATACCATATGCTATACAACCAATTCCGAAATATCATAAAATTGTTTTTTTATATTTGAAGTTTAAAACTTGAATGTATTTATGCCATTGATATGATTAATATTAAAATATTGGCATGATTTAAGCATATTAGCTTTGGTTTACAACGGTTTTTTTAATATAACTAACCTAACTATAGATAGAAATCTGGTTAAATAAAACAAACAACCTGAAAGGAGAGGAAATTATGGCAAAGTATGATGTAATCGTAGCA
>DYJH01000114.1:5567-13671 GCA_020723255.1 Desulfonema limicola | reverse complement strand
AAGTAGGCAATTATTCTTCCTATTGCAGAGCAGTAAAAAGTGAAAAGCTTTCCAATAACAAAAAGAAGGGGGAAGGGAATCGGAAGAACGGGAATAAATATCTTTCCTGGGCCTATGTTGAAGCGGCTAATTTTGCTGTAAGATCATACCCTGAGGCAGAGAGATTTTATCAACGTAAAAAGGCCAAAAAGAACAGCATAGTGGCAATCAAGGCATTGAGCAATAAACTGGCCAGAGCGTCTTTCTATGTGATGAGGGATCAGGTTCCTTATAATCCGGAAAATCTCTTCAGGCTATGAGTTTGTGCGGCAGAAATCCGGCAAAGGGGTTGGTATAAATCCATAGGACTTGATTGGAATCTGCCGCACAATAATATTCGTTTTTATCCTGATTCGCCTATGCTGTGAGCTAAAAAGGGGCTGGCTAACAACCATAAGATTTGTAATAAATCCTATTGGACACAGTATTGAACCGATGATTTTCTGGGGCATAAGTACTGCCATGGGTCATAAAGAATACTCTTAATAAGTAAGAACATAAGCATAGTATTCTTTTTCGATCTTGATCCTGATGGGTGACTGGAGCGGATCGGATCAATCCGGCTGCTAACCTACAATAAAGAAATGTCGCATGCGGGGCGGGAGACAAAACGGTGTCCGAGTGAGTGCAGACTGACGGTCATTTAAAAAAGAGGTCATCTTTTTTAATAGGGGGGTGTTTTTTCTCTTGACGAACCCTTTAATGGGCGAACCCTTTAATGGGTGACGAACCCTTTAATGGGTGATCCCTTATAGATATATCTTTCTTATATCTTTTGGCCAAATCGAGATATCCCAGCCAAGTCGTGATTTCGCCTGCCTCGTTCAGCTCGAATACTGCAACCAGCGAGACCGCTGTCCATTTATTATCGCATAAGGCGTATTCAACTTGTTCGGTAAACAATATTGTGCCTGTTAATGCTTTGACATACAAAACAATTCATGCGATATATAAACTTGTATAAAGCAAACTCTTATTTATTAATGAGCCAATTGCAAAAACTGTTTATTCTGTCATTTCCGTGACGTTTCTGGGCGGAAATCCAGCATGTAACTGCCTAAAATCATGGATGCCCGACAAGAGCATTCGGGCATGACAAAATGTTTTGCAATTAACTCTAATGTATATTTTTTTCCGGTAGTTATATTGTTCTTGAATAAGTGATTAAAGATCTTATCAGAAAAATTCTTAAATAAATTAAGGAGAAAAGACATATGACCACACCAAGCAGTTCGGAAATAGCGGAATTTCTTCGTAAGCAATATCAGCTCTGGAATGAACAGAAATTTGATGAGATGCTTGATTATTTCCGCCGAATGGCTCCTGATGGCTTTACGATCGAGTATGTAGGCGGGCCGATAATGGAGGGGGAACCGGCAATGAAAGCAATGATCGCAGATCATGGCGGCAAAGTAAGCCCCGAACTACTGCAATTGCTGGTGAACGGTCATGAGGCCGCCACCTATGTGAACAATCGACGTATCAACACAGGTGACGGCATCTTCAGCATTGAAACTTATCACTTTGCTGATGGCAAGCTCCACGTTCGCTATTTCCACGAGGTGGCTGAACAAGCATAGAGGACAGTTTCTATCAAGAATGATGGAGATGTAAGGAGAGTAGAATATCCCCTAAATATTCCCCTTATCTAACATAGCCAGGAAATCATCGCTGCCGAGGGGAAGCCCGGTCTTTTCGTGCCGATAGAACAAATCTGCCTCCTCCACCGGCCTGGGTTCGGCAATAAAATCCTGCCACTCCATTTCAACCCGTTCAAGCAGCGGTTTTACCAACACTAAAGAATCATCATTCCCGGCGATATGAGCACGGGCACTGCTCCAAGGCCAATCTTCCGGCTGATCGACGTACTTTCTTTTGACCGGATTTATCTCAATATAGCGGGCACAGGCAATCAGGTATTGGTCATCAAGCAGATGTGATGAGTATCGGCCCTGCCAGAACTGACCACTTTTGCCGGTTCGACGGTTTATATACCTGGCGTACCGACCATGGGCCGATCTAAGGCAGCTGGAAAGGGATCTCTTTTCCCTGGGAATGGCAATGAGGTGAACATGGTCCGGCATCAGGCAGTAGGCCCAGATCTCCACGCCATGCTCACGGCAGCAGTCCACCATAATCTCAAGATAGACAGCGTAATCATTTTCATTCAAAAAGGCCTGCCGCCCCTGAAACCCGCGTTGGATAATATGATGGGGCAGCCCCGGCACTGTAATTCTTTTCATATGTATTTAGGGTCAGGCATTAATGTTTCGGAACTAAATATATTCCTGCGTTTAATTCTCCCAATGATCAAATAATGCAGCCATCAGGGAGATCTATTCTCATTTTCCTCAGTATAACCTTCCATTATCATATTTGATATTCAATATAAAGCATAATAACATATTCCCGTTCTTACCCAAAATGTGCCTTCAGGGTAATCGCATTTGGATCTTTCCCGAGTCCGGAGATTCATAAATTCGGTACGGATTTATTACACTCTCACATTGTTGAACGGACTTTTTTAAGTATACGAAAAGATAAAAGCGTATTATTGCAAAAAATCTACCGATAGGTTATATATAATTTCAAATCAATTTAGATGATTGCTTATAATATTGGATCTGATAATTTAAAAGGTCAAATCTATTATCTCACATAATCCAGAGGTTATTATTATGAAAGAAGAACAATTGCTCGAACGCATCATTTTTAACCCAAAAATCATGGTAGGTAAACCTGTTATAAAAGGAACTCGTTTAACCGTTGATTTTATCCTTAATCTTTTGGCGCATGGTACTACAGAAAATGAGTTTTGAAAGAATACAAGGGCCTCACAATTGAAGATATACATGCTTGTTTCCTTTTTGCTACTAAATCACTTAAGAATACCGAATTTATGCCACTTATGGCAGAGCATTCCTAATGCGATTCCTTGTAGATGAATGTACAGGCCCGGCTGTGGCTGAATGGCTCTGTAATCAAAATCACGAAGTGTTTTCGGTTTTTGATGAAGCAAGAGGAATGAATGATGATAATATCGTCCTGAAGTCGCAGAAAGAAAATTGGCAGTGAAATATGGGACATATTAAACTATTAAACTTGTTTGGCGACAGGAAGAAGTAATTAATGTTGATGATTTTATGCTATTCCGGCGAGTCAACAGAGTCTGATCTTAACTATTCTATATAATATATATAATGGCAATTGGATATTTTTTTTAACCGCTTTTTTTTGGTTGTGTGCACATAACGAGAAAATACTATCCTGATTTCATTATCAGGCTGAAGAACGGCGTGTTTCTTGTGCTTGAGACAAAAAGGCAGGATGATGAACGCAATAGAACAAAACGGGAATTTCTTGATCTGTGGATTCGCGCGGTCAACGCACGCAGAGGCTTTGGGAAATGGAGCTGGGCGGTTTCATTTGATCCGAATGATGTTGAAAGTATTATCCGGGGTAAAGCAAAAAATTAAATAGTTGAAATCCTTTTTTAAATTCCTTGCTATCTCTTTGAATTCAACTTGGCATAAATCATTCAGGCGAAAAACTTTTTTTATCCGTCTTCTTTATTTTTTTATGAAGCCTGGTAAGTTGGTGCTGTTTTTGGCGCCTTGCCTCTTTTAACCGTATGGTAATAGGCATATGTCATAGGCTCTTCATCACTTAAGATGTCGCAATTTTTAATCTCCCCCAGAAAAATCCTGTGTGTGCCGCAGTCCAGATCTCCGATAACTTCAGCCTCAATAAAAGCCACACAATGATCAGTAACCACGGGCACGCCTGTTTGACCGGTGCGAAAATGTGTGCAATCAAATTTATCTACATCCCTGCCGCACTTAAAGCCAAAACGTCCGATAAATTCCATGGGTGCAGATGTTGACAATATTGATACGGAAAATTTCCGGCTTTCTTTTATGAAATCATGCGTAAGATTCTCCTTGTTTATGCTGACTGCTATTGTGGCAGGTTCCGATGTAACCTGAAAAGCCGTATTTGCTATCTGGCCGTTTAGCTTGCTGCCGCTAAAAGAACTGATCACATACAAACCATAGCTTAATTTGTGAAGAGCTGATTTATTCATTGATTATCTCCTTTTTAAATTCAGCAGGTTAAATCTATTGGCCAGAAAACCGCCCTTAAAAAATGTGCAATTCTGGCTGAGGGCCCTGCATGAAGTCATCTATGACATATATATCATAATATACTAAATTTGCAATAGTTCTTTTATATTTGTCCTTGACAACTGCATATTTTTTGAGTTTATATTCCAAAACAACTTTCGACAATCTTTATTTTTAACAAGTCTGAAAAATTTGGAGTCTTTTTGGACTTAAAACAAATAACATATTGAATACTTAGCACAACCAAGCAAAGGAGGTAAATCGATATGGAGGGTTATACAGGTAAAATTTTAAGGGTGAACTTAACAGATGGCGAGTTCGCGGTTGAGGATTTAGACCCTGATTTAATCAGGCAGTATGTCGGGGGAAGAGGATTGGGAACAAAAATACTATATGACGAAATTGATCCGGCAATTGATCCTTTAAGCCCCGAAAACAAATTAATATTTTTAAATGGTCCATTAACCGGAACAGGCGCTCCTGCCGGCGCCAGGTATATGGTTATAACCAAAGCGCCTCTAACCAATACCATAGCATGCAGCAACTGCGGGGGGTCTTTTGGCCCTGAGCTGAAACAAGCCGGTTATGACGGAATCATTTTTGAGGGTTGTTCTGAAGAACCTGTTTATTTGTGGATAGATAATGATAATGTTGAGATCCGGCCGGCCATTGATCTTTGGGGCAAGACAACGCACGAAACCGATGATCTTATAAAAGCTGAAATCGAGGATAAATTTGTTGCAAGAGATACCCAGATAGCCTGTATCGGCCCTGCAGGGGAGAATATGTCAAAGCTTGCTTGCATTATAAGCAACAGAAACAGAGCAGCAGGACGAACCGGGGTCGGGGCTGTAATGGGATCAAAAAAGCTGAAAGCTATAGCCGTAAGGGGCACGAAGGGCATTAAAATAGCAAATAAGGAAGCTTTCAAAAAAGCAGTTATTTCTGCTATGGACAAATTAAATGCAGGCCCTGTTACTCATGAAGCTTTGCCTGCACTGGGCACCCCTGTGCTTGTAAATATCGTTAATGAATGCAAAATATTGCCAACTTATAACTGGCAGTCTTCCTCATACGAAAACGCAAATAAGATCAGCGGAGAAACTATGGCTGCTACCATAGTAACAAAGCACAAGGGTTGTTTCGCCTGTTCTATAGCCTGCGCAAAATGCACTAAGGTTGATAGCCCTGATTTCAAGGGCGAAGGCGAAGGGCCTGAGTATGAAAATATAATATTGATGGGCTCCAGTTGCGGAATTGATGACCTCGCTGCTATAGCCAAGGCAAGTTATCTGTGCAATGAGCTGGGAATGGATACCATATCGGTTGGCGGCACGATAGCAACTGCAATGGAACTTTTTGAAAAAGGGTATCTTACTGAAAAAGATGCAGGCATGAAATTGAATTTCGGTAATGCCAAGGCTCTTGTTGCAATGACGGAAAAGATGGGAAGAGGAGAAGGTTTCGGTCTTGTTATGGCGGACGGCGGCGCCCCGTTGGCCGAGAAATATGGCCATCCTGAATTATTCATGGGCGTTAAAAAGCTGGAAGCGCCGGCATATGATCCGAGAGGTGTTCAGGGTATGGGTCTTCAGTATGCAACTTCAAACCGCGGTGCCTGTCATGTAAGAGGCTATTCAATGGCAAATGAGATTCTTGGCGTGCATGAGAAAATAGATCCTCTGGTAACCGAAGGCAAGGCCGCAGTAGTTATAACTTTTCAGAACCTTACTGCTATTATTGATTCCGCTGGTTTATGTCTGTTTGTGGCGCTGTGCCCCGGTTTCTTGTATGAAGAGGTTCAGGGTCTGTTAAACGGTGCAACAGGTTTTAACTATACTATAGATGAGCTGGTACAGGCTGGGGACAGGATCTGGAATCTGGAGCGCCTGTTCAACAAGAAGGCAGGCTTTACAAAAGAGGATGATATGCTTCCAAAAAGGCTTCTTGAAGAACCTGCAGGACCCAATAATGATGTATGCAGGCTAAATGAGATGCTGCCGGAATATTATAAGCTGAGAGGATGGGATAATGGCTTTCCAACTCAGGAGAAAATGTCGGAACTTGGACTTAAATAAGCTTTTGCGTTTCTAAAAATATAGAGTATAAATGGAAAAAATTAATATTGAACTCAGAATGTTTATGACTTTCAAGCAATATCTGCCTGAAGGGTCATTAGAAGGCAAGGCAAAGATGTCTTTGGATGATGGCGCGACCTTTGGAGATATATTGAAAATTCTGAGTATTCCGGTCGAACTGCCCAAAATTGTGATAATTAATGGCATAATACAAGGCATTTCTGATGAAATTAATGCCCGTATTTTAAAAGAGGGTGACATTGTCAGCATATTTCCTCCCGTAGGCGGAGGATGAATTTTATGTCATGCCTTACCCAACTGAATAAAGGAGAACCAAATGGATAAGATCAGGATAAAAATTGATCATAGTAAGTGTACAGGATGCCGACACTGTGAGACGGCATGTTCTTCCAATCACTATGAAAATATTGTAAACCCTGCATTATCAAGAATAAGGGTGTTTATAGATGAGAAGACCGACCAGTTCTTCCCTGTAATAGCCGGCCCTTTCACAGAGGCGGAATGCACCTGCAAGTACGACGTTATCATTGACGGAAAAGAATATGATGAATGTAATGTATGCAGAGCTTCTTGCCCGCAAAGGACATGGTTCAGAGAACCCGATACAGGCGTGCCTTTAAAGTGCGATCTGTGCGGAGATCCGCCGAGTCCGAATTGTGTCGAGATTTGTAATCATGGGGCTTTAAGCATAGTTGAGATTTGATCTAATATAGCGTTTGTCCTAAATATATTCCGTTTAAGAGATAATTAAGAATTCTGAACAAACTTGTTTTATTGTTCAAACCGGAATTTTATTTTGACAAGCGCTATATTTTTATGCTTAGTTTTGACTAATATGGATACTATTGAATTGAAAGAAGAGAATCATAAAGTAGGATCGGTTCTGGTTGTTGGTGGCGGAGTGGGCGGCATTCAGGCTTCCCTTGATCTGGCGGAATCAGGTTATTTTGTTTATCTTGCGGAAGAATCGCCGGCAATCGGAGGAGTAATGGCACGGTTGGATAAAACTTTTCCAACCAATGATTGCTCCATGTGCATTCTTTCCCCCAAGTTGGTTGAAAGTGGCAGGCACTTGAATATCGACATATTAACCTGTTCGGAAATTCAAAGCGTAGAGGGAGATCCGGGAAACTTTAAGGTAAAAATCAAAAGACGACCTGTATTTGTTGATTCTGAAAAATGTACCGGCTGCGGCGAGTGCGCACAGGTATGTCCGGTATTGCTTCCCAGCGAATTCGATGAAGGCATGGTGTCAAGAAAGGCCGTAAGCAGACCTTATCCTCAGGCTGTTCCGAATGTGTTTACGATTGAAAAAATCGCCAAGGCTCCTTGCAGAGACGCCTGTCCGGCCGGAATAAACGTTCAGGGCTATGTCGCTTTGCTATCCCAGGGTAAATATAAAGAAGCACTTCAACTAATCAAAGAAAACCTGCCTCTTCCCGGAGTTATCGGAAGAATATGTCCTCATCCCTGTGAATCCGCCTGTAAAAGAGCAATGATAGATGAGCCGATTTCAATATGCAGTTTAAAGAGATTCCTGGCTGATAAAGTAAGTGATGACACTGAAGTCGCTGTGATTTCTGATAAAAAAGATGAAAAGGTGGCGATTATCGGATCCGGCCCAGCAGGGCTCACATGTGCATATTTTCTTGCTCTTAAAGGCTACGGAGTTACCATTTTTGAAGCACTGCCCGTAGCAGGCGGAATGTTGAGAGTCGGTATTCCTGATTATCGTCTGCCGCCTGATGTTCTGGAAAAAGAGATAAAAGATATTGAAAAAATGGGTGTTGAGATAAAAACAAGTTCACCCATCGGCAAAGATGATTCCATTAGCGCTCTTTT
>DYJH01000114.1:0-5557 GCA_020723255.1 Desulfonema limicola | reverse complement strand
TGGAAAAAGGATACCAGGCGGTTTTTATTGCTACAGGTTGCCACAAAAACGTTTCACTTGGCATTGCCGGAGAGAATTGCGAAGGGGTGGTTTCCGGTGTTGAGTTTTTAAGAAATGTTAATCTGAGCAATAAAGTTGAAGTAGGCAAAAGGGTGACTGTAATCGGCGGAGGCGATGTTGCTATTGATGCAGCCCGTTCGGCTTTAAGGATTGGGGCAAAAGAAGTATCAATTATATACCGCCGTTCCAGAAAAGAAATGCCTGCAAATCCGGAAGAAATTGAAAGCGCCATATCGGAAGGAATCAATATTGAGTTCCTTACCGCACCGGTTGAAGTTCTGGCAAATAATAATAAGGTAATATCCCTGCGTTGCCAAAGGATGAAACTGGGAAGCCCGGATGCAAGCGGCAGAAGACGGCCGGTATTAATTGAAGGCTCGGAATTTGAGATCGAAACAGATATGGTTATTCCGGCGATAGGGCAAGCTTCGGACCTTTCTATGATAGGAGAGAGTGATGGAGTAAAAATATCCGGTAAAAAAACTGTTGCGGTTGATCCTGTGACACTTGCAAGCGACAAGGAAGGGATTTTTGCCGGCGGAGATTGTGTGAGTGGACCTTGGATAGCGATTGAAGCAGTGGCTGCCGGTAAAAAAGCGGCGATTTCAATTGATAGATATTTACGTAAAGAAGATTTGAGAGCCGGCAGGGAAGAGAAAATAGCTTCGGCAAAAGAAGAAGATACCCCGCTTATGCCAAAGCCCAAAGCGCCCCGTCAGATTATGTCATCACTTCCATTAGATAGCAGAAAAGCCGGTTTTGCCGAAGTTGAGCTGGGATTTACTGAAGAAGAGGCGGCAAAAGAAGCGAATCGTTGTCTCAATTGTGGAATATGTTCTGAATGTATGCAATGTGTTGCCGCCTGTAAAGCAGAAGCCATTGATCACAATATGTCTGAAAAGACGATTGAAATAAATGTGGGCTCAATCATTTTAAGTCCAGGTTTCGAATGTTTTGACCCGTCTGCAGATAAGCTTGCAAAATTCGGCGGATATACGAGTTTAATATCTCAATACGGTTACGGCAAATATCCTAACGTTGTTACGAGTATTGAATTTGAAAGAATTTTATCGGCTTCAGGGCCCTACAAAGGGCATTTGTCGAGACCGTCTGATTTAAAAACGCCTCATAAAATTGCATGGATTCAATGTGTCGGCTCCAGGGACGTAACCTGTAACAGTGGCTATTGTTCATCCGTTTGCTGCATGTACGCAATTAAAGAGGCCGTTATTGCAAAGGAGCACAGCCCCGAACCTCTGGACATCAGCATCATGTATATGGACATGCGAAGCTACGGCAAGGGTTTTGACAAGTATTATGAACGAGCTAAAAAAGAACATGGAATCCATTTCATAAAGTCAAAGGCCTATGGGATTCAGGAGATAGAGGGTACAGGCAATCTTTCACTCAGATATGTTACGGAAGAAGGCAAACTCCATTTTGAGGAATTTGATATGGTGGTGCTTTCTGTCGGTATGAAGCCAAGACCTGCAGTAATTGAAATGTCCAAAAGATTGGGCATTGAACTGGATCACTACAATTTTTGCAAAACAGATAGTTTCTCACCCGTCAACACATCCAGACCCGGAATATATGTTTGCGGAGCGTTTCAGGGGCCAAAAGATATTCCCGAAACAGTTATGCAGGCCAGCGGCGCTGCTGCCGCATCTGCGGCATTCCTTTCGGAATCACGCGGAGAGCTTGTCAAGAAAAAGGAGTTTCCTCCTGAAATCAATATAACCGGCGAACCTCCCAGAATCGGCGTTTTTGTTTGTCATTGCGGAATCAATATCGGCGGGGTGGTAAATGTTCCGGGTGTTAAGGAATATGCCGCGTCACTGCCTGATGTGGTTTATGTGGATGAAAATCTCTATACCTGTTCGCAAGATACCCAGGAACTCATTAAAGACAAGATAAAAGAGTATAACCTCAACAGGGTAATAGTGGCATCATGCACTCCAAGGACGCATGAACCGCTTTTCCAGGAGACTTTACAGGAACAGGGTCTGAATAAATATCTTTTTGAACTGGCCAACATACGCGACCAGTGCAGTTGGGTCCATCAACAGCACCCTGAAGAAGCAACTAAAAAGGCGAAAGATTTGGTTAGAATGGCTGTTGCCAAGGTAAGAGGCCTTGAACCATTGAAGATGATTTCCCTTGCGACAGTTCCTTCGGCTCTTGTAGTCGGTGGAGGCATTGCAGGCATGGTCAGCTCCCTTAATCTTGCGGATCAGGGGTTTAACGTCAGTCTGGTGGAAAAGGCAATGAACCTTGGCGGAATGGCGCGCAAGATTCATTACACCCTTGAAGGCGGAGATGTTCAGGCCTACCTGAATGAACTGATGGAAAAGGTAAATAATCATCCGTTGATCAAAGTTTATACCAAGGCTTCTATTTCTGAAAGCTCAGGGTATATAGGAAATTTTGTAACAAAAATCCAGGTGGGACCGAAGAAGGAAATTACGGAGATCAAACATGGGGCTGTAATTATAGCCACCGGCGGGGAAGAGTATAAGACTAAAGAATATTTCTACAAAAAAAACAGCCGGGTGCTTTCTTTGCTGGAACTTGAATCTGAGATTATAAAGCGCTCTAAAAAAATCAAGGAATGCAGGAATCTGGTTATGATCCAGTGTGTGGGATCACGAGATGATGAAAGGCCTTATTGCAGCCGGGTGTGTTGCTCCGAATCAATAAAAAACGCAATTTTATTGAAAGACATTAATCCGGAAGCAAATATTTATATTCTTTATCGGGATATCAGAACCTATGGGTTAAAGGAAGATTTTTATCGCGAAGCAAGAGAAAAAGGCATTATATTCATACATTATGAACCCGATGCCAAACCGGAAGTTGTGCCGTTTAAAGAAAGCGGCAAAGAAGGTCTCAGAGTTTCGGTAAAAGACCCTCTTTTAGGGGAACAAGTTATAATTGATGCCGACCTTCTTGCCTTGGCTATCGCGACTACTCCGCCTTCTACAAACAAAGAACTTTCGCAATTTTTCAAAGTGCCTCTAAATGAAGATAAATTTTTCCTGGAAGCGCACATGAAGCTTAGACCTGTGGAATTTGCCACTGACGGAGTTTTTATGTGCGGTCTGGCGCATGCTCCCAAGCTGATTGAAGAGAGCATTGCCCAGGCCCAGGCGGCGGCTTCACGCGCGGGCATGATTTTATCCAGAAAATTAGTGCAACTTCCGGGTACTATTTCCTTTGTTAATAAAAACAAATGCATCGGTTGCGGAGAGTGTACAAGCGTCTGTCCTTTTGGTGCAGTGGCTCTTGATGAGAAACAACATGTGGCGGTGGTTAATGATGCTTTATGCAAAGGATGCGGTATATGTTCAGCTTCCTGTAAATCTGGGGCGATTAACCTGTACGGGTTCAGCAACAGTCAGGTAGTGAGCATGATTGAATCCTTATAAGGAGAAGAGATGGAAGAAGGGAAAGAATCACCCTGGGAACCAAAATTAATAACATTTCTTTGCAACTGGTGCAGTTATGCCGGTGCGGATCTGGCTGGGGTAAGCCGTATTCAATATCCTGCCAATACCAGGACAATCCGGGTCCCCTGTTCGGGAAGAGTTAATATCCTTTATATATTAAAGGCGTTGCAACATGGTGTTGACGGAGTTTTGGTTTCGGGTTGCCATCCAGGGGATTGTCATTATCTGAGCGGAAATTTTTCAGCCCGAAGAAAGTTTGCTGTTTTAAGCAGACTTCTCGAATATATTGGAATTGAAAAAGGAAGAGTGCAATTCTCTTGGGTTTCGGCAGCCGAAGCGGGCCGGTTTGCAGAAGTTATTACCGAAGTAACTGAAGATGTAAAAAAACTGGGTCCTGCAAAACGCCTGGTTAAAAATATCGGTTAAAAAATAAGGTAAAAATCGGATTGAATAGATGGGACAACTATTAAAAGAGCTAAAAGAAACAGTTCAGAAGTTATTTGAGGAAGAAAAAGTTGACCTTGTTATAGGGTATGAAAAGGGAACTCTTCCGCTAAGGACAACCCCCTGTTTTATAAAAAATTCCAAGGATGCTGAAAAATTAGTCTGGAACAGCGCTTGTGAAAATAACCTTGCAGCATATATTCCCGGCATGAAGGGAAAGATCGGAATTATCGCAAAGGGATGCGATAGTCGTTCTCTGGTCGGGCATCTTAAGGAAAAACAAATTGAGCGGGAAAACCTGGTAATAATCGGGATTCCCTGTCATGGGATGCTGGATCGAAAATTAACGGACAAAGTACTTGCCGGAAGAGAAATAAAAGATATTGAAGAAAAGCCGGAAGTTATCGTTTTTAAAGGTGAAAATTTTGAAGAAACGGTAGCAAAGAACGAGCTTTTACCCGATAACTGTAAAACCTGTTCTCATAGAAATCCTGTTTTGTATGATATCTTAATTGGAGAAGCTATTGAAGAAAACAAAGATTCGGATGAATTTGGAAAAATAAAGGAATATGAAGCTAAAACATCTGACGAAAGATGGGATTATTTTTCCAAACAGATAGGCAAATGCATCAGGTGCTATGCCTGTCGCAATGCCTGCCCCTTGTGTTACTGCAAAGAATGCTGTGTGGACAGTTCACAACCTCAGTGGTTTGGAAAATCCATAGCTCTTTCCGATGCGCAGGTTTTTCATATTATGCGGGCTTTTCATGTAGCCGGTCGCTGCGTTGACTGTGGGGCCTGTGTGCGTGCCTGCCCCATGGAAATAGATTTGCGTTTTCTTAACAAAAAAGTCGAAAAGGACGTAAGAGAACTTTTTGACTTTGAGGCCGGCATTAACCTCGATGAGCCTCCGCCGCTTTCCGTGTTCAGGCCGGACGATCCTGAGGAATTTATTAAATGAACAAAATTATGAAAGGGGTAGATAAGTGGAAGCAATAGAGCTCAATAAACTTGACCCTCAGTTTAAATTTGATGTGGCGGCCCATCCGGGCGGCAGCGGGTTAAAAGCCTGTTTTGCATGCGGGGCCTGCACCGGAGGCTGTCCGGTATCTGAGGTTGATCCGGCGTATGACCCCCGGAAAATAATTCGTATGGTGCTTTTGGGAATGAAGGAAAAAGTGCTTTCCTCTGATCTTATATGGCTTTGCGCCATGTGTTATAACTGTTCTTTCCATTGCCCCCAAAATGTACAGTTTGTAAAAGTCATGGGGGTTTTAAGGGAAATGGCTGCAACAGAAGGCTATGTTAAAAGTTCATTTTTAAAAAATATGGAAGATATTGATCGCTTCTCTCAGGATATGCGACATCAGTTGGTTATATCTATTGTTAAGAGAAAAACCGAAGACTTTACGGTTGATCCGAAAGAGTTATTGACACAGATTTCCTGCAAAATTTAAGGAAAAATGATTATGAGTTCAAATATTGAAAAGATCGGCGCTGTAATGGTGGTAGGTGGAGGAATTACAGGGATCCAGGCTTCTCTTGATCTGGCTGAACAGGGCTATATGGTTTATCTGGTGGAAAACAGCCCGGCCATTGGCGGA
>DYJH01000113.1 GCA_020723255.1 Desulfonema limicola | reverse complement strand
TGAGCCTGACGCAGAAATCGGGCAAAAGGGGGCGTTTTTCAGAGGTCTCGTCACAGCCCCATAGCCTCAGCTACTAGTGCCGGGAGATTTATGTATTCCAGTTTAGCCTTTGCCGCCCTTCCTGCAAGTCCAAGCTGTTCCACACACATTGGACATGCCGAGGTAAGGACTTCAGCACCGGTTGCTACAGCCTCTTTAATTCTGTCATTGGTAATAGCCAATGCCAAATCAGGTTCCAATGCCCTCACAGCTCCTATCCCGCTTCCGCAACAACCGGAAGCCTCTCTGTTTCTTTCCATTTCCTTAAGGGTGATACCGGGAATGCTTTCGATAACTTTTCTTGGCGCATCAAATATCCTTGCGTGCCTTCCCAGATGGCAGGGGTCATGGTATGTTACAGTTTTATTTATTTCTTTGGTAAATTTCAGTTCTCCCTTCTTCACCAGATCCGCAAGATATTCACTTATGTGAATGACTTTGAAGGGAAGCTTGTCTTCTATAATTTCGGGATATATATCCTTGATGGTATCTAAACAACCTGAACATGCGGTTACCAATGTCTTAACACCTGCCTTATCTAAAGCATCCAAGTTATGCAGGGCCATATCTCTTGCCACTTTGGTATTGCCGCCCCAGTACTCCGTTACCCCGCAGCACCACTCCTTGTCAGCCAGATATGCAGGTGCTGCTCCTGTAGCCTTGAGAATCTTTATTGTAGCTTCTGCTTCTTTACGATCCCGATATACGCCATAGCAACCTGAAAAGAAAATAGTATCTCCCTTTTCGGGAAGTTCAAATTTTTTAGCCAGTTTGTTTTTCTCATCCAGGCTTCCTCCAAAGGTATTCTTGGTCTTGGATACTGTAGCGTGAAGTTCCTGCATTATTTTAGGTTCCAATCCCAGTGCAATCGCATCTTCTCTCATTTCCCGGACTATTTTTGCAGTATCAACCAGGGGCTTGCCGTTTCGCATATCTATAGACCCGCATTGCTCACGGCAGCTCTCGCAACCAAGGCAGGTATAAAGCACATCGACCAGTTCTGGAGAATAATCAAGTGCGCCTTCCAGGATGCCCGCTGCAACGGCAACTCTTCCCCTGCTGAAATAATGCTCAAAGCCTCCGGTATGCTCCCTGACGGGGCAGACATAATGAACCTTCTCGCTGTATTTTGCTCGACATATACCACACCTTGCACATCTGGCAACATTATAACGATATTTCTCTAGCATATCTTTTCCTCCTCTTTACAGTCCCCAGTGTCCGGGATTAATGATGTTGTTGGGGTCCATCGCCCTCTTCAAGGTGCGCATAAAATCATAGTAACTAGGTGACCAGTTGGCGCCCGTCACTTCAGCAGGCTTACGCTGGGCGGTTGTTGCAAACATCCCGTCATCTATCGTGACATTAACGAACTCGTCAGCTATTTCCATAACTTTCTTTCTTGCTTCCGGAACATTTACCTGCCAGTAGACATTTGTCGAAAGATAGCACTCGCCGTGTCCAACAGGCAACATAACATCCATTCTGATGCCACCGTATTCCTTCATGCCTTTTTCCTCGAATCTTTGATCCATCAGCGCGGCATACTTGTTAAAGAGTCTGGGAAGATCTTTTTTGGGAACATGCGTCTCAAGAAATACCCACATGCCTACCGAGGCAAGCTTGCCCATTTCACGATACATCTCTCCGGTGCCGGCGGCGCTGGCCTGCATATGAATCGCTTCTGAACCTAGTTCCCCCCCTGCCGCCTTGCAAACCTCATCTAATACCTTTATCTTGGTTGTTACCTCCTCTTCCTGATATCCTCTTGTATAACATAATAAAACCCAGCATGGATCACTCATAAACAGCGCCGTGGCATTAGGTGCAAGTCCGACAAGATTCGTATAAGGAAAGGGCTCTATCGCCATCAACGTGGACATCGCGCTCCAGATGTCATCAAAACTCTTGAAGAGAAAGCCTCTTGGCTTGGCAACTGTCTCGAGGGGATAAAGCGCCAGCGTTACTTCGGTTTTAATGCCGAATATTCCTCCATCACCGATGAACAAACCGGTTGTATCGGGTCCGCCCGCATCACGCATGAAGGTGGTTTTTCTATGAACATTAGTTCCCGGACCTCCTCCGGTTTGAATCACTTTTCCGGTGGGCGTAACCACCTTCATACCCAATATATGATTCGCATTAGGTCCCACAACTTGCGTCCGCGTCGACCATCCTCCACCCATCACGCCTCCTATAAGGCCACCGAGCGTATCCGCATAATAGGGCGCCCAGACCAGATTTGCGTAATGTCCCTTTTCGGTCAGCTTGGTTCCCAGCTCACATACGCCTATGCCGGCTTCGGCAGTTACCGTCATATTTTCTTCATCGATTTCAATTATTTTGTCCAGCCTTGTCGTATCCATTACTATACTTCTTCCTGGTATGCCTGCCGGAAAACCAAAAATAGAGGCCCCACCACCCCTTGGGATTACAGGGGTATGAGTTATATTTGCCAGTTTGATGATCTCCGATACTTCCTCAGTGCTGCCGGGCCTTACGATTATTCCCGGTACTTTGCCTGGAACCGGACTTGAATCGCGGGAATACGCCCATACGGCAAAGTCGCTGTCTGTTGTATATTTGGAACCAACAATTACTGCTAATTCACTATACAATGGATGATGTTCTTTGACTCGCATTACATTCATTTTTCACTCCTTTCTATGATCGCTATCTTCTCATTGTTCCTTTACTGCCTTAGTATTAATTTTTGCTGTATAAAATCACAATATCACACTCCGTTTTCACCTTTAAGTTGGCAAGTCAACCCCCATATACATTCTGGACTGCTTCTCTTCAAAACGAATAAGAAAGAGCCAGGCTGCCCCAAATTTTATTTTCTGTCATCCCTCCGTTGGAAATAGAATATCCCAACCTTTTTTAGAAATTAATTTTGGGAGTAACGTTGAATTCCCAGATTTTGAAGGGGATTGACAAGCTGAGTTTCGAGGAACTGACAGGCTCACTTCGGTAACACCCATAAGCCTCATTGTGTCCAGCAATGGAAAGTTCTGCAATAACCGGCTGCTTCCAAATTTTGGCAGTGTGAAACAAGCCAGCTCGATATAACACAGCATCTTCAAAACCTTTCTGTCAATGGGTATTTCCCATTCAAGATAAACGTAAGGAGTCAATTTGTATATTTCTGGAAATGTCACATTAATATATGGGCCGTGAAAATCGTCTTTCGCACGAAAAAAGAAAAACTTGATCACATCGTAGTATTTGTTATATCGCCACTTCGTTGATTACCTGTGTCTTGGCCTGGACCTTTTCGCCATCGATCTCCAGCTTCGCATCAACATCAGACAGACAGCGGAAATAGTGATAGGGCTTGGACAAATCGGGCGTAATCGGCACTGGCCGGCTGCTGATAATATGCTTTACCTTCTGAGTTATCGTGCCCTTGATACCAGTGTGATCAAAGATTAATACAACCTTATGAGGGCACACGACCCCTGATTTAGCGTCTTTTTCAAGTTCGCTTGCCTCGATATAATATTCCGCACTCCTGGAATAGTCGAATAGCTTATCACCTTTAAACGCCCACAGCCATTTGATCCTCTGGTTCCCCAAAGGACTTGTCGTTTGTACCTCCCAATATTCCAACGTGTGCTTGGGCAAGTAGATGCAGCCATAATACCAATAATTGAAAAGGTCTCCGACTTGCACATTGGTATATTGATGATCGGCATATCCCTCACCGCTGACCGGTATCTCTTTGCCGGCCACGATTAGTTTGCCGGTAACCCTGGATCGCGGACGGATGAAATAGGTGCAGAATATGGGAGTAGCCGGTGCGTGCGTGCGTCCGATATAGGCCCCGTCGGGAGGCTCTCCCAGTGTCGGTTGGGTGAGGGATTCATAGACAAGCTCTGCGCCAAAATTACCGGCGCGAAATCGATACTCATACCTGGGAAACTTGCCGCGATAGTAGTTGTCGCCCATCTTAATATCCAGGGTTTCGGTGGAAGCGCTCACGTCTTCACGCTTAAAGGGAAAATAACTCTCTATCGCCATCTTTCCATGCGGATCGCATATGTGAAGACCAACCATAGCGGCTGTATCGGTAACAAACCACGTACAGGATATGTTATATCCGTTATCGAAAATGGCATTGGTATGCCACCACTGCATTTGGTGCGGGTACCCTGGTAGAGGACGATAAGCCCAGTCCTTCTCTTTAGCTCTATAGACTTCCGGATTTCTATTCATGGTTTTGACCTCCTCTTATTACTGGATTTTTACTTGATGTATCAATCATTTTGCCATCTGTGCCCCTTAGGTACAGGCCCTTATTGGAGCTTATGCCACCTCCCTCCTGTTCGGCTTCTTTACCACCTTTCAATCCCATTTTAGCTGGCGATCTACAGTTTTTTCATATCTGCACGCAACTTTTATTTGTTTGACGACACTGTCTATACCACCGATTGCTAATATGATTAGATTATAAAACTTATTCAACACCAATTTTAATTCTTCTTTAGTTTAATTATCATCGAACTTGAAGCAGAAATTCATTGAAGAACAAACATACTATTGTCACGTCAACTATGAAATGTACCAACCTGTCATTTCGACTAACGGGAGATATCTTTATAAATCTCTTAAAAGCAAGATCTCCCCTTTCAGTCGAGATGACAATTGATGCATGACACAACACTATTTATTTATCATCTTAGATCATAATTTAATCAGCATAAAATATGCCATAATATTTATATTCACAAATACAGATGCTTAAACAAATATGGCAATTAACGATATTCTAATTAACACTTTTATGTGTTGCATTACGTATTAATTGCATTAAAATGCGAGATACGATACTTATTATAATCAGACACTGCTCAATAGACGGAGACTTACGCGGACACTTTCGATTCTGCTGATACATCCGCATCCAATGTCGCCCACGGTAATTTCCATCTTGTCTTTGAAGTTACAGTAACCATATTATGCAAAGTGATTAGTATAACAATGCTGAGTCCGAGCGAGACGGACCACAGCACCCACTGACCCCATACAGGCATCCCGGCAATGTTCAGTGCGCAGACGATCGGAACATCCATTATACCCCACCCGGTGGAAAATGCAAAGAACGGCAATAAGGAAATAAACGGCCGCTTCCAGCCTGTCAGCACAGGTACAAAAAGGTACATCAGAACACCGCTAAAGAGCCATGAGGTCCCGTTGATCCAAATATTATACAAGGGAAAACCCAGGACCGTAAGCATTTGAGGCGGTTGATACACGTATGCCCCCATGGAAACACCTGGGATCTCCATCGCCAGGTTACTTAGGCAAATCGCAGCCCACAGAAGGATAAAGCTTTTAGTATCCAATCCCTTTTTTAGGTAACGGTAGGCAATGTACGACACGAGCGGAAATGTTGCGGTATATCCAATGAGTAAATACAACGGAATAGGCATACCATAAGTCCAGTATACAGGCATCATTCCGTTGGCCGGCTGTGTGACGTGGACAAGGACTTCAAGGTTTGCCTCATTAAAAAAGGCGATAACCCCGGCGCCCATTGTGAAGAGAAGTATCGAGTCCTTATGGCAGTTTAATCTATATATCGCATAAGCGATGACGCCCACGAGCATTACAGCTGTCCAGATAATCTGATAAACTTGTATGAAATGAGGTGCTATTTGGTTCACTTGTAAAGGAAAGAGGTTCCCGTAATCAGTCATTTATTTATACCTCCTTTGACAAAATTTGATAAGAAAAAAAACAGCAACGCCTTCCAGAATAATTACATCCCGTACCTCTTATTTAGACATCATTAAAAAGTTAGCCACTGTCATAAAATCTGGGGAAAGCCTTGAAGCAGGCGCATAAAATATATTTCTTTGATCATTAACGCTGCTGGTTACCGTGGCATGATGAACTTTTTCATCAGCATTGATCTGGCAATCCCAATCCCCCACATTATTTTTATCGCTCGGGGTTTCACTATAACTGGCGAACATAGTAATCCATGTTCGGAATACACCGGCCCTGTCATATACTTCCTTATACCAGATAGTATAAGTTTCCTGATCAATATAATTCACATGCAAGCCCCAGTTGTAATAAGCGTCTTTAGGCATCTGTTCCACAACCCACACCTTTCTGGGAACATAAATTATAGCATCCGGCGCAGGCGCCCAGGCATCGCCTTTCCAGCCTGGAACCTCAAAACCAAGTTTAATATGTTTGCCTGTATAAGGATATTTTGGGATATAGCTTCCATCCGGATTATCCTGAAGAGGAATTGTATTTGGGTAAGTAAAGCCAACAAGAATTGTCTTTTCGCCAACGTACTTCCATTTCATGGTGCGGTCTTTGCCACCCCACATGAAATTCAAATCCACCCAGCCGTCAGATCCCATAAAAGGATCAGATCTCGATGATGCGGGTGTCTGCCGAATCCTGCGGATGGCAGGAACATAGGCATAAGTAGTATCTTCTCTTTTGTCCAAGTATATGTAAGCCAATGTATTAGTCCCTTTCATACTCATTGGCTCTAAAACACGTGAAAACCAATAATCTCTTATCATGTCAGGATTGTTAGTTATTTTCTGATCCGGCGGTCTGCCTACCATATAAAGATGATAATCTAAGCCATCAATATAACGTTCCATACCTGATTGATTTACCCATATGGGAGGTCTTCTGACTATAAGACCCATGAAACGAAATATTTTATAACTGGAATTTGCTATAATTTTACTTCCGGCCTCGGAATCCTTAAGATTAATATTTGGGAAAGGAAGGCCGTAGATATTTAACGGAATTTTTCCTGTACTCTTTTCGATCAAGTCTCCATCATGGTTTATGTCAAATTGTCCAGCGTTCTTTGCACTTGCAGCAATAAAGCTGTCAGGGAGCTTGTATTTAAAGTTAACAGCTCCAGGTGTAACAACCCATCCGCCCCTTTCAACCGCCCGGTACATGGCCGGAATCAGCAGGTCTTTGTATTTACTGCAGTTGGTCTTGTCGATCACCTTGGGGAAATCCATAGCTTGCCCGATACCGATACACAGAAACAGAATTAACAACGAACATAGTGACAATCCAAAATACTTTAAATTTTTCTTTCGCTCCATTTCTTTTCTCCCTTTGCCCTTATAAATATTATACTTACTTTTTTTTCCGGCACTAAACAGCCCTTTTGAGGATCACATCAACTATAAAGGCGCTGTCAGGCAATACATGAAACAACAAAAGGGCTGTTTAATGCCGGAGATGCCTATTTGCCAAAAACAAACAAATATAATAAATTTAATGGATATTTTTACATATATCGATTCAGAGTATTTTGGAACGGAAGCATTTTTTATGATCAAAACAGTTTATTCTTCATAACTTGAACTTAATATTATTAGCTAAAAATATGCCAAAATATTTATATTTATAAATACAGGTAGTTAAGCAAATACAATAATTAATAAATGTTATATTTAACACTTTATGTGTTACATTTTACATTTATTGTATTAAAGTATAAAATATGATACATCTTATATAATAGGAGATACTTATGTCGATAGATGAAAATTATTTTTTCCGGGAAGCCACATTAAGGATCTGCCGCAGCCTGCAGATCGAAAAAACGCTATGGGATTGCTTTATGTACATCCGCGACTATATCCCAACAGATATCATGCTCATAGATGTTTATAATATAATGTCAGGAACTGGGGAAATCATTGCAAAGGCTGATTTAAGCGGGGGAAAGCTCACATCCACAAAAATCATTGTACCGGCGGACACGAAAAAGCTAATCGAGGAATTAGGAAAAAATCTTCAGATGATAGAAAGGGTATTGGTGACAGATCGAATTGGTGATCATCCGATTCTGGGACCCGTCTCTGAAGTTATAGGCCATCCTAATGACGCCTTTATGGTGATTGGCTCAAATCCTGAATGGAATTTTATTGCCGCCGTTTTTGTAGGTAACAACAGAGGGGAAAAATATTCAGAGAAGCATGTAAAACTGTTTAGCCTTTTGTATGAGCCTTTTAAAATCGCTCTTTCCAATTATCTGCGTTACAGGGAGGTTCTGCGGCTCAAGGAGATCCTGGCGGATGACAACCGGTATTTGCGGGAAGAATTGCGGCAGCAAACGGGGGAAGAAATTGTAGGCGCTCAATTCGGCCTGAAACAGGTAATGGAAATGGTCGGCCGGGTTGCTCCCATGGCCAGTCCTGTTTTGTTGTTAGGAGAAACCGGAACCGGAAAAGAGCTTATAGCCACATCTATTCATAATCTATCTCCACGCAGGAACGCTCCTTTTATTAAGGTAAATTGTGGCGCTATCCCTGAATCCCTGATGGATAGCGAACTCTTCGGCCATGAAAAGGGAGCATTTACAGGAGCATTCTTTCAGAAACGCGGGAGGTTTGAGCGTGCCCAGGGCGGAACTATCTTTCTCGATGAAATCGGAGAGTTAACGCAAGGGGCGCAAATCAGGCTTTTGCGGGTAATCCAGGAAAAGGAGTTCGAACGGGTTGGCGGGGCAGAGACCATCAAGGTTGATATTCGTGTAATTGCCGCTACGCACCGTAATCTGGAGGCCATGCTGGCTGAGGGCAAGTTCCGCGAGGACCTTTATTTCCGCCTCAAAGTTTTTCCCATCGTTATTCCGCCGCTTCGTGACCGATTCACCGATATTCCCGCCCTGGTTCATTATTTCATGATGAAGAAGACCAGGGAGATGGGTTTTGTGGAAGTCCCCACCCTCGCGCCAGGAGCCATCGACAAACTGATGCATTACGACTGGCCCGGTAATATCCGGGAACTACAGAACGCCGTTGAGCGAGCGCTTATCCTCAGCAGGGAAAGACCTCTTTCCTTTGACAATATTGGCTACGCTATACCTCGCGCAAACACCATGATACCCGCAACTGACACTGCAAACGATCTAAGTTTTGAGCAAGCAACCTCACAAGCAATTATTAAAGCCTTAAAGATGGCCGGTGGCCGTGTGGGCGGGGAAAAGGGTGCAGCAAAACTCCTGAATTTAAATCCTTCAACTCTCCGTGCAAAAATGCGCAAGCTCGGCATCCCATTTGGACGAAAAAGTGTTGTGTGAATAGTCCAATCGACACTCAATAAGACACTTATTGCAAATTTAAGACTTCATATTTTGGCGTGATGTCAAAGAGCTTATCATTATGTCAAGTCAGCTTCTTATTTTGAAAGCAACAAGAAATTATTCACGGTAAAATAACTGGGGTCCAGTATTGAAGCAGGTATATATAAGCATGCTTCCGGATGTGCTGACCGGCTTGCACATGTAGCATGATGAGATTTTTCATCAATAAAGATTTGGGCATCTTGATCCCCTGTGTTGTTTTTACCGCTCGGGGCCTCACTATAGTGGTGTATAACAAGGACCCATGTCCGGAAATCACCGGATTTTTCATACACCTCCTTGTACCAGATGGTATAAGTTTCCTGATCAATATAATTTATATGCTTACCCCAGTTATAATACGGATCTTTAGGCATCTGTTCTACAATCCATACTTTTCTTGGAACATAGGTAACACGTAGAGGCATCCAGCTTGCGCCCTTCCAGTTTGGATCTTCATAGCCGAATTTGTTGTGAGTGCCGGTATAGGGAAATACTCTGGTCAATCTTCCATCCGGCAATTCCTGCACCGGCATCATATTGGGACTGTCAAAAGGAACCAGTAGTGTCTTTTCTCCCACAAACTTCCATTTCATGCTTCTGTCTTTTCCGCCCCACATATAATTCATATCCAACCATCCATCAGAGCCCATAAAGGGGTCAGACCTTGTTGTTGAGCCGGTTTGCCGAATCCTGCGGATGGCAGGGATATAAGCATAATTGGTATCGTCCTTTTCGTCAAAATAGATACAGGACATTGTGTTGGTTCCCTTGATGCTCATCGGTTCCATAACATTCTGAAATTCATAAGTCAGAACCTTGTCAGGATTTCTTATTTCCTGACCTGGCGGACGGCCATTCATATAAAGACGGCTATCTATGCCCTGGATATAACGTTCCTCATTTTTTTTATCTATCCACATAACTCGATCTTTTTCTTTTGAAGCCATGAAACGATATTTCTGAAAATTGAAGTTAAAGATGATCTTTTCCCCGGCTTTGGTATCTTTGAGATCAATTTTGGGAAAAGGATAGCCGTAAATATTTTCCGGGTATTTTCCGGTAGCTTTACTGATCAGATCGCCTTCAGCACTTATATCGAATTTTCCTTCATTCTTTGCACTTGCTGCAAGAAAGCTGTCCTGATGCTTATATTTAAAACTTACAGTCCCCGGAGTAACAATCCAGTCGCCACGTTCAACAGCGCGGTACATAGCCGGAATGAAAAGATCTTTGTATTGACTGCAGTTGGTTTTATCGATCACCTTCGGCAAATCCAAAGCCTTAATGGTACCGCCACACAAAAGCAGAATTAACAACGAACACAGTGATAATCCGAAATACTTTATAATTTTCATTCGTCTCATTTCTACTTTTCCTCCCTCCAGGTTTATGGTTATTATAATTATCTTTTTCTCCGGCATTAAGCAGCCCTTTTGAGGGTCGCATCAACTAACAAGCGCTGTCAGGCAAGACATGAAACAACAAAAGGGCTGTTAATGCCGGAGAAAACCTAATTAGTGCCAATCATACAACGCATAGCTCCCGGTAATGGATCATAATTTGCTAAGGTCATTGAGTATTGCATCAAATTTCTCCGCACTGATCCCGGCTTGAGGTATCCCCGATATCTGTTTCAGAGACATGCCATACCCCATTTTTAGCATTGGATTAGTCGATATGCCCGGGATATGTTTTTCCATAACCGCTTTGCTGTTTTCATTTTCCATTATTTCCTTCAATTTTGAATTTTCTGAAAATCCCATGCTGATCCTCCTTGTTATAAATGTTGTGTTAATAATGATGGACTCTTCAAAATTCCCCGGTCAATCTGGGATTCTTAAGTCTAAAAAAACCGAAAAGTAGAAATTTGACTACGGAGAAACTCTTAATCATACCCCACAACAGCTTTAGCACCCCCCTATACGTAATCCCGGTTCTAATATGCCACTGTACAGGCGAAACCGTTTGAACATGAAGAATGAGAATGTCTCCTTCTACGCTAAAGCTTTCCGGTTCAGCAAGCAGCATCGTATTCCCCAAACCGGTCGATTTTAGCATCATGGTTGCACTAACTACTTTTTCTTCAGTCATGGTTCCCCCGCTTATGTTAAATAATCCGGTAAATAACAGTTCTCTGTGATAGAAGCGAGATTACGCTTCCAGTGGCATGACAATCGAACCCCACTCCACATAGGTAAGCATATCCTGTATGAATAAATTGCCCCCATCCGGAGAAAAGAAACGGCCATTGGAATGGCAAAGCATCGAATAATGCATGGAATTGCCCGTACGCCATTGCACGCCCCAAAAACTCCGGCCTGCGGCGGCCACGTTCATATCCAGTACCCCTTCCTTTGAGTTCATGTTGATATGCCAACGGACGGGGACATACATGCCGGTTCTGGGATCTCTCCACCACTCCTGTTCGTCCACCGCAACCTCGCCCTCGCCCCTACCGAAGTTGGTCATCCGGCCATCAATGTGGACGCTCCCGTCAGGTATTACTGCCCCTGCGAGGTTGACTATACACTGGAAGGTCTGGATTGACTCACTCAGACCCCAAATATAATAATAAGAGCCCCTTTCGCCAAAGAGTCCCGGCAGGTTGGCCCAGTCCTTGCCCAGCATTACCTGATCATGGACGGCAAACGCTTTTTCGAGGGGATATGTCTTGCCCCCCGCAGTAATCGCCCCCTCGGCCCAGCATACCTGATCATAGGAAGCCCTGCCGCTGGAGGCAAGTTCGGACCAAGGCCCCAGGTAACGGGTACATGGACCCAATCCCCCCATGGTTACATCGCAGGATACTCCATTGTGCTCGCCTTTAACTTCCCAGTAGGGCGGGCGGGAAATATATTGGCGGTTCCCCACCCTCCATATTACCCTGTCACCTTCTTTTGCAACCTGAAAGTCGCGAGTACTTTCCACCGGATCCTGACGGTTGCTGATAAAATCGTTATCGCTTATCCTGCCCCGCTGGTCGTGCGGCAAAATCACAAGTGCGGTCAGCTGCACCATACCATCATCGACCCTCCATACGCCGGGCTCGCTACCACCCATTCGGAAAGCGCACGGCACTATAAGCACATCATTACCCTGGGACTCACCGATAATTACATTATTGTTTTGCTCCCAAAAATCCTGCCCTTCCGGCAATTTATCTTTATGGCTTAGGTCTTCCTCCAAGAGAACATCGCTCCAGGCTTTTCTTTCTTTTTTCATCTTTATTCCTCCTTCTTTTTTTTACAAATCCCCCTTTTCCCCCTTTATCAAAGGGGGATACTCCATGCCCCCCCTTTGATAAAGGGGGGTTGGGGGGATTTATAATGTAGTTAAGTTCGCTATTTGCTCAGATATACCCTTTCGTAGCGGCGCATATTTGCGGTCGGTTTCCACCATTTTTCGATATTGCAATCCTCAGCCACGGCGTTGGCCGCGAGATACCCAGGTCCTCCCAGTACCAAGCCACCAGGATAGTTGGAAGCGCCGCAGGTGTAAAGACCTTGTATCGGCGTCCTGCCGGATGAACACTGCTCATTGGGCCGGAACATGCCCATCTGAAACGGAATATAATCTCCGTGCTTGAACGAGCCCCGCCGCATGCTGGCAAGGCGTCTTTCGATATCCACCGGCGTCTCGCTGTGTACCATGTACATATTCTCCTTTGTCATGTTCGGAGCGTACCGGCGCCATCGATCAAGAACCTTTTCGGTAATTTCATCGGTTCTCTTCTCCCACCCACCCTTAAGATCATAAGGAGCATGTATCTGGAAGAATGCTATATGCTGCGCCCTCGGCTTGAGCTTGGAGATATCCAAAGTAACCGGAGTTATGGAAACGGGAGGAACCCTGGCCAGATGCGGGTCAATCAAGGTCTCGCAAGTGGCATGCCCGGCCAGTTGCGCCACGATATCCCCATCACCAACACCCTTCCAGTATTTCAAAAGATCGTCCACATTCTCGAATCCCATCACTGTCATAAAAGCTTTGTCTACCCAGGCATCATCGGCCTTGTATTTGGGAGGCTCGTGCAGCACCACATGTGTAGTAAAAAAGCTCTTTTTTTCCAGTTGCCAGGCTTTGGATGTCTGATTCAGGTAGCTATCCAGATGCTCCGGCCCCACCATCTCCTGGAAAGTCAGCTGCGGATCGAGGCTGGAAAGGACAACCTTTGCCTTTACTTGACGGCCGTCATACATCTCCACTCCCGTAGCACAACCGTTTGCAACAAGTATTTTGGTAACAGGCGCAGGACTCACGATCAAACCGCCGGCCCCCAGAATTTCCCTCGTCAGGGCAGCAGCCATACGGTGCGAGCCTCCGTTGCAATATGCCTTGTTCCATCCCGCCCTTTGCAGCAACAGGGGGATTAAAAATCCCAATCCAGCGCCATTGGGATCAAGTCCGAACATGCAGGTGCAATAGAGCATGGCGGCCTGTATCTTTTTATTCTCGAATACATCAGTAATCACCTCAAGAGGTGTTTTTTCCGTCAGATCAATAGCAGCCTTGCCTATCTCGGTTCTCTGCATGCTGACAATCTGTTCCAGAGCAAGCATGGGCGGATAGTAGGTTGCAGGCCCAAGGATTTCATCGAACAT
>DYJH01000112.1 GCA_020723255.1 Desulfonema limicola | reverse complement strand
CATTCCTTGAGAACCCTTTGTGGGTTCCCGGTTTCAAAGGGCGGTCTGGTAATCAGAGCCCTCCCGCCCTTTGTAAATAAAAAAAGCCTCCATAATGAGGCTCTTTTATTCCGGTAATCTTATTTTCCCGTCAAGATATTTTGTTTATCCCTGTATCCCTTCCTTTAAGATTATGCGGTTTTCTACAATTAACCTGTTATCTGTTTATATACAAGTATATGGAGGCCACATGGAAACCACAACTGTAAGAGTTCATAAAACAACACAGGAAAAACTAAAAAAGATATCATTATCTGAGCATGTATATATTACTGAATTAATTGATCAACTGGTCGAGAAGCATGAGCGTTCTTTTTGGAAGGGGTTTGAGGATGAAGTAGCAATATTCCTGGACAAGGAGGAAAAAAAATCACGAAATACCTTTGAAGGAGTTTTGGACGATGGTATTGCAAAATAAGCCTATTCCTTCAAGAGGCGATATATGGTTAGTAAATTTCAGCCCTGCCATAGGCTCTGAAATAAGGGAACCACATCCCGCTCTTGTTGTGTCTGTGAACGACTTGAACAAGAGCTCATGGGGCCTTATTGTTGTTTGCCCCATATCAGCTTTCAGAAAGTAAAAAAACCTTTCAGGCTTCATGTTCCTCTCTCCCCGCCGGAAGGAGGTATCCAGCATATCTCCATTATAAGATGCGATCAGGTAAAGTCCGTTTCTATCCAAAGGTTTTTAGAAAAATGGGGAGAGATAAGCGCCGAAACGATGCAGAGCGTGAATTTCATATTGCGAAAATTATTGGGCCTGTGATTTCCAACCAGTCGTTCTGCACACGACATACTTACTTTCCTCGATTTACCTCCTAATTTTAAAAACAATTTTATATTGACATGCAAAAATGATTTCGTTAACCTGCCGGTAATAAAAGGTTAACGAAAATACGACAATGAAAAGCCAGATAATAAAAATATTGAGGTCAGATAATAAAATTGTCTCCGGGGAAGAATTAAGTACGGTACTTGGAGTATCAAGGGTTTCTGTTTGGAAACATATTCAATTACTTCAGGAATCAGGATACACTATAGTTGCAGGGCCTAAGGGATATAAGCTTGAAAGTTCTCCAGATGCCCTTTTTACCTGGGAATTTCCCGAAAGAGAACCCAACTTCCACTATTTGCCTGAAATATCTTCAACCATGGATATTGCAAGAAATATGGCGCGTAAAGGATGCCCGCACTTTACCGTGGTTATTGCCGAACGCCAGAAAAAGGGCCGTGGCCGCTTAAATCGCGTATGGCTTTCTTCGGAAGGAGGTCTTTATTTCACCTTAGTTCTCAGGCCTGAAATACCGGTAGCTCTTGCTTCCCGAATAACCTTTCTTGCGTCTGTCGTGCTGGTTCAGATTCTGCGCAAGCTATATGATATAGACGCCAGAGTCAAATGGCCCAATGACATACTTGTGGAAGGGAAAAAGATTTCAGGAATGCTTTCGGAAATGGAAGCGCAAGCCGATATGGTTACTTTTATCAACATCGGCATAGGTATTAATGTCAACAATGACCCTTCGGCTGAAGAACCGGGAGCCACTTCGCTTAAAAGTCTAAAAGCAAAGGAATTATCTCGAAAAGAACTGCTTTCTTTATTTCTGGATGAATTTGAAAATCGGCTGAATACGGAATCTCTTGACAACATAATCCCTCAGTGGAAGCATTATACAATGACTCTAAACCAGGTTGTTAAGATAGTAACAACCCGAGATACCTACGAAGGAATTGCTGTGGATATTGATGAAAACGGAACATTGCTGTTAAAACTCCAAAACGGAACGATACAAAAAGTTTTATGCGGAGACTGCTTTCAATAATAATGGATGGCATAAATTTGTTAGATAAAAAAGAACTGATTAATAATGATAAAAATCACCTTTGGCATCCCTTTACCCAAATGAAGGAATGGGATCAATCCGAGCCTCTTGTAATAGTTGAAGGCCAGGGAAATTATTTAATCGATATAGACGGAAAGCGCTATCTGGACGGCGTATCTTCGCTTTGGGCTGATATCCACGGACATGGACGAACTGAAATCAACGAGGCCATAACTGACCAGCTTCAAAAAATATCTCACTCAACACTTCTCGGGCTTACACATCCCAATGCGGTTGTTTTGGCGCAAAAGCTTTCACAGATTGCACCGGAAAATCTCAAATGGGTGTTTTATTCGGAAAGCGGTTCAACCGCAGTTGAAATAGCTATAAAAATGGCTTTTCAATATTGGCAGAATTTAGGAAAAATAAAAAAAACCGGATTCATATGTCTTGAAGAAGGCTATCATGGCGATACAATAGGTGCTGTCAGTGTCGGAGGAATTGAACTTTTTCATAACATTTATTCACCGCTGCTTTTTAAATCCTATAAAGCGCCATCTCCTTATTTATATTGTAAAATAAATAAAATCCCCCTTGATAACGGCGCAGAGTTTTGCGCGGATGAAGTAAAAAAACTGCTTGAAAAACATCATGAAAAAATTGCAGCGCTTATTTTGGAACCGCTAATTCAGGGTGCAGGCGGCATGCTGCCCTTTCCTCCGGGCTACCTTAATAAAGTATGGCAATATTGCAGGAAATACGATGTGCTCCTCATTGCAGATGAGGTCGCCGTAGGTTTCGGACATACAGGCACAATGTTTGCCTGTGAAAAAGAAAATGTGAAGCCTGATATTCTTTGTCTCGGAAAAGGATTAACCGGAGGATATCTTCCTCTGGCGGTAACTCTTGCTTCCGATAAGATATTTAATGCTTTCTGGAGTGATTATGATGAGCTGAACAGCTTTTTTCACGGGCACACATTCACCGGCAATCCTCTGGCCTGCGCCGCAGCAATAGCCAGCCTTGATATCTTTAAGAAAGATCAAACCCTTGAAAATTTACCAGCCAAAATCAATACTCTGAAAGAAGGACTGGAGTCTCTTTCTGCTCTTGATTTTGTGGGCGATGTGCGCCAATGCGGCCTTATGGCGGGGGTTGAGGTTTTTGAAGATAAAAACAAACAAAGCCCGTTTCCTTTAAAAAGAAGAACAGGGCATAACATCTGTTTAGATGTAAGAAAGCATGGCCTTATCTTAAGAAACCTTGGCGATGTGATTGTTTTTATGCCGCCTTTGACAGTAACCATCGATGAGATTGTGCATATGATCGAATCGGTTGAAAAATCTATATATAAAATTTGCAAATGAACTTTCAGAATAAAAATAAATATCCAGATTCATGGTCAAGCTTTATGTCGGAATCATTAAACGATCTAAAGGCAAAGGGTCTTTACAGAAAACTTAGGGTAATAGATAATTCTGTTTCCACAAGGGTTACCGTTGATAACCGCACTATAGTACTATTTTCCTCCAATGACTATTTAGGACTTGCAAATGATACGCGTATGAAAGAAGCATCCGCCAGTGCAGCGTTATCCTGGGGAACAGGCTCAGGCGCGTCACGGCTTATTTCCGGCAACACATCGCAATACACTATGCTCGAAGAAGCGGTTGCCGGCTTTAAAAAAAGCGAATCCGCTTTGGTTTTTTCAAGCGGCTATAGCGCCAATGCGGGAGTCATTTCAAGTCTAGCCGGAGAGGGCGATTTAATATTAAGCGACGCATTGAACCATGCCAGCATCATCGATGCGTGCAAACTGACTAAAGCCAAAGTTCTGGCATATCCTCATTGTGATACTGATTTTATTATAAACTATCTGGATAACTCGCCAATACATAAAAAAGTACTTGTGGTTACAGATGGAGTATTCAGTATGACTGGAGAGCTTGCCCCGATCCATAAGCTTTATTCTATCTGCAAACAATATGATGCGCTTCTTATGATCGATGATGCGCATGGAACAGGGGTAATAGGCCATGAAGGCAGGGGAAGCCTCGATTATTGCAATATGAATGATGCGGGAATAGTTCAGGTTGGTACTTTCAGCAAGGCTATTGGTGGGCTTGGAGGGTTTGTTACCGGCTCAAATCTTCTTATCGATTATATCATTAATAACGCAAGGTCTCTTATTTATTCAACTGCTCTACCACCTTCAGTTCTTGCATCAAATTTGGAGGGAATCAGAATTGCACAAAAAGACACGTCTTTAAGAAAAAAGCTTTTTGATCTTATAAATCAAATGAGAGCCGGTCTTACGCGCCTGGGTTTTCCGGTTTTTCACATTCCGACACCGATTTTACCTATAGTAATTGGGGATGTTTCAGAAACACTCTTGGTTTCTGAGTATCTGTGGGATAAAGGTTTTTTTGTTCCACCCATAAGACCCCCTACAGTAATGCCTGGAGAAAGCTGTCTTAGGATAAGTCTCAGCGCTTCACATACTAAAGAAGAAATTGAAAGTCTGTTACTGGCTATTGAAGAATATTATAAAAAATGAAGGATTCCAGGTTTCGAGGAGTCAAGAGGTCAAGATTAGCTATTGAGGCATACTAAATAAAACGTGAGAAAAAATGGACCAATTTAAAAAAGGAATTTTTGTCACTGCTACCGATACCGAAGTGGGCAAAACTTTTATTTCAGCTCTTTTGTTAAAAGCTTTACTTAAGCAAAAAACAAAGGCTGCTTATTTTAAGCCGGTTGCAAGCGGATGCAAAACTGAAAATGGTTTTATGGTTTCTGAAGATCTTTCATATGTCGAAAAATTCACGGGCGTTAAAATGGAACATGATCTGCATTGCCCTGTTCGTTATCAAAAGCCTTTAGCGCCTATGGCTGCTGCGCAGCTTGAGAAAAAACCGGTCAATCTTAAAAAAATAAAAAAAGCATTTGAATTTTTGCAAAAAGAGTATTCTGCGCTAGTAGTAGAAGGTATCGGCGGTGTGATGGTTCCTTTGTGGAAAAATTATCTTGTGCTTGATCTGATAGCCGAATTCCGGTTGCCCGCTCTTGTTGTAAGCCGCCCAACACTTGGAACCATAAACCATACGCTGCTGACTATCAGTGTTTTGAAAAACAGAGGTATCTCTATTGCAGGGTTTCTGACCAATGGCGATAAAGAAGAAAACGACGAGGCCGCTGCCACAAGTCCGGAAATTATCTCCGGTTTAAGCCGGGTCCCTTTTCTTGGACATATTCCCATGTATGATTACAAAAAAGAGACCTTGGATACGTTTATTGAAAATAAAGCACTATTTATTAAAAAGTTCGCTTCAAATTTATTCTCCCTCGATGGGGAGAGGAAAAATTAAGCTCCACTCTCCCCTTGTGGGAGAGGGCCAGGGTGAGGGGTGAAAAACGGAGATAGCATATGAAAACACAATATCCTGATTTTGACGAATTTTCCGAAATTTCTCTTTCAGGCGAAATACTTACCCGCGAACAATGCCGTCAGGCATTAAACTGTCCTGATATTAAATTACTTGCGCTTCTTCATTCGGCTTATACGGTTCGCTATCATTATTTTAAAAACATTGTACATGTTCAGTTGCTGACAAACGCAAAAAGCGGGTTGTGCAAAGAAGATTGCCATTACTGCTCTCAATCAAGGATTTCTGAAGCGGATATTAATAAATACCCTTTGATGTCTAAAGACAAACTTGTTGGTGAGGCTTTAAAAGCAACAAAATTAAATGCCAAACGTTATTGTATGGCACTCAGCGGTACAGGACCATCAGACAGTGAAATTGATGCTCTGTGCGATATTATCCGAACTGTTAAGAATAAATCGGATATCTCCCTTTGCTGCTCCACCGGTTTTTTAAGTCAAGAAAAGGCCATAAAGCTTAAAGAGGCCGGGCTTGACCGTGTAAACCATAATCTCAACACCAGCAGGCGCTTTCATCCCCAGATGTGTACCACTCATTCGTACCAGGACAGGCTGGATACAATAAATATATGCCGCAAAGCCGGACTGGAAGTCTGTTCCGGCGGTATTGTCGGACAGGGAGAAACTGATGAAGATGTTATAGATCTATTATTGACATTGCGCGAAATAAATGCCGAATCCATTCCAATTAACTTTCTTGTTCCCATAAAAGGAACTCCTTTTGGAGATCTCACCCAAAATCTTACCCCGCAACGCTGCCTTAAAATTTTATGTCTTGCAAGGTTTCTTAACCCGGATAAAGAGATTCGCGCAGCAGGCGGGCGTGAATATCATCTTCGCACTTTACAGCCGCTCGCTTTGTATGCAGCCAACTCGATATTTGTTGCAGGATATCTTACTACTTCAGGGCAAACAGCTAAGGAAGCAAAAAGCATGATAGATGATCTGGGTTTTGACAGTGAAATAGAGGTTTAAAGATGAAGTCTTTGTCATTGCATAAAAAACCGGAACCAATACCAGATATTGATAGAAAAAACATATTATATCTTATCGAAGTTATTTAAAATATACTCTGTAACCAACATGATTATTTAACTGCGAAACTTTAGGTATTAACTGTTTTATCGATCTTTCAGAAGTTATTACACTGTTTATATTATCAACACCTGATTCAATCAGCGCTTCTGCTTCATAAGGTGTCTGAATTTCATAGATCGAAGTTATCATTAACAATACCTTATTGTTTTTAAATTTGAGTTGACAATTTTGCCGTCTCTAACATATTCTTTTTTTTTAAGCAAATCGTCATTACAAACAAGACAGGATAACCGCGGCTATAACTAATGTTTTCTTTAATAGTGTGTGAAAATTCCTGAACCGTCATGCCGGATTTGATCCGGCATCCGGAACCAAAGGCAGAAGATATGATACTGATAATTGATTTCGGATCTCAATATAACCAGCTTATAGCCCGTCGCGTCAGGGAAAATCGGATATATTGCCAAATTGAGCCACCCGATATAGATATATCGGATATAATTAATTTAAAACCGGAAGGTATAATTCTATCAGGAGGCCCATCCAGCATTTATGAAAAAAACAGTCCAAAGATAGATAAACATATTTTCAGCATAGGGATCCCGGTGCTGGGGATTTGCTATGGAATGCAGTTTATGATCTATTCGCTTGGAGGAACAGTAGAAAGAGCTGCTAAAAGAGAATATGGCTTTGCCAAATTGTATATAAAAAAATCGATAGGAATATTGGAAGGCATTGAACAAAACACCTGGTGCTGGATGAGTCACGGGGATTCCATCAACAAATTACCCGAGGATTTTATTGTTGCTGCTTCAACAGATAATACGGAAATAGCCGCAGTCTATAATGAAAATAAACAATTTTATGGTCTCCAGTTTCATCCCGAAGTAGAACACACTCCGCTGGGCAAAAAAATGCTTAGAAATTTTCTTTTGAATATTTGCGGATGTAAACGTTCCTGGAGTATGAAGTCTTTTGCTAAAACAGCAATTTCTGAAATAAGCCAAAGTGTTAAAGATGATAAAATAATACTTGGACTAAGTGGTGGTGTTGATTCATCAGTAACTGCTATGCTTGTTCACAAAGCCGTTGGAAAAAACCTTACATGTATTTTTGTTGATAATGGATTGTTGAGAAAAAACGAAGCGGAAAAACTAAAAAAAACTTTGTCCCGGAATCTTGATATCAATATCAGATATGTTAATGCCGGAAATAAATTTTTAAAAGCTCTTACAAAAATTACTGATCCTGAAAAAAAACGAAAGATAATCGGCAAAATATTTATGGATGTTTTTGAAGCAGAAGCTAAAAAAATAAAAGACGCTAAATTTTTAGCACAGGGGACGCTGTATCCTGATATTATAGAATCAAGATCCGCTTTCGGCGGGCCAACTGCCGTAATTAAATCTCATCATAATGTAGGGGGTCTTCCAAAGAGCATGAAGCTTAAGCTTGTAGAACCTTTAAAATATTTATTTAAGGATGAAGTTCGTAAACTGGGAAAAACTTTAGGTTTGCATCAGGATCTGATATGGAGGCAGCCGTTTCCCGGTCCGGGTCTTTCAATAAGAATTATCGGAGAAATTACAAAACAACGACTAACAATACTTAGAGAAGTGGACGATATTTTGCTGGCTGAAATTAAAGAAGCCGGTTTGTATAGAAAATTATGGCAGTCTTTTGCAATTTTGCTTCCTTTGAAGAGCGTAGGGATAATGGGTGATCAGAGAACTTATGAAAATATTGTTGCCATAAGAGCTGTAACCAGTAAAGATGCAATGACAGCCGACTGGGCTAGAATTCCTTATACGCTGCTTGCTAAAATTTCTAACAGGATAATAAATGAGGTTGTAGGTGTAAACAGAGTAGTATATGATATCAGCTCAAAACCTCCTTCAACTATAGAATGGGAATAAATATATGGAAGAAGATAATGCTCCTGAATTCAAAATTAACATTGATGGGGTAGATCCTGATTCTTTGCTTATCGATGAAAAGAAAGAAGTAAAAAGAGATATCCGTATTGAAAGATTGAACCGTAAGATCACTACAATTTCAATATTGTTTCCTTGTATAGTATTTATTCTGCTTATTATTATTTATTTTAATGTTAAAAATAAAATAGCCTGGGTACATGATTCAGGAACATTGGAAGTTAAGAATCTGTCAAAAAACATCGATAAAAAAACTGCTGAATTTTCTTCTCTTTATTCAAAACTTGAAGATTCATTTGAAAAGAAATTATCTGGTGTTGATAAGATGGGGCTTTCGCTAAAATCAGAATTAATAAATTCGGTAAATGAAATCAAAAAAGAAGCAAAAGATAATAATGCTAAAACAACAAATTCTATTGCACAGATAAACCAGCAGTTTTCTGCAGCACAAAAAGATATAATTATGATTTCCGGAAAAATAAAAGATGTCGGAACTGAAGTATCTTCTAAAATATCAAATATTAACGATAAATTGAATAAAATAGAAAATGACTTTGCTAAATTTCGCACATCATTTACTGCTATTGTCTCTGAAAAGATAAATTCAAAAGCAGATAAAAAAGATATTGAACTGGCTTTAATAAATGAGCAAAAACGTTTTCAGTATGAATCAGACAAATTCGAAAGAGATATTGAGCAAAAAATAAACGCCATAAAAAGACAGCTTTATGAATTGGAACAAAAAGCAGTAAAAATGCCGCCTTACCAAGCTTTGCCCTTAAATCCGGACAATACGAATAAACCTGCTGTGAAAGCATCGCCTTCAAAACCCGGTAAAGTTATCGAACAGGATTTATAATTATTCTAAAGTCAGATATGGATAAAAATTCTTTAATCAAAATTCTTTCAAATGTTTCTGCCGGTAAAATTTCTGTTGAAAATGCCGCAATAAAGCTTACCCATTTGAACATAGAAGATATAGAATATGCACACATTGATCACAACAGATCTATTCGAAAAGGATTTCCGGAAGTCATATTCGGTGAGGGAAAATCTGCCAAACAGATTACAGGCATTATGGAAAAAATGGCTTTACAAGAAGATAATATAATAATAACACGCATTAATAAAACTAAAGCTCAAGCAATAGTTTCAATATTTCCCGATGCTGTTCATCATGCCGACGCAAGAATGATTATCTGGAAGAAACAAAAAAAACCTGTAATTAAAGGACGCGGTAAAATAGTTGTTATTTCTGCAGGCACATCCGATATCCCGGTAGCTATGGAAGCTTATCTAACCGCTCAAACTATGGGTAACAAAGTGGAATCGGTTTTTGATGTAGGAGTTGCAGGTATACACAGGTTATTTGACCACAGTAAGATGATTCATGATGCTTCTGTACTTATTGTTGTTGCAGGGATGGAAGGGGCGCTTCCCAGTGTTGTGGCAGGGATGGTAAGCCGCCCGGTGATAGCAGTGCCAACCAGCGTAGGTTATGGTGTAAGCATGGGGGGGCTCACAGCTCTTTTTGCAATGCTTAACAGCTGCAGCTCAAATATTGCCGTAGTAAATATAGATAATGGTTTTGGCGCAGGATATATGGCTTCAATAATTAACATGGTTTAAAAATAACATTTCTGTTAGAACTATAACATTTACTGATTTTCACAAAAAAGTTTGGGGCTTTATTAGCAAAAATAATTTTTTATATTATTGCGAGGAATCATGACGGAATATTCCGTAGTAGGAAAATCTCTGCATAAAGTTGATTCTCTGGAAAAGGTCGCCGGAAAGGCTGTTTATACCAACGATATGAAACTTTCCGGTATGTTGACCGGCAAAATATTGAGAAGCCCCTACCCTCATGCTAAGGTTCTGAATATAGATACGAGCAGGACAAAAAAGCTTCAGGGAGTAAAAGCCGTTATAACAAGCAAAGATATAGGCAACAGGAAGATGGGAGTTGCTGCCTCAAATCGCCCTATATGGGACCAGCCCGCCCTTTGTCTGGACAAGGTGCGCTATATCGGAGATGAAGTAGCGTCAGTTGCTGCCGTTGATGAAGATACCGCAATGGAAGCCCTGGAACTTATTCGTGTGGATTATAAAGAACTTCCTGCCGTATTTGACCCATTTGAGGCAATGGAGCCAGGCGCACCAGCGATTCATGATGGATTTGAAAGGAATATATCCAACCAGGTTCTTACGGAATCAGGGGATGTTGAGCAGGGATTCAGGGAATCATATCAGGTATTCGAACACCGTTATGAAATCAAATATCAGGCGCATTGTGCAATGGAACCTCACTCTTCCATTGGTGTTTGGGGACTTGACGGACGTGTTACTTTATACACTTCTACTCAGAATCCTTATAATCTTAGAAGTATTCTTGCGTATGTTCTGGGTCTTCCCGAAGAAAAGGTTAGGCTGGTTATACCTAAAGTGGGGGGCGGCTTCGGAGGCAAGGCGGAACTTTTCCCGATGGATGTATGCTGTGCAGCTCTTTCCAGAAAAACCGGCCGTCCCGTGAAGATTGTACTTTCACGGGAGGAAGAGTTCGGAACCACCAGAGTCAGCCATCCCTTTATTGTTGATATGAAAACGGGAGTAAAACGCGACGGGACGCTTATAGCAAAGCAGGTAAAATGTATTATGGACGGAGGCGCTTATAGCGGCTCAGGATTACCGGGACCGTTTCTTTCCACTCTCTTTCTGGGGATAGATTATAAGGTGCCGAACATAAGTTTAAATTCTATAAGAGTATATACTAATAAAACTGTTGCCGGCGCAAGGCGAGGTTACACAGCTCCGCAGGCTCATTTTGCAGAGAACATGCATATGGACATGATTGCTGCTGAGCTTGGCATCGATCCTGTGGAATTGCGTCTGAAAAATGCCGTTGCCACCGGTTATAAAACAGGAACCGGAATGGATATTACAAGTTGCGGATTCACCGAAGCTATAGAAAAAGCTGCAAATTGCATCGGCTGGAAGGAAAAGCATGGAAAATTGAACAAAATGGACAAAGGCGTTGGTATTGGAAGCGGCGGATCTCTTTCGGGGGGCAGTCGTGCGGCCAATATTACTCCTGCCAATTATACTGCCGCGGCAATGATAAAACTTCATACCGAAGGATTTGCCACTCTTTATTCGGGCGCTCAGGATATCGGACAGGGCGCAGACACTGTAATGGCCATGATAGCAGCCGAGGAACTGGGAATAAGCATAGATAAAATTCAAATCGTAACAGGCGATACCGACCTTTGTCCTTACAGTGCAGGTTCGGCGAGCCAAAGAATAACTTTTCATTCCGGCATGGCTACAAAGAGGGCCGCTGCAGATGCAAAGACTCACCTTTTTGAGGCTGTTGCAAAACGTCTTGAAGCCAGAGTGGATGACCTTGAGGCTCGAGATAACAGAATTTACGTTAAGGGCTCTTATGATAAAGGCATGACTTTTCGAGAAGCAATCTGGGCATCCCAGGAAGATAATAAAGGAAAAGAAGTTGTAGGTCACGGCATATGGCGGCACGAAGTTGATCCCGCTGAAATAAAAGCCATATTCGAAACAGGAAAGGGTAACTATGCGCCTGCTTATATTTTCAGCGCAGGCACAGCCGAAGTTAAAGTTGATAGGGAAACAGGCAGGGTGAAAGTTGATAAATTCTGTTTTGCCATGGATGTAGGCAAACCCATTAATCCGGTTATGGTGGAGGGGCAGTTGGAAGGCGGGCTTCACATGGGAATCGGACTCAGCCTCGGTGAAGACCTTATAATTGAAAACGGAATGATTTTAAACCCGTCATTTCTAAACTACCACCTTCCAACAGTATTTGAAATGCCTGAAACTGATATCATTATTGTAGAAACTGATGAGCCTAAAGCACCCTTCGGGGCAAAGGCCTGCGGCGAAGGAAGCGTAGCTCCGGTTGGACCAGCCATTGCCAATGCGATATTTGACGCCGTTGGAGTGAAGATTGACAGTTTGCCCATAAAGCCTGAAAGTATTTTGAAGGCTTTGAAATAAAATCGGAATATCTTTCGGATATCAAACAATCAAAAGTATGTCTGGTCTCAGGCGGATTATTTGCCTTAAGCTTATTATCAACAACTAAGACCGCTGATTTAAAATTCCGGAAAATCAGGCATATGTCTATTAATCTATCGGCGTGTTCAAAGCACACCTCTGTAAAAGGCCAGCCGCCTTGCATGAGGACGATAGATACCCACGATATCCTGTTGTTCCTGCGCACTGAGCGGGCTGAAATTCCGGCCCGTTTCGGCGAGCGTTCGGACGTGATGCACGTTGGAACAGCCGACAATGGCAACCGTGATGGGTTGAGACAGGGCAAAGCGAATTAGCACCTCTGGCGTCACACCCACATCCGGGGCAATGTAGTGGGAGGCGCCAAGAACCTTCATGCCTATCACGGCGATATTTTTTTCCAAAGCGGCCATGAGAGCCATATCCATGAACCCGCCCAGGGACGCCTCTACCGGATTTATGGGCATCATAACGGAATCAATTGGCCATTCCCGGATGGCTCTGGTCAGGATAGTCGGATCGTGGTGCCCGGTAATCCCGATGAATCGGGTCTTGCCGTTTGCTCTGGCTTCCAGAAAAGCCTCCAGCGCACCGCCGGGTCCCGAGATCGTCTGAAAATCTTCCTCAGTCCTCACGTCGTGGATTTGCCAAAGGTCCAGATGATCGATGGCCATGTTTCGTAAGGTCTGATCCAGCTCCGCAAGGGCGCCACGCCTGGTCCGCACAGCCGACTTGCTCGCCTGAAAGACACTCGCCCTGTCCTCCGGCTGATTGGGCCATACCAGACCGTAATAGCTCTCGCTTCCCGCATATGCGCGTGCGCAATCAAAGTAAGCGATAGACTGATCGATTGCCTCTTGAATCACCGCTCTGGCGGCGCCATCCTGTCCGTAAGTTCTAAGAACACCTTCTCCCCCCAAACCGGTGATTGTAACTTTTATGCCTGTCCCTCCAAATGTTCTGGTGGGCAGGCCGGTTTGCAGTGTGCTGCCACCATCGCTCATGGGAACTCTCCTTTCAAGGCCGACCTGGCCTATTACACATTATTTCAGTTAACTATAGAGGCGTTCAGCAATTCATTGTTTTGTTGAAATTGCTTTAAAAAATGTATAGCAAAAAACCCCGTCTGTTTCTGCGGTTCGGTACAAGCCCTTAATTCCGTCATCAAATGTTTTTTTGTCAATTAAACCGGCATTAATGGAGGATTCGCGCACACCTTCAATCATTGCCGTAAATGTGTTTTTTATGAAGCCTTCGACAAGTTGAGGCCTGCTTGCATCAACATAGACCATACGCGGTGATACTTGGGTAAGCCTAAAACCTGCAGTATTTAATAGCGGGTAGAGTTCTCTGCCGATATTGGCATTGCCGCCCGCTTTTTTTTGTAGTTCGACCAGGCACTGGATTGCCTTATGCGAAGCAAAATTGTCGGGATAAAAATAAGCCGATCCGTGATCTCCTTCGATAACGGTAATGGTACCACCGACTTTGAGAAAATTTTTTAAA
>DYJH01000111.1 GCA_020723255.1 Desulfonema limicola | reverse complement strand
TCCAAACATTAAAAGAAAAAATAACTAAAGGTCAAATATAGACTTGACCCCATTTTTTTTCCGTGTTGTGCCGAGTGTTGGCGACGCCTGCGGCGTCCTGGAGCCCTTTTGTTTTATTTTAATAATTTATCTCAACTTAATTTATTGTGCAACATCAGGGTTGCAGATTTTGAAATCTTAAATATAAAAAAAGTCTTGTTAGTAATTACATTATAAGTCTAAAGATAAATATTGTTCTTTAAACCAGTATCTTTTTGTATTATTTTTTAGAAAATGTAACTTAATGGAATATATCACCAAAATGCAAAAGATGGGGTTTATCAATATAACTATCTGTGATTATTACTGATTAGCTTATTTTTTTATTAAAACATTTTATCATTAATATTAATATTTTCTTTTTTAATCTCTTGACATATACTCAATATCCGTATATTTTAAACACTTACATGGAGTTATGATCAATCATAATTTAATATGAGTTCTGCTGCAACTAATATATAAATGGAGTCATAAAGCCAAATATCTTGATCGAGACTTTCAAATTATACTGGTTTGAAAAATAAATGAACTGTATCGATGCTGTTGAAGGTACCGTAAAATCTATAATAAACGGCCTTTTTCAACTTTTTGTTGAATCCAACCTTGATGATACTGAATACATTAGATATGTAAAAAGAGTTATGGATTCAACCGATACTTTTCTGCAAGACAATAAAGAAATTGCCGGCAATCCGCAAACCTTAAAAAATGTACTTTACGGATATGCCAGGGATTTATGGCTAAAACGCCTTGCTGACAAAATGAAAACAAATGACGACGATAATGATCAGATTTCAGAAAAAATGGAATATTATGAATATTATTTTGAATATATCTACAACCATGGAACATATCCGCGTTGATTAATAAATGAGCAGTTAACCTTCAGTTATTTTGTTTATACTTTAGTTTAGCAGTGTGTGAATAGATGTATATGCATGTACGCATGAAAAAATAAATGATTCGACAACATGTTAACAAACAAAATGCCTCAGAGGCGTTGATTTTAGAGGGTATTAATATTAAATTTACATTTTATCTGAGTGAAGAAGATTACTAGGAGGTGCCATGGCGTTAACTAAAAATGACATTGTTGCAAAAGTACATGAGCTCGGGTTTACCAAGAAAAAATCGGTTGATATCATTGAGTCTCTTCTTATGATCATTAAAAACACCCTTGAGAATGGTGATGACGTATTAATCTCAGGGTTTGGCAAGTTTTGTGTAAAGCAAAAGAACCAGCGAAGAGGCAGAAATCCGGCCACCGGATCCGATTTGATTCTCAGGGAAAGAAGGGTGGTTACTTTCAAATGCTCCGGAAAGCTAAGGGATAAAATAAACAGAACCCCTTAAATGTTTTCACTTAATATTGCAAATAAGCATTTAAAGTATACTTATTAGCAATATTGCCCAAGGTGGACACATGAAACATTGTGCTGCCCACCTTGGGCAATATTGATTTTTTTTGCGTTCACCCCGCGGTGTGTGGCTCAGCAGTCCCTGAGCCGCTTGATGGACAAATGTGTATAACATTAAGCTGTAACGTTACAGCTTAATGTTATAAATTTTTATTTTAGTTAAAAGTGAAGGATGGCTTATTTCAAGAAGCTGAGCCGCTTTTGTTCTGTTTCCGTTTGTAGCCTCAAGAGCTTTTTCAATCAGCTTTTTTTCAATGGCCGCTTGCGCCGCTTTTAGTGAAAATCCCTCAGTTTCTGTATCTGTTTTTACTGCTTTTTTGGTCGCCAGTTCAGAGGGAAAATTGTCCGGAATAAGAACTGGTTCTTCAGCAAGTACGACCGCTCTTTCGATAATGTTTTCCAATTCTCTAACATTCCCGGGCCATTCATGCTCAAGCAATATGGACATTGCAGAGGGCGAAATACCTTTAATATCCTTTCTCAGCTTTACATTTAAAGCATTCATAAAATGTTCGCATAAAAGCGGGATATCTTCTGTTCTTTCTCTTAGAGGCGGAATCTTGATTGTAAGGACATTCAGCCTGTAGTAAAGATCCTGCCTGAAGGCGGATGTTTTAATTTCTTCTTCAAGATTTTTTGATGTTGCCGCTATAACCCGTACATCAATTTTTTTGGTTTTGGAATCGCCCAAGGGCCTTATCTCACTTTCCTGTAGAACACGAAGTATTTTTACTTGTAATGAAAGAGGCAATTCTCCTATCTCGTCTAAAAAAATTGTTCCGGTGTCCGCCTCCTCAAAAAGACCTTTTTTATCACGATCTGCTCCGGTAAATGCTCCTTTTTTATAACCAAAAAGCTCACTTTCGAGAAGATTTTCAGGTATGCCGCCGCAATTAACCGGAACAAGAGGTTTTTTCGATCTGTTTCCCCCAAAATGAATCCCTCTTGCGATAAGCTCCTTACCGGTTCCGCTTTCACCTATAATTAAAACTGTTGTATTATACTGAGCAGCCTTTGAAGATAGAATAAAGACCGATTCCATATTCTTGCTTTTTGCTATCATATTTCCGAAAGAATACCTTCCTTCAATTTTTTCAATTTCCTGCCGCAAGAAACGATTTTCGCTCTTTAATCTCTCTCTTTCTTCCGCTTTTTTTAAGGAAAGAAAAACTTCGTCAGCTTTAAACGGTTTTGAAATATAATCATAGGCTCCCTCTTTCATAGCCTCAATAGCCGTATCCATTGTCCCGTAAGCAGACATCATTATAATAGTGGAGTTTATTTTGTTTCTTACCTTTTTAAGAAAATCAATCCCATTCATTTTAGGCATTTTAATATCACAAAGAATAAAATCATAATGGGTGCTGTCAACCATAATAAGGCCTTCATATCCATCAGCAGCAGTATCAACAATATAACCGAATTTTTTCAGCATGGCGTTTAGCATATGACGCATGTTTTCTTCATCATCAATTATAAGAAGCCGTTTTTGAGTATTTGTATTTTCCATATGCCTGATATATATTATATTGTTGTTTCTTCGCAAAGGGGAAGGTATATAGATAATACTGTACCTTCTTCTTTACTGCTTTTGGCCTCGATCTTCCAACCCATGCCTTCAACGATTGAAAAGCATACGAACAACCCCAGTCCTGTGCCCTTGCCAGACTCTTTTGTAGTATAGAATGGATCGAAAATATTGCCTATTATATCCCCGGGAATTCCGGAGCCATTATCAACAACAGAAACCTTTAGTGTTGGTATGTTATTGATGGCTTTAGCATCATCGCTGTTAATAACTTCACTCTTTATAATACATTGACCTTTAATATTATCCTTTGATGAAGAAATCGCATCCGCAGCATTTATTACAAGGTTTAATAAAATTTGCCTCAACTGGTTTGAATCAGATAATACAATATCATTTTTTGCTTCCAGAAAAAGGCCTAAATCTATGCCGGACATAAAAGGCTGATATTTTACAATCTCAGCGATATCCCGTATTGCTTCATGCACCCCGACTTTTGTATGCTTTATTTCCGATGGACGTGAAAAATCAAGAAGCTGCCGAATTATAATATTTATCCTGTTAATTTCACTTTCGGCTCTTTCTATATACTCAGATTTATCTTGAGCTGAAATACTATCCTGTTTGAGAAGATCCAGATAGCCTAATACTATTCCTATAGGATTTCCTATTTCATGCGCAATTCCGGATGACAATCTGCCTACGGATGCAAGCTTCTCCGCCCTTATAACATCCTTTTCAGCCTTTTTTAAATCAGTATTCATCTTTTCAAGAGATCGCACACTATCCTGCAGCTTTTCTTTGTCTTCCGAAATTCTTTTCAAAAGGCGGTTCAAAGCTTTTGAAAGTTTATCGAACTCGTTTTCTTTGTTGTCGTGCAGGAAAAAGAATCCATCTTCTTCCCTGAATTCATCTGCTCTTTTGAGCATTTGTTGAACAGGGTTTACCGCAATTTTCGAAACAAAATAAACTCCGATCAAAGTCAATACGAGCGCATTTATCATCAAATAAACTATCAGTACTTTCTGTGAACTCCTTATAACACTGTAAACGTTTTCAAGCTCCATTACAATATTTGCCCCTGCCTGAACCTTTCCGTTCACCGACAGAGGAGCTGATATTAAAAGATAACGATCCTGCATCCACAAGACGCCCCATGTTTTTCCTATATACCTTACTGTTTCATCGAAAGAAACAACTGCCTGCTTTTTTATGTTTTTGATATCCTCGAAAATCAGACAGTTCGAACCGCCGGAATAAAGAACATTTGAATTTTTATCTACTACAAAAAGGCAGGAAAACCCCGCGGTTTTCAAAATTTTTCCCAATCTTTCACTATATGCAGGCTCAATAAGCATATGGTCATCATTAGCAGACATTGAAATATGATACTCCAACTCGTATATAATTTGATAAGCCTTATATATTTCTGATTTAACAAGGCTTCTCTGAGCTGTTATAATCATAATAAAATCAGTAAGAAACATTGCAACAATTAAAAGTATTGCAACATTTATGGCAATATTCGTTTTTATTCCCTGAAGAGTCACTATATGCTCTGCTGATTGTAGCGGTTTGAAAAAGCATCTAAGGTTAATAAGTTGTTGAGGTTTCGTAAAGAGTCCACAAATCGTCATACCGGCGAAAGCCGGTTGCCAGATTATAATATTCCTCTTACAATATGATCGTATATTATTGCAATAACTAAAAGTAAAGATAAATATTCTTATAAATTAAATCAGGGAAATTACAGAAGTGCTTTTTCAGGCAAACGGCCATAACAAAGCTATAATACCCGCCATTATAAAATGTGATTCAACAAGAAATTCAAGCTTTGTTCCTGAATGCATATACCCCTGCTCATGCCTTAAGAGCAGGAAAAACAAAGAGATAGGTGATATAAAAAGAACAAAAGCAAGCCTTGAGATAATACCAAAAACGCCTGAAACAATCAAAACAGCAGCCATTGAAATAAGAATTGCCTTCAAAAGGCGTACAGTAAGATCTTCCCCTATTATTATCGGAATTGTTTCCCTGCCTACAATGCGGTCGCCCTGCATATCAAGAATATCGAAAAAGGATGTTCTTACAAAGACCATGCATATTGACCATGTAAAAACAATAATAATTGCCGGGCTGATCTTTAAAGACATAGCAGGCAGAAGAGAAGTTACAACTCCCCACGCAGCAGAAATAAGAGCGGTTTTAGAACCGGGGATATCCCTTATGCTTCTGTATTTTCCCCTTGTAATTGTTTTCGGAATAATTCTCAAATTGTAGGAAAGACCCGTTAAGCTGATAAATGAAAGAACAAAAAAGGGAGCAAGACCCGCAGAATATGCTGTCAAAATGCCTGCTCCACCAGCCGAGATTGCAAGAACAGCAAGAAGTATTTTGTGCTTATTATAAAAAGCCGCTCTGTCAGGATCATTATAATAATCAGCATTCATACCTGTAAGGTTGTTTATTACGTGCATAGAAAAAACATAGAGCATTGACATTAGAACATAAGGAAAATAATTTGCGGAGCCAAGGAGTTTAATATTCGCATAACAAAGACATCCGGCTCCTATTGATACATAAATATTTGCTACAAATATTGGATATTGTATTGCGTAAAAGTGTTTGCGCCATCCTCGCGTCTTGTTAAACGACAGATCCTCTAATGATCTCAAAACCCTTTTAATCAACCAGTTTGGTGTCGAAGCCCCGGCTGTTATTCCGATACTCCGTGCAGAAGAAAGCGCATTCAAGTCAAGCTCGGATTCGGTTTCAATTTGATAAGCAGGTTTACCGGCCTCTATAGCTACTTCTGCAAGTCTTTGTGTGTTTCCGCTGTTATGTCCTCCAACCACTACTATTGCATCAACCTGTTCCGAGAGTTCCTTAACTTCAGCCTGCCTCAAAGATGTTGAGTTGCAAATAGTATCAAAAATCTTATAATGTGGATATCTATTCGCAATAAATTGTTTTACTTTTTCAAACAAAAGAATGTTCTGTGTTGTCTGGGCTACAACTATGGCCTTCTCAAATTCAGGAAGAGATTCAAACTCCTCCAAATTTGCAACAGCATATCCTTTGCCTCTGGCATACCCGAGCAGGCCAATTACTTCCGGATGATTGTTGTCCCCGATAATTATGGAGATATACCCATCTTTTGCATGTTTGCCGATTATTGTCTGGACTTTAACAACACGGGGACAAGTTGAATCAATTACCTTGAAACCGGAATTTTTTAGGCTTTTTTTTATGCCAGGTGGCACTCCGTGCGCTCTTATAAGGACAGTGCCGGATCCGTTTTCAGGAATATCCTCAATAATTGAAATGCCTTTATCACAAAGAAGATCAAGCACCTGTGGGTTGTGAATCAGCGGCCCGAAAGTAAATATAGGCCCTTTGTGCTTATTGGGCATATCTAGAGCCATTTCGACGGCTCTTCTAACGCCCATGCAAAAGCCAGCTGTCTTGGCTACTATAATTTTCATCAGGTATTATGAAGTTTTAAAAATATTTTATGATCTACAAGCGATAAAGAATGCACCCTGGCTTTTATAAATTTCTGATCTCCGAATATATTGACCAGCCTTATTCCGTCGCCTTCCGGGTTAACGCTATCGACAGCTTCCATAATCAGTTTATTATCATTATCTTCTATAAGATACGCATTGGCTTCGCACATTTTAATTTTCCTATTATTTTTTGATGATTTCGTAAAAAGTTAAAAAATGACTTTTTACTCATTTTTTATGAACTCTTTAAAATTATTTTCTATCAATTCCTCGATCAGATGGGGAAGCGGAGAAGAAGATACACCAATTATCTCAATATTTTCCTGAGAAATCGGAAGAAGAAGTTTTTTTGCTCTACATTCCGAAACTGATTTTGATATTTGAGGTGTAACCTCACCCATCATGGCATTTGCTAGAACTATTCCTATCGGTCCGATAATAATATCAGCCTGCTTTACAGTATGAATTATGGAGTTCTCGCCTGATGCGCCACGGTTTGCGCCTGTTTTTAGCATCTGTGATGTAGCAATAGCATTTGTGCCAAGAGCAAGTATTTCGATTGTATCATCAACAACCTCCCGCAGTCTTTTAATTATTGCGCTACCTATGCCGCCACCCTGACCGTCTATTACGCAAATTCTTTTTATTTTTGTTTTTTCTGTCATCTTTGTTGAACTGCTTCCTTGATTCCGGGCTGATTATTATGAGAGAATCTCTTTAACTTTTTCAGATAACTTCGCAATGGAAAAAGGCTTTTGTATAAATCCGTTAGCGCCTTCGTCCAGAATTTTCTGAACAGGACCGTCAATTGAATAGCCACTGCATATTACAACTTTTTGTTCAGGATTAATTTTTCTTATCATGGAAAAAACATTGCCACCGGACATATCCTGTAATCCTATGTCAAGCAGCACTAAACTGATATTTCTTTTTTGCTGCTTTATTATATTGATTGCTTCACTTCCGGTTTTAGCTTCTATTATATCATAACCAAGTTTTTGAAGCATTTGCGTATATACGGTCATGACCAGTTCTTCATCTTCAACAACAAGTATGGTTCCTATGCCTGAGTATACTTTTACCTCAGGCTTTACGTCTTTCTTCCTGTGATGCTTAATAGCGGGCAGATAAATGCGAACCGAAGTTCCTTTTCCTGATTTTGAATCAACCGTTATCCAACCACTATGATTTCTGATGATTCCATATACTGCCGCCATTCCAAGCCCGCGGCCCTGAAATTTTGTGGAAAAAAAAGGATCAAAGATCCTTCTTAAAACTTCTTGATCCATTCCTTTTCCATTATCTTCAATTGTAAGACATAGATAGCTTCCGGGTTTAGCATCCAGATGATCTTTAATATATTTCTTATCTATATCTACCTGATCGACGCTAATCCTTATATAGCCTTTGCCTTCAATGGCTTCAGATGAGTTTGTCATAATCGCCGATATCACAAGTTGCATTTGAGTAATATCAGCCATTACTTCAGGCATATCCTTTGGCAAGTTAGTTTCTACTCTTATAAGCTTACTGATTGTGGACTTTATAAAAGGAACAGTATCTTCTATATAGCTGCATAAACATATCGGTTTTGCGTGATATTTTCCGCCCTGGGCGTAGGCCAGAAGTTTTTCGGTTAAGCCTGCCATACGGCGTACAGAATTTTTTATTATTTCAATGTATTTATCAAAATTATCTTTATCCGAAAAACCCATCTGCATAAGCTCGACGCTTCCGGAGACTGTAAATAAGGCATTATTGAACTCATGCGCAATGCCTCCGGCAAGGGTGGCAATAGCTTCCGTTTTCCGGGCCTCCCGCAAACGCGATTCAAGAATTGCCTTTTCTTCCAGGGCTTTTTCTCTCTCTGTAATATCATGTATGATCACAAGCACTGCCGGTTTGCCATGGAAGTTAACCAACGAATCGGATATTTCACAGGTTATTATAGTACTATCTTTAGCGATTATATTGATAATAAGCTTTTTTGTCTCCGGCTTTTTACCGGCATATCTATCTGTCAACCGTTTCTTTACTTCGGCCTTGTCTTCTTCAGAAATATACTCATATATATTCAGCCCATTATTTATATCCTTCTTAGAAAATCCGAAGAGATTTATACATGCGGAATTTATTAATTGGGGCTGGTCATTTTGTAAAATAATAATTGGATCAGGGCTCAGATCTATAAGATTCTTATATTTTTCCTCGTTTTCCTGCGACATAAGCTTTGATTTTTTAGTTTCTTCGATAAGTTCCAACAGGTCATGAATTTCCTGCAAGCGTTTTCTCTCGTTTTCTTCAGACAACTTTTTGTAGTATGAAAACTCTTTCTTTGTTTCTTTCAATTGTCTTTCAAGATCGGAGCATTTTTCTTTTAAGTTTAAACTTTCTTCAGTCATTTTCTTGATTCCCTGCCAAAACCAGCAATACTCCTGTCCAGTTCATTCCTTGACAATAATTTTAACAAAGGTATGTTATAATCACCATTAAATAGGATTATAACCGGATGTAATGAAATAATATGTAAAATATATAAAATGAAAAATATATAAACAATAAGAATGATTGTCAATAAACTAATTTTTTCAAAAAACAATTTGTTTTCGGCTTATTACAAGTTCCTCAATAAAATCCAGGGTGAAATGAAAAATGAATGATGGAAAGAAAAAAGCTTGGCATGAAAAACTTCTGCATATTGGCGATTATAAAGAAAAGGGTTACAGCCCTGTTGTTGATTATGGTGCTTGGCGGGTCGCTATATTAAATTTCAGCGAAGACCTTTTGCCGGAAAACCTCGCTGCAGTGCAGCGTCATAATGAAACAGATGAGGTTTTTGTACTTCTGCGCGGACGCTGCATACTTATTGTCGGTAATGGAAATAAAATAGTTACTGACCTTCATGCAGAAAATATGCAGCCATTTAAGATATACAATGTTAAAAAATCGACCTGGCATACTCATACTTTAAGCTGTGATGCAATGGTGCTGATTGTTGAAAACAGGGAAACAACATTTGATAATTCTCCATTCTGCCCGCTTACTCTATCGCAGAGGCATACTATTATCGATATGATCCGTATGTTGTGGAATGAAAAAAAGTTTGATCGGTAAGCAAGAATCGGAACATTATTCTGACAATCGCTACAAATCAATTCTTAGGAGGACCGGATTGTGGGTATTTCCAGCCGAAACCCCATCTGAAAGGGGTAGGAAGCCAATATACTCCACCGACGCAAACTCCATAGTACATAATCTTACCAATAAACGGATGCCCTGACTTGCTTACGCATTTTTCCAAATCCAAATCTGCTTGCTTTCTTTCTTCTTCAGTACCGCCCATCCAATAAATAACATCATGTTCAACGCAACATTTTTGCCAGCCATTATCAGGCCAGCATGAGCAGCCATCTGTTTTAAATTTATTTGGAGGAAATGGCGGAACCCATTTTTTTTGCGCATAAACCTCCTGACCAATAAGCTGCAACTTTTGATCCGAACTGCTGCAGCTTGAGAACAAGATGCAAGATATGACTAATATAAATATGCCTTTATACATTATTTGTCATGCCTTCTTCTAAGACAAGAAACATATCCGGGTTCGCTGCAGCAGGAGGGAAGAATAAGTCGGACAGCTCTTTCAAAAAAAAAGTAATCTATCGACCAATTAATGAGTACGATTATTTTATTTCTAAATCCAATAAGATTAGCAAGATGAATGACCAGCCATATAAGCCAGGCAAAAAAACCTTTGAAATTCATTCCTGCAAAGCTTGCAACTGCGCTGTTTCTGCCTATTGTAACCATGGCGCCCTTATCAACATATTTGAAAGGCAGCGTCTGTGAACCTTTGATTTGCCTTAAAATATTTTCAGCAGCAGCCATCCCCTGCTGAATAGCAACCGGCGCTATCTGAGGAAGAGGCCTGCCGTTACACTCGAACAATACTGCGTCTCCGGCTGCGTAAACATTTTCATAATCTTTAATTCTAAGATCTTCTGAAACGGATATTCTGCCGTCATTTGCAAGGGGAACAAACCAACCGGAAGCTTCTTCAGGACCCTTCACTCCGGCACACCATAGAATCGTTTCAGATTCTATGATTGCCCCCCCTTTAATTTTTACACCCATTGATGTGATCTTTTCAACCGATGTTTCCAGCATAACTTCAACTCCAAGCTTTTGCAGCTTTTTAAGCGTATATAGGCTCAGTTCATCGGGCAACATCCCCAAAATCCTGTTTGAAGATTCTATTAACACTATGCGTGTTTTATCAATATCGAATTCGGGATAGTCTTTTCGCAAAGGGCCATATAGCAATTCTGCGAATGCTCCGGCGAATTCCACTCCAGTCGGACCACCTCCCACTATTGTAAATGTCAGAAGGCTGTTGCGCCGCTCAGGTTCCGTACAAAATGCTGCTCTTTCAAAACAGGTAAGGATATGGTTTCTGATAATAATGGCATCATCTAGTGTCTTTAACTTAAAACAGACCGTTTCTGCTCCGGGTATTCTAAAAAAATTCGTGGTGCTGCCGGTAGCAATAATGCAGTAATCAAAGTGTAATTTCACACCATTTGCTGTCAGAGTTTTTGAATTAAGGTCAAGATCTCTTACCTCAGCTCTGAGGTATTTTATATTTGAATGTTTTCTAAGCAGAGAACGTACAGGGTATGCTATATTTTCTGGTTCGATCTCAGCAGAACCCACCTGGTAAAGAAGGGGCAAAAATGTATGATAGTTGTTTTTATCAATCAGGGTTACCCGTACATTTTTTCCTGAGAAAGTCCTTACAGCCCACAAGCCTGCAAAACCCGCTCCCAGTATAACGATATGAACATTTCTATTGTTCATGATAACTCCTTTAATATATTATCATAAACATTTTTTAGAGATATCTTCTTCTCAATAGCTATTTTCTTGCAAACTTCATATTCGGGGACAAAGCGTGTTGAGCCGTCTATATTTGTGATGCATTTTACCTGAACTATTCCATAGCTCGTTTCCATTTTTACCTGGCGTCTTGGCAGTTTCTTTCTTTCAAGTTCGTGATATCTTACACCTGTTGTAGTTGTTTCAGATAAAATTCGCTTAATGACAGCATCCTTTTTATGGTGGCTGCAGATTACATATATTTTGGTTCCGGGTCTGTTTTTTTTCATATAAACAGGCGCCCAGTAAACGTCAAGAGCCCCGTCTTCAAAAAGCCGATCCATAAGAAATCCAAAAATTTCAGGATTCATGTTATCAATGCAGGTTTCTATCTGTATAATTACATCTTTTTGACATATCTCTTGCGTTATTTCTCTGCCCGTTATTATCCGTAAAAGATTCGGGATATGTTCAAGATCATATTTGCCTGCGCCATATCCTGCTTTTTCGACAATCATATCGGGAAAGGCGCCGAATGATCGGCAAAGCGTCTTTACAATCGCAGCGCCTGTAGGTGTTACAATCTCTTTTTGTATATCAACCCCATATACTGGGACATCTTTTATTATTGATAATACAGCGGGAGGGGGAACAGGGATCATTCCGTGCCTGCAGTTTACAAAACCTGAGCTGATAGGAATTTTTGATGAATATAATTTTGTTATTCCAAGGTAATCGATGCAAAGAGCAGTGCCGACAATATCAACAATAGAATCTGTCCCGCCCAGTTCATGAAAATGCACTTTGTCTTTCGGACAGGCATGAATCTCAGCTTCGGCTATGGCAATTGTCTCAAAAACAGAAATACTCATATCTTTAATATTTGAAGACATCGCACTATCTGAGAGAAGAGATAATATGTCAGAATAATTCCTTGGTGATGAGGATGTTGCACTTTTTACCTCAACTTGTTTTGCGCTGATCCCGTTTTTAAAAACACTCGAAGCGGACAAATCGAAATCATTTAAGGGGATGTTCTTGATATTTTCTTTAAGCCAGTCAGCCGGTACACCAAGGTCAATGAAAGCACCCAGAGTCATGTCACCGCTTATTCCGGAAAAACAGTCAAAATATGCAATCATATATTTGTTCCTTCAGCGCGACCTAAAATGATCAAAAGCAGGACTCAGTTAATTGGAGAGAGTATGAAGCCTTATAATTTCAAGTAACAGCTCACCGGTATTTACCATATCATCAACTTTGACTGATTCCCGCACAGTGTGCACATCGCGCATGCCAGTTCCTATAACTGCAGTCATAATGCCTTTTGCAAAAAAAATATTTGCATCCGCTCCTCCCCCTGTGCTCTTTACTATCATATTTCTGCCCAGATTAGCCGCGGCTTGTTTAGCTATAGCAACAACCGGATGAATTTCGGGGATGTTTGTGCTTGAAAAATCATCTTCCACAATAACGTCCAATCTGGGAAGGCCGTCGGATGAATTTCCATCATAATTTTTTATAACATATTCAAAAGAAGATATTATATTATTTGTAACATCTTTTAGTTTTCCATTATCATGACTTCTGACCTCGCCTTTGATACTGACAAAACTTGGAACTATATTTGTTGCAATGCCTCCGTTTATTATTCCAAGATTACATGTTGTTTCATGATCGATTCTGCCGATTTTAAGACCTGCGATTGCTTTTGCGGCAAGAGAAATAGCATTTATGCCCTTTTCAGGAGCAGAACCGGCATGGGCATCCCGTCCGTGAATTTTAAACTCAAGCCTGTTTGCGCCGGGAGCGCGTGTAACAACACCTTCAGTATCTGTGGCATCAAGCGAATACCCGTATTTTGCATTTATAAACTTCATGTCAAGATGTTTTGCTCCCAAAAGGCCGATTTCTTCACATATGGTCAAAACTATATCAATTGGCCCAAAGCTTAAATTTTTCTCCTTAAGAACAGTCATCACTTCTATCAGAATTGCTATTGCGCTTTTATCGTCAGCACCAAGAATTGTACTGCCGTTGCTTGTAAAAATTCCGTCTTTTAACACAGGAACAATATTTTTTCCAGGTTCAACAGTATCCATATGTGCATTCAAAAGAAGAGGTTGTACCTTTTTGTTTCCCGCAAACTTTACAATCAGATTTCCCGTATCGCTTCCAACTATTTTTCCTGCTTCGTCAACAACTGTTTTTGCCCCCATGGATTCAAAAATCTTTTTCAAATCCGCAGCAATTTTGCCTTCATGTTTTGAAACACTGTCGATTCCTACAAGAAACCGGAATGTATCAGCAAGCCTCTTGCTGTCTATCATATAAACTCCCTTAAATTTGAAAACGTTATTACCATGTATAAAATCATTGACAAATATACAGGGGTAACTATTATATGCCATCTTATCAATCGGAAGTGCACAGCTCGCTGGTGGGGCTCCCGGACTTCAAATCCGGTGTGGGGCGCTAATACCGTCCCGGGT
>DYJH01000110.1 GCA_020723255.1 Desulfonema limicola | reverse complement strand
ATCCTTTATATACTTTGACTGCTTTATGCAAGGATTCAGGGTTTGCGCTATCCAATACAAGAGGGACATCAACTGCACTCTGAACTGTCCGGACAAGCCATGACAACTCCTCACCTTCGTCACGTCCTCCCAAGCCTCCAGCATTTACATCGAGCATCATCGCTCCGCATTCCACCTGGAGTTTAGCCAGGTCTGTAATAAATTTTTCATCTCGGGAGGCAATCGCCTGACTGACCGAAGGAACAGTAGCATTAAGAGATTCACCGATAATAATCATAAATATATCTTCCTTATATTATTTTCTCCTGAATCAGGCATTTTAAAATATGCCCTGCAAGTTCATCAGGAGTTCCGTCAAGCACAGAACTCGCCTCTTTTGGCTTAGCCCCGCCTCCGGTCATCATCAATTTTAACCTGTCTGTAGCCGACAAATTGCTGTCCGGAGAAAATGTTTTTCTTGTTTTGGGTCTGGGTTGAGATAATTTTAAAACTTCCGTCAATCCCTCAACCTTAGCGGAATTGACACCAAACGAAGCAGTATCCAGTATTTCTATTTCTACCTTATCCGCTAAAAGTCTTCTGGAAAGAGTAGGGTATCTTGGATCGTTTAAAGCAAGTTCTGTAGTCAGCAGAACAGGCAAATTGCATTCTAATTCCTCTCGGTCTCCCTTGCCAAGATATCTTTCTATAACAGTTTTTTTCTCGTTAAATAAAAGATTTAGCCGGACAATGCCGGAAATCTGGGGGATATGTAGTTTCTCTGCCAGAAATGAGCCTACCTGGCCAGAATTGCTATCCAAAGATTTTTTACCGCAAAGAACGATATCATAACCGATTTTTTCAATCGCTTCCGCCAAAACCATCGAGATTAATGATGGGTCGGAGCTTTGATAATTAAAACGAACCATCCTGTCTGCACCCATTGCAAAAGCATACTTAAGAGCGTTATCCGCTTCCTGTCCGCCTGCACTGATTGCAATGACTTCACAATCACCGTTACTTTCCCTGATCTTAAGAGCTTCTTCTACTGCAACTTCATCGTACGGATTAAGCATGTAAACCATTTTTTCGGGATCAATTTCGCCCGTTGCAAGATCAATCGCTGTAGGATCATAGATATAGCCAATCTGTTTCACACAAACGATTATTTTCATATGACATCTCCTGTTACCACTTCACAATACTGCCTGCTTCAGCAGTTCGATCAAATTAACAAGCTTGAATGTATAGCCCATACCTTCCTGTTTAATTGCACTGTCAAACATAATGTCGCAATGCGGGCAGGCAGTAACAATCCCCTGTACCTGTGCTTTAACAGCTTCTTGAATTCTTAATCCTTCCATCCTTTTTCCTGCCGAAACTCCGCGCCACATATTACCGCCACCTGCGCCGCAGCAGAAACTTGTATCTTTTGCTCTTTCCATTTCAACAAGGTTGACGCCAATATGAGACTTCAAAATATCTCTCGGGGTTTCATAAACCGAATTATAGCGGCCAAGATAGCATGGATCATGGTATGTGAAAGCTTCTTCTATTCTTGATTTAACTTCCAGTCTGCCCTGGATTAATAACGTTTTTATAAACTCAAAGATATCAACGACCTCAAAATCTGCTCCTAATGCAGGGTATTCCTTTTTGAAAACATTAAAACAATGCGGGCAATGGGTTACAAGTTTTTTTACACCATACTTATTTATTGTTTCGATATTAGTTGTTGCCAGCTTTTGAAAAAGATATTCATTGCCCATTCTGCGGGCAGGATCACCGCAGCAAAGCTCCTCCTTGCCTAAAATTCCAAAGCTGACACCTGCCTTTTCAAAAACTCTGGCAACAGCATTGGTTGTGTTTTTACTTCTTTCATCGTATGTTGCTCCTATGCATCCGGCCCAAAAAAGTATATCAGGTTTATCATTCGCTGGTTGATATATCCTGTTGATCTTTAAATTGGATACCCAGACTTCCCTGGTAACTTTCCCTTTTCCCTTTGGATCCCCGAAAATTTCCAGGTTTTTAAAAATCTGTTTAAATTCCGCTGGGAAATTGCTCTTGGCAAGAACGGTATTTCTGCGCATTTCAACAATTTTCATCATCGGTTCAATAAATACAGGGCAATGTTCCAGGCAGTTGAGGCATGTGGTGCACTCCCATATTTCATCATCTGTAACAGGCCCTCCGATAAGCGCAGCATTTTTGCCCTGTGAAGGTCTTCCCATATGAATTTTCAAATTCTGGACAAGGCTTTTTGGATTAAGATGCTTTTCGCTGATATATGCAGGGCAGTTTTCCTGGCATCTTCCGCAGCGCATGCAGGCATCAAGCTCAAGCAAGTGCTTAAAAGTAAAATCATTAATCTTTCCCGCTCCGTATGTTTCGGAAGAAGAAATATCCAATACAGGCAAAGCACCTTTAGGTTCAAGATTTCTGTAAAATATATTAAGAGAGGAAGAAAAAGCATGAAGAAGTTTTGAGTAGGGAATGCAAGCTAAAAATATAAGCCCGATAAGCGAATGTCCCCACCATAATACATTAAAACAAGCTTGCAGGCCGCCTTCTCCTTTTACAAACAGCTTTAAAACCCAGGCCAGCGATGAAGCCACAGGAGACCAGCAAGTCCATTCTGATTGATAAAGCTGGTTACGAACTCCGGTTGTTAAAAATCCTGTAAAAAATACGGCAATAAGAAGAATAAGCGATAATGCATCATCGGGTTTATTATCCAGTTCTTTCGGCTTTAAGATATATCTTCTGTAAGCCAACATAACTGTGCCGATTAAACCTGTTAAGCCTGAAATATCCAGCAATAGCCGGAAATAGGGATAAAAATGATTATTTATTATTCTTGCTCCCCATAAAGGCAGAACAATATACTCCTGAATCAGGATAAATATTACGGCAAGAGCAAGCAAAGTGAAAGACCAGACCAGCAGAAGATGACCATTTCCCGCTAAAGGCTTTTTCAGAATTTTATCCTGACCGAATATGTTTACTAACAGTCCGTCCCATCTATCAGCGAGCCGCTCCAACTTCTTGACAGGTTTTCCACTGCTCCAAAGCCTGTATCTTCGGAAAAGGCCAAAAATAACGGCAAGAATAACCAATCCTGAAAGAACGTAAAAAAGGGTCTCTTTCTGAGTTGAGGGAAATCGATATCCATTTTCTTCAAACTGTATTCCAGTATCATTTAATTCGCCGCTAGCCGGGTCATCGTGGCACATTTTGCAGTCTGAACCAGCCATATGAAAAGAATAATATTCGGTGGCGTGGGCTGCCGACGAAGAAATAAATACAATAAAAAAGAAAATGATAAGTAACTTAACTGAATTCATCGGTTGCATAAATCTATCTCCGGAATAAAACAAATTTCTGCTAGCTGCCAGTCTGTTTATGATTCTTTATCTTATCAATAACAGCAGGCATTATCTCTTTAAGATCACCATTTATGCCCAGATTCGCTACATCAAATATGCGAGCCTTACCGTCGCTGTTAATCGCAATTATCATCTTGGAATCCTTCATCCCATCCGTAAATTCATAAGCGCCGGAGATTCCGCATGCTATAAGCATATTGGGCAATACGGTTTTACCTGTAAGGCCGATTTGTCTTTCAAAAGGGATTATGCCTTTATCTACAGCAACTCTTGTCCCTCCGATAGTTGCTCCTAAAAGATCGGCCAGTTCATGAGCAGCAGGAAGAGTTTCGGAATTTATTCCGTTGCCAAGCGCCAGAATCAAGTCCGCCTCGTCAACCCTTATCGTCTTTGGATCGCCTTTAATGAATTGTTTGTATCGTATACGCTTTAAATCCTCGGTAACTTCAAAATCATATTTAATAACAGCAAATTCTAAAGCCTTTTTGGACTTAACAATATCAGTCTCGCCAGGAGGAAGAGTTATAATAATGGGCCTTGCCGAAGAAGTCTTAATATCAGCATACAGCCGGTCATTATAAACGGATTTTGTTACCTGGAAGTTTTCGCTGCTTCCCCCTATTTTTTTTACTTCGGTTACGCAGGGAAGCCTGTATCTTGCTGCAATTCTTGGAGCCAATTCCGAGCCTATCGGTGTTGCTCCCATCATTAATACGGAGGGTTTATATGTTTCTATTAAATCGCCTAAAATTTTAATATAAGCGTCCATACTGTATTCTGACAAATGCAAGCTGTCTGAAAGATATATCTTTTCCGCTCCGAACTCTGCAAGTTGGGGGATAAAACTTTCTACCTGATAGCCTAAAAGACACACACAGAGATTTTCCTTAAGCCTGCGGGCTAACTTCTGCCCTTCACTTAGCATTTCCAGAGTAACATTTTTTGTCCCGCGGCTATCATGCTCTTCTAATATCCAAACTCCTTGATTCATACGATTCCTACCCTTCATCCCTTCTTCTTGCTAACAAAACCCTGGGCAAGTTGTGTAGCATGCAAGGCATCCTTGCCATAGGCATCGGCTCCGATCTTTACTGCCCACTCCGGGTCCAGAACCGCTCCGCCTACCATGGTAAAGACTTTGTCCCGGATTCCTGCGGCCTTAAGACCGTCCTCGATTTTGGCCATTTCGGTCGCAACTGTTGAAACAAAAGCAGATGAACCAATAACATCAGCATTGTTTTCAACAGCAGTTTGAACAAATTTCTCGGCGGGGACATCTTCGCCAAGGTTGAAAACCTTAAAACCTCCCAATTCCATAAATAATGCCACCAGGTTCTTGCCGATATTGTGCACGTCGCCTTTTACTGTACCGATAACCGCCGTTCCTATTGCCCCGCTCCCCTTTGCCTGCAAGTGGGGTTTCATATAATCAATTGCGCTTTTCATTGCATCTGCTGCGGCAAGCACTTCGGGCAGGAAAAATTCTTTGGCATCCCATTTCGCCCCGACCATCCTCATGGCTTTAGTCATACCTTCCTGGAGAATGTCCGAAGTCTCCACATTTGCATTAAGCGCTTCGCCGCATACTTTTTGTGTCTGCTCTGCATCACCATCCAGTATAGCCTGCCTGAGAGCTTCAAGAATTGTCTCTTGTGTCATAATATCTCCTTTCAATAAGTCATGTAGGGGTTATTAAATCTTTAATGGAAGTTTGCCGAATTCTTTGGCTGCTTCCATAAAAACGTCCAAATTTTCAGCTGGGGTATTTATATCCAGCGTGTCCGTGGTTAATACAAAATGTCCTCCTCGCCATCCCTGTTTAATTACGCTTTTTACTTCCTCACGTATCTTTTCTGCCGGTCCATGAACCAGAGTGTTGGCGCTTACGCCATAACGCACTGTGCAATTATATTTTTCTGCCACTTCATTAATCTTGTCAAGTGGTGTCGGCTGCCCGCTGTGCAGATAAAAGCCATGCACTCCTGCCTGGGCATATGACTCTATAACATGTGACCAGTCTCCTGCGCCAATTATAAAGCATGGCCCCGGAAGTGACTTAACCAGGCCGCAGACATAGGGAAATTCGTATTGCCTGTGCATGGCATATGACACCTGGTCATCAATGCCAACGATATGCAGCATATCAGCTCCTGCCTCAAACAAGGCTGTGCCGTAATCAATAACAAACTTCATCAGCAATGCAGCCAGGCAGTGTGCCAGAACCGGATCCTTGCGAAGCGCCAGTAAAAGTTTATCCATAGGCATGATAACCGGACCAACTGCGCCGGGAATAACCGTAAAACCATGTATAGGCATTATGTCGCCAAGTTTTTCTTTAAGCACGCTTATCATCCATAACTGCCAGGGCAAAGAGCCATCTTTATAAACATTTGGCAATTTTACTTTGCCGAGATCATTCGCCGTCTCTACTACTCCCTTTATGCCAAACGGCACAGCCTGCTCTGTATGCGCTATTTCCTGTCCAAACTCCTTCTCACCTGTACTGAAACGGAAAGCGGAAGGTGTGTCGTATCCGAATCTCTCAAGATGTGTAAGATATGCCATAAGCGATATCTTCGGATTATTATACAAATCCCCAGGTGTTACACTGTAATTAGATGCTGCGTGTAGGCCAAGAGCGCATACCTGAATCGGAATGCGGTCAGGTGTTTCCCCTCTGTAAACAGCCTCAAAGCGTTGCCGGGGTGTCATGGGTTCCTTTTTGACACGCGCCCTGATCTTTGAACATATCTCATCCACTTTTGCTTCTTCGTCCTTGGTCAATTGAATTCCATAATCTTTCATTATTAATCATCCCTCCTTTTTTCAAAATAAATAATATACAGGTTGCTTAAATCATGCCAATATTATATATCAATTATATCAGCTTGTTGTGCGATAGGGCTTATATTATATTCTGTATTCCGAATAATTATTTCTGTATTTAGAAAATAGGTATTATATTAATCCGAATACAGAAATTTTAAATGCATAAGATAATACAACACAGGAACGGCCATTCGCGAGAATAAAAGAGATGCAACTTCGCCTGCCATCAGAGATATGGCAAGGCCCTGAAATATCGGATCAAATAATATCACTGAAGCGCCTACCACAACGGCCGCCGCTGTCAGCATCATAGGCCTGAATCGAACGGCGCCTGCATCAATTACGGCAAGATCAAGAGGCATGCCCTGGGAAACGCGAAGCTCAATGAAGTCTACAAGAATTATGGAATTTCTTACAACAATCCCTGCACCTGCAATAAAACCGATCATGGATGTTGCCGAAAAAAAGGCGCCCATCAGCCAGTGCCCCGGCAGGATGCCGATAAGAGAAAATGGAATAGCCGCCATAATTACAAGAGGGGTTGAAAAGGATTTAAACCATCCGACAACAAGAACAAATATTAACACAAGAACCACCGCAAAAGCTATTCCCAGATCGCGGAAAACCTCGTAGGTAATATGCCACTCGCCATCCCATTTCATAGAAAATCTGCGGTCTGTTTCCGGAAGCGATGAAGTGTGCTGGACGATTTTATATCCTTCGGGAAGAGATATGGAATCTATCGCTTTTTTCATCTCAAGTATGGCGTACACAGGGCTTTCCTTTTCGCCTGCAACATCGCCTGTAACATAAACCACAGGCATAAGATTTTTATGGTATATGCTCTTATCGTTTTGTGTGTCGGAGGCTTTAACAAGACTGGATAGCGATATCAGTTTACCGTCCGCTTGTGTAATTTTTATGGCTCCGAGTCGTTCTATTCCGGCCCGATGTGCAAGAGGAAGTTTTACTATGATAGGAATATCTTCTTTTTCCAAAGGATTATGAAGAAGCCCGGACTGTCTTCCTGAAAGTGCCAGGTCAAGGGTTTTTGAAACCTGAGCTACGCTGATGCCATGAAGCGCAGCTTTTTGTCTGTCGATCTCGATATTGACTCTGGGCTGATTTTCCTCCATGTACCAATCCACATCGACAACGCCGGATGTCCGCTCAAAAATTTTCATTATTTTTTCGGCAATAAGCCTCTGTCGGTTGTAGTCGGGGCCGTAAATTTCCGCCACAAGAGTTGAAAGCACTGGGGGTCCCGGAGGAACTTCAGCAACTTTTATTCTCGCATTATACTTTGCTGCAATTTTTTGCAATGCTGGCCTTACACGCTTTGCTATTTCATGGCTCTGTTCTTTTCGGTGCCCTTTTCCGGCAAGGTTAACCTGAATATCTGCGATATTGCTTCCTTTACGCAAAAAATAATGTCGTACAAGGCCGTTGAAATTGAAAGGCGCCGCGGTGCCGGCATAAATTTCATAATCAACAACTTCGTTTACTGTTTTTATATAATCACCCATTTCAAGAGCGGCTGATACAGTGTTTTCAAGAGTAGAATATTCAGGCATATCAATTATGACCTGAAACTCGCTTTTATTGTCAAAAGGCAGCATTTTAACATGTACTTTTTTGATCGCAACAAGAGCGCAGGAAACTAAAAGAAGAGCAGCCACCAGAATAAGAAATAAATAACGCCAGAATGGTTTTTCAATAAGCGGGGTCATTATCCTTCGGTAAAACAGTGTGCTCCATCCTTCTTTTTCATGGTTTATTGCTCCGTTTTCCTTGGGGCGTATAAGTTTCATTGATGCCCAGGGGGTAACAATAAATGCTACAATAAGCGAAAAAACCATTGCGGCTGAGGCTCCGACTGGAATCGGACGCATGTAAGGGCCCATGAGACCGCCGACAAAAGCCATAGGAAGTATGGCGGCTATAACCGTAAAGGTTGCAAGAATAGTCGGGTTTCCTACTTCGTCAACCGCCTCAATTGCAATAAGGGTTTTGGAACGATTCGCGTTTTCAGGGAGTCTGAAATGCCGTACAATATTTTCAACGATGACTATAGCATCATCAACAAGAATCCCGATTGAAAAAATAAGAGCAAAAAGTGTAATGCGGTTTAATGTATAGCCATAAAAATAAAATGTCGAAAGTGTTAAAGCAAGCGTAACAGGTATAGCAAGAGCTACAATTCCTGACTCGCGGTGGCCTAAAGTAAACCAGATAAGAATTGATACCGATACAATGGCAATCATCATATGGAAAAGCAGTTCATCAGATTTTTCTTTTGCCGTTTCTCCATAATGCCTTGTTATGGTCATATTTATATTGTCAGGAAGGATTGTGCCCTTTGCATCATCGATTCTTGCAAGTATTTTATTTGCAACTGAAATTGCATTTGCGCCTTTTCTTTTTGCTATTGTAAGCGTTACTGCCGGGCAAGCATCTTTGGGCAAAGCATCTTTAGCAATGTTTTTTTCTTTTGCCGCAGGACCCGTTCCGAAAAAGACATACTGGCCTGGCTCACCCGGGCCGTCTGAAGTTGTGGCCACATCTTCCAAATAAACCGGTTTTCCATCGTGAACGGAAATAACAACTTTTTTCACATCTTCAACAGTGCGTAAAAATCCGCCTGTATGGACTATGGTCTGGCCTGCCTGCGATGGAAAAGATCCGGAATCGGAACTCTGATTTGCAGCAGATAACATAGAAAATATATGTTCCGGATCAATGCCGAAAGCAGAAACTTTAACAGGATCTATATTTACCTCAACCTGCCTGCGTTCGCCTCCGATAATTGTTGTTATGGAAGTATTTTCTTCCATCTTTGCGATGTTTTCGACTTCAGCGGCTACACGCCTTAGCAAATAATGGTCAGCACTTTTCCCCCAGAAGGTTAATGCAATAATAGGCACATCATCTATATAACGCGGTTTGACCAAAGGAGGCGAGACGGAATATGGGATTCGATCCATGTTTGCCATAAGTTTGGATTGAAGCCTGACAATCGCTTGTTCTTCATTCTGCCCGACCAAAAATCGTACAATAGCCATTGACATGCCGGGGCTTGAGGTGGAATAAATGTATTCAACGCCCGGAATTTCCCATAAAAGCTTTTCCATAGGCGATGTGACGCGCTCTTCAACTTCTTTTGAGCTTGCACCCGGCATACTTACAAAAACATCTATCATAGGAACGATGATCTGGGGTTCTTCTTCTCTTGGCAAAGCAATAACCGAAGCAATGCCAAGAAGTATGGAAGCAATTATAATAAGCGGCGTGAGCTTGGATTCTATGAAATATTTTGCAATCTTTCCCGCCGCACCCATCTTAAGACCCATTAGGATGCCTCTACTTTTACGCCATCTTTTATATTTATGGCGGGATTTGGTATGTAGCGGTCTTTTGGCTTAAGCCCAGAAAGAACTTCTATAGATTTGTCAAAAATTTTGCCTGTGCGAATAACTCTGAAACGGGCTATGTTTTGGCCATCAATAATATAGATTCCTGTTAACTGCCCCTGATAAATTAGTGCCGAAGAAGGAACAGACAGCATATTTATGTTGCCTATAGGAATTAAAACTTTTGCATACATTCCAGAACGAACTGATTTATTTAATGAAAAAGATGCCTTTAACATGAAAGAACGGGTGTTAAAATCTGCCGCAGGAACTGTTGTATATATTGTTCCTTCGAGCAAAAGATCATTTAATGCCGAAATTACTATGTTTACCTTTTTGCCCATGACTATATTTTTGGCATGAGCTTCAGGAATAACAAATTCTACATAATAAGCCTGCGTTTCTTCAACGCCAAGAATAGGGGTTCCAGGTGACGCGAGATCTCCCGACTCCACCATTTTTGCTGTTACAAGTCCGTTATACGGAGCATAAATAACGGAATCCCTGTCAAAGGATCTTGCAGACAAAAGTGCTGCTTCAGTCTGTTTGACACGATGGCCTGAAGCCTGAACCATTGCCTCTGCCTGGAGTAATGCGGCGTTGGCCTGGCTGTTTTTTGTCTCAATATCTTCAATTTCCTGTCTGCTTAATGCTTTGTCATTGAATAAATTTAAATAACGCTTGTAAGTATCATCGGCAAGTTTTGCGGCAGCCCTTGCCGAATCTGCCCCGGAAATTGCAGCTTCGTGCGCTTTTATAGCTTCTTCTCTTGCCTGTTCGGCCTGTTGAAGCTGAGCTTTTACCTGGCTGTCATCAAGAAAAACCAGCGCATCTCCCTTTTTTATTAAATCGCCTTCTTTGACGTTTATTTTTTTCACAGCCGCCAAAAGTTTGCTTGCCAATATGCTTTCTGTTTTTGCATGAACAGTTCCGGTTGTCTCGTACAAAAGGGGCTGATTTACAAGTTGAGCTTCCTGAACAACAGTTTTAACCGCTGCTTCATTTTCTTCTTTTGCAGTTCCAGGTTCAATTTTTCCCTTGCATCCTGATAAGGCAGCAATCAGTAAAACTATTAAGGAATATTTAGCTATTTTTTGAAGCATATAGAAATCTCCGGTTTGTTTAAATTACTACAACCGTAATAATTTTTCACTGTGCCTTAGTGTTAATCTATATCCATCCTCCACTTCTGGTGGAGGACCCGGATAGGTTATGCCGATCCGGTGCTGATAAAAAAGATAAATTTAAAAGGAGTATTTAGCCGCATTACAGAATACAAGGATGCTCTCACTACGGGCTATAGTTTCCACTTACCCGTAAAATAAGTATCCTTAACGTTTTTCGCCTTATTTTTTGCCCATGATTCCAATCCCATTTTTTTTATTAAACACAGGTTAAAAACTTTTGTATTATGCGGCAACCTATCGGCCTGGTCAGCATATGGATGAAAAAAATCGCAAGGGAAGTCTGAACAATCGCAACAGAATTTAACCCCAACATCTTCTGCACATGGATAAACATTACATTCCATAGGGATAATAGAGCACTTTCCTTTTTCATTCCGGCATCCTTTGCAGACAGCTTTTTCCGGAGGGATACCAAGCCGTTTTGAAACCATGGAGCGCATTTCCTGATTTTCATTTGCTAAATATGCAATGCAATTGAAACAATCCAGACCGCAAGGCGCTGTCATCACTTCATAATAATTCATTTTTTATCCTTAATATTTTGTACTATACCGATACCACTGATTTTACTTCGGGCACCTCTTGCTTTAAAAGTTTTTCAATCCCGTTTTTTAAAGTCATCTGCGACATGGGGCATCCTGAACATGCACCCTTCAGACGCACCTTGACTACACCTTCACTTATATCCACTATTTCAACATCTCCGCCATCTCTTTGGAGCATCGGCCTGATTTTATTTATTGCTTCCTCAACCTTTTCTTTCATAATCCCCCCTATTTTTCTTTCCAAAAAAATTGCTTTTAAATTTTTCAAATTCATCTTTTAGGATGGCTTTTCTCATATCTTTCATTAGCTTAGTATAATAATGAATATTATGAATTGTATTTAAACGATATGCAAGAATTTCCTTTGACATATAAAGATGTCTTAAATATGCACGGGAAAAACTACGGCAGGTATAGCAAAGACAACCTTCTTCAACAGGTTTAGTATCATATTTATAACGTGAATTACAAATATTTATAGTGCCCGTATTGGTAAACATCTGACCGTTTCTTGCATTTCTTGTAGGAATAACACAGTCAAACATATCAGTTCCAAGGGCTACCAGATCAACTATGTTTTCAGGCGTTCCTACTCCCATCATATATTTCGGTTTTTCAGCAGGCAGTTTTTCAAGAACAAAATTAGCAATTTCAACCATAATATCAGCAGGTTCCCCAACGCTTAGTCCCCCAAGCGCATAACCCGAAAATCCGATTTCAACAATATCATTTGCGGATTTTTCCCTAAGGTCTTTAAACATACCACCCTGAACAATGCCAAAAAGAGCATTTCTGTTTTCACCGGTCTCCTCCAAGGTTTTTTTACATCTTTTTGCCCATTGAGTTGTAAGTTCGAGAGCATCCTGTGCTTCTTTTTTTTCCGCAGGATATTTTATGCACTGGTCAAGACACATCATAATATCGGAGTTAAGCAACATCTGAACCTGTATCGCTTTTTCTGGTGTAAGAGTATGGCTTGATCCGTCAATATGCGACTGAAAGGTATAACCCTCATCTGTTATTTTTGACAGCTTTGCAAGTGAAAAAACCTGAAATCCTCCGCTGTCTGTAAGTATAGGACCTTTCCAGTTCATAAACCCATGCAATCCGGAAAATAGATTTATGACATCACAGCCGGGTCTCAAATATAAATGATATGTGTTTCCGAGAATAATACTTGCTCCTGCTTCAGTAATTTCTTCGGGTGATAGAGATTTTACGGAAGCAAGAGTGCCTACCGGCATAAAAACAGGAGTTTCAACTACACCGTGAGATGTATGCATCAACCCGGCCCGCGCCCGGCTATTTTTTGATTCGGATATAACAGTAAAATCAAACATTACTCTCCTATGAGCATCGCATCCCCATAGCTGTAAAACCTGTACCCTTTTGAAACAGCTTCTATGTATGCAGAAAGAACTCTTTCCCTGCCGGCGAAAGCAGATACAAGCATTAGAAGGGTGGAACGCGGCAAATGAAAATTTGTAATAATTGAATCAACAACTTTAAAACTGTACCCGGGATATATAAATAGATCGCATTTACCGCTCCCTGCTAAAACTCTTCCTTTATGATCAGAGGCATATTCCAGAGTTCTGATGCATGTTGTCCCTACAGCGATTACTTTTCCACCTTCCTCCCGGACTTTATTAATTGCTTCGGCTGCTTCACAAGATATATTAAAACGCTCGGAATGTATTTTATGCTCCCTAATATCAGAAACCCTAACAGGAAGAAATGTACCATAGCCCACATGCAGGGTTATTTCTGCTATTTTAACGCCTTTTGCTTTAATATTCTCAAGGAGTTCTTTTGTGAAATGAAGACCTGCCGTAGGCGCAGCAACAGCCCCGTCATATGAAGCATATACAGTCTGATAGGAAGTTTTATCATCTATGGATTCATTATTGTCGTTATCACGCCTTATATAAGGAGGAAGAGGCATATGTCCAATTCGATAAAGGACATCTTCAAAGCTTTCGGAAGATGAAAACTTCAGCAGACAAACACCGTCTTTTACTTCATGAACCACCCTAGCCTTCAGATTGTCTCCAAAGAAAATGAACGAGCCTTTTTTCGGAGGTTTGGAAGTTTTTACAAGACATTCGCAGATAAAACTCCCGGTATCATTTTGTTCACTGATCCCGCCTGCAAAATCTAAAATAAGAATTTCTGCTTTGCCTCCGGTTTCCTTTTTTCCAAATAATCTGCCTGGTATTACCTTTGTGTTATTTATTACAATAATATCTTTGGGTGAAATAAAATCACATACTTCAACAAATTTATGATGAGAAGTTCTTCCGGTATTTTTATCAAGAAGCAAAAGCCTGGATAAATCTCGGCATGATGCCGGTTTTTGGGCTATATATTCTTCCGAGAGTTCATAATCATAATCGGATAACAAAAACACGCTTATCGCCTCCCGATAAAAACAAGCAGACAACCTATAAGCATGAAAATCAAGCCCATCCAACGCAATTGGCTATCATCCATTTCCATAATTTTTGTTATCCAGCGTTTCATTTTTTCAGGAAATGCGAAATAGGGAAGTCCTTCAATAACCATAACCATCCCAATAACACAAAGAAAATACTTCATATTTTACCTCATGCCACTACTTTCTATTGTATTTTAAGTTTGATGGACTTATTATGAAATCCATCAATAAAGATACTTTCGCAAAAAGTCAAAAAACGACTTTTTACTTATCGGGAGAGGGCTA
>DYJH01000109.1 GCA_020723255.1 Desulfonema limicola | reverse complement strand
GCTCCGCCAGGATATTCTTTTGGAGGTAAGCCAGGCCTATGTAGATATGGAAAGCGCTGAGACACGAATATCAGTAATGGAAACATCACTCAAAAAGGCACAGGAAAGTCTCGAAATTGCCCAGGAAAGGTACGAGGCAGGCGTGGGCCCCTATATTGAAGTGACAGATGCGCAACTCACTGCGATCAATGCAGAAACCGATTACGTGCAGGCGCTCTATGATTACCAACTTGCTGTTGTGCGGTTGCATAAGGCTATAGGAAAAGGGTTGGAAAAGTGATCCAGCATGAACTAATTTAAGGATAGTTTATCTTAATGTCGGTGATAATAAAGATACTCAAAAGCAAACTGATCTGGACCGGAATTACCCTAAGTGTGGTAATCATGGCCATTTTATTTACTACAAGTTGGAAAAAATCAATTGCCGTTAAGGCTCTTGAGATCAAGCCGGGAGAACTGCGTGTGATTGTAAACGCCACAACAACCTCTACGGTAAAGTCGGAGGCCGAGGCAATACTCTCGGCACAGCGCACAGGCAGGGTGGTCAAACTGCCTGTGAAAGAGGGGGACATAGTTACGGCAGGAGCGCTCATTGCCCAGCTCGACCTGTCCGAAGAATCGGTTCAAACGAAGAACGCATTGACACAGAGCGAAGCTACATATGAAGAGGCCCAAAAAAACATGAAGAGGTCTGAAGAGCTGTTCAAAAAGGGAGTAATATCCCAACAGGACTTTGATGCTGTGCGCAGGGCATATGAAGTGGCAAAGTCACAATGGCAAGCTGCGATTTCCGACGCAGACATAAAAAAAGATTACTCTACCATCCTGGCGCCGTTCAGCGGAGTCATCGCAAAGAAATTCACCGAGGTGGGTGAGCTTCTGCTGCCTGGCAAGCAGATTGTGACCATCATTGATTCTAATAAAATCTATGTCCTGGCGACTATTGATGAAGTGGATGTTGGCAGGCTTCGTCTGGGTCAGCCGGTGATAATCACAGTCGATGCTTTCCCCGGCGAAAAATATGCGGGAACGATCAAACGGATATCGCCCATCGTTAGCGGAGGTAAGCTGGAGACCCGTACCGCCGATGTCTGGATATATTTTAACGGGAAACACTCAAAAATCAAGCCGGGGATGTCTTGTGATGTAGAGATTCTGGTATCGACTCTGCAAGGCGTGTTGCCGGTTCCATCGCAGGCTATAATAGAGCGGGAAGGCAAAAAACAGGTTTATATAGTGGAAGGGAAGGGCATTAAGCCAGGAACAGCATTTGTTGCCAAACTCAAACCGGTCGAAATCGGAGAAACCAACTGGGCTTTTACCCAGGTCGTAAAAGGGCTTGCCGCAGGGGATTTTGTCATCATCACGCCTGAAGCAAAGGGATTGAAGGACGGGTCGAAAGTGATGATAGAGTAATGGATCATGATTGAACTAACAAATATAACAAAGAATTACCGCATGGGAAAGTTAGAGATACCTGTGCTACGTGATCTCTCCCTCAGCGTGGATCAAGGTGAACTAATCGCAGTCATGGGACCTTCGGGTTCCGGCAAGTCCACGCTCATGAACATACTTGGATGCCTGGACCGGCCAACAAGCGGATCTTACCGGTTTGAGAATCGGGAGATCAGCGCCATGACAGATGACGAACTTGCGTCAGTCAGGAATATCAAAATCGGATTTGTCTTTCAGAACTTTAATCTGCTGCCGCGGTTCTCAGCCCTTAAAAATGTTGAGGTTCCGCTCATCTACTGCGGCGTTCCAGCACGCCAGCGCAGAGAACGCGCCATGCCCATGCTTGATAAAGTTGGACTTGCCGATCGCATGCACCACAAACCTACAGAACTTTCCGGCGGACAGCAGCAGCGCGTGGCCATCGCCAGAGCGTTGGTGAACAATCCGCCGCTCCTGCTTGCTGATGAGCCTACGGGCAATCTCGACAGCAGTTCCGGTTCCGAGATTTTAAATATTCTGACCGGACTTAACCGGCATGGGGTTACGATCATGATCGTGACTCATGACAGGGATGTTGCAGCTATTTGCAAACGGATCATCAATCTCAAGGATGGCATGATCATAAATGATCAGATTAAAATATGAAGAACTTTTTCGAAACATTTGGGGTCGCCTTCGAGGCGATTATGTCGAACAAGGTCCGCTCTGGGCTCACCATGCTAGGGGTGATTATCGGCGTCATGGCTGTAATTCTGCTTGTGGCCATAGGCGACGGGGCGCAGCAGTATATCTCGGAACAGTTAGCCGGCCTCGGCACAAACCTCATCATGGTCATCCCGGGGAAAACATCAGCGAGCGGCGGTTTTCATCCGCCGTCGGCAGGCACGGTGCGTAAACTTACCTATGACGACTCGCTCGCACTCAAGCGTCGGGCCTGGCTCTTGACCGATGCGATTCCCATCGTGTTCGGCACGGGAAAGATAAAATATCAGAACATGAGCCGCGATATGGGAGTAATCGGCACATCGCCCGAATACCTGCATTTGCGCAGTCTCTTTGTTGAAAAAGGAAGCTTCATATCACAGGGAGATGTGGACTCCAAAGCCAAGATTGTCGTGCTGGGCGCCAAGGTAAAGGAGGAACTGTTCGGCTCCGGTAACGTGCTTGGCAAGGTGGTAACACTCTCTGATGCCCGTTATCGTGTTGTAGGATTGATGCATAAGAAAGGGACAAGCCTGGGAATGGACATAGACGATAACGTATACATCCCTGTAACGAGTGCTCAGGAGCTTTTCGATACCGACCAGCTCTTCCAGGTTATGGCATCCGTACCCCGTGCTGAGGATGTTGACCAGGCTATAGCCCAGATTAAGGAAATTCTCATCAGACGGCACGCCCATAAGGAGGATTTTACCATCCAGACACAAGGAGCCATGCTGGAAACGATGAACACTATCCTCAATGTGCTCACCGCCGTGCTTACCGGCATTGCAAGCATATCATTGCTTGTCGGAGGCATCGGTATCATGAACATAATGCTTGTCTCTGTGCGCGAACGAACGCGTGAGATCGGCATCCGCAAAGCACTTGGGGCCAGAAACCGGGATATTATGGCCCAGTTTATGATCGAGGCCGTGACCTTGAGCGGGGCTGGCGGGTTTATCGGCATCGTTGTCGGCGTGGGACTGGCGCTCATTATACCTCTCTTCGTCGAGATTCTTCATACGAGAATTTCTGCCTGGGCCATTATCCTGGCTTTTACGTTTTCAGCCACCGTAGGTGTGTTCTTCGGCGTTTACCCGGCACGCAAGGCTGCGCTTCAGGACCCGATACAGGCTCTACGGTCTGAGTAGTGTGTCTGAATAAAAAATGTACATTTAATAACTATAAAAAGACTTAAGAAAACATGGAGGGGCCTATTGTAGCGGAAGTGAGCATCTGCTCCACGGTGACCAAGGTTAACTGCGAAAGTCGGTTTCCCCTTAGATCCGGAAATATATCTTGGCAATTATAAGCCAAACCAGCTATTTTTATTATCAGATATACAAATAACCGGCAATAATTATAACCGGATGCATATTTCATTATTAACAAATAGCACTATCAATTAATCTTTTGAGCTACGGAAGCGCCCAGGAAAGCATCATGCACATTGAAAGTTCCAATATTGCAAATGAGTTGATTAAAAGCATAGAAGGCTGATTCATCTGTTACTTCTTTTTCTGCACAAGAAAAAGGTTGATATATCTTTCATCAAGATCGGAAATTGCTACTTTTGCGTATTCGTTTTCAATTTCAGTGAAGATATTTTCAAAAACCCGGCCAAGCTGCTCAGTAATTTCTATAGATTTAAGACCGGTTTTTGTGCAAATCCAATTTAGAAAAGATTCTTTGACCGCAATATCTATTTTGCAGTTTTTTCCTTTTCCTTTCCACAGTGTCTTAAAAAAGCGTTTGAAGTCATCAAGAAGTATAGGCAAGGGTTCTTCGGGCAGACCGAGGCGATATCTTGCAAAAAGGGTGAAAATAAGTATTTTATGATTTAAGTGACGCCTGTTTACCTGTTTTATATTGATATCCATCAGAGAAATAAGATCATCAAATGCAATAGCTTCTTCGAGCACCTTTATGCTTTCAATTATATCCGAAACAGACAAAAAATCCCTGTAGATATATCCGGTTTTTTGTTTTTCAAAATAAAGCGGTTTTTTGATCAAAAGTCCGCCCAATATGCCCATCCATTCTTCATCCCAGAAACTTAGCGTAAGGCCTTGCTTTATAAACCATGCTTTGTTCAGCCATTTTTTTGCACGTTCTCTAAGCTCTGATGCAAGGCTAAAACCTGTTCTGAAAACATGTTCCAGGTGATATTTGCTTATAATGGCTGCGGCATTTCCGGTGTCAGTAATTTGATTTTGCGTCATTAACCGCTCTATTCCGATACTTAGATATCCACATGCCTTCTTTACAATATCTTTCAGTTCATCTTTGCTTTTAATGGCTTTCTGATCAGCTGAGATAATGCGGTTACATAGGAAAGCAAATTCGGTCTGAATTTTCATAAGTGTTTCATCTGTATCAATCCTTTTAAGCGACATTGAAAACAGATTATCTTCCTTTATCATCCTTAACGGATATAGCGGGAACGGTATTAGGTTAATATGTTTATCGCTTCTTTTAAGAAGCTTTTTCTTTTCCGGAATTTTTTCCGGTTTTATAGAAGAGTAAATCCCAACAGCCTCATGAAAAGGCAAGAAGCCCTTTTCAGAAAGCCTTAAATTTTTTAAGCGGTAGAATTCTTCCTCCATTTCTGCCGGAAGAACAGTCATTGCTTCAAGCAATATATCCCTATATTTCTCATAATCATATTCTGCGACCTTCTCCAGCATATTTTTAATAAATTCTTTTTTTTGTTTTTTATAACTTTCTCCTTCTGACCCTATAGCATGATCGTATGGTTCATATTCGTAGTCGTCGATTACCTTAAAATAAAAAACATCGTCTATAGTCAAAAAATCGCTGCCAAGATCTGATGGGTCCTGATCATGTTCCCTTACAGCCACTATTAAGTTTTTATAAAGATAAAATTCTATAAGATCCTTTTGCTTATCAATTACCCATTTCGCAAAGCGCTGTGGTGCAGCCTGAAACAGGATATCAAGCCATTTGGTAACCGAATCGATTTCTATTCTGTCTTTCTTCCAGAGTTCAACATCAAGTATATATTCCCATTGTTTGTCGGATGCTAAATTAAGAAGCTCAAAAGCGTCGTAAATACCAATATCATTTACAAGAAAATAAAAGTCTTCTTCCGGGAATGAATGTACAAGTGCTGCCGGGTGCTTTGCCTCCAAAATACGGTTCAAAGCTTTTTCAGGAGGCATTGCAACAATCTCTTTTCGTTGGGAATTGAGATCTGCTGAACGTTTTGCTGCAATCTGGTATTCGTTTTCATTCTTTATCATTTTTTAATATTCCATTTTGACATAACAAAGTTGATGAACCGCAATAGCGAGCGCATTACCCGCTGCTTGCGGCGAGGTTAGCGAGCGAATCCAAAATTGATCAAAATTCCTTATGGTCGAAGATTTTCCGCTGCTTGCGGCAGGAACTTCAATTTTCCATGAAAAAGCGGACAAGGTCAAGGGCAATTATTCTTAAGGTGGTTTTCAAATATGGTTACTTCGGATACGCCTGGAATCGGCTTGACATACATATTGATTTCACCTATACACCGGACATAAAAATTGGAAAACAACAATAATGATAAAAAGCATTTTCTGGAAATCGGTTTTTAATCGCAGAATGTTAATCTGCGTATTTACCGGTTTTACCTCCGGCCTGCCGCTTTATATCCTGATTTCCCTGATACCAGCATGGCTTAGGACGGAAGGTGTCAGCCTATCCACCATTGGCTTGTTCGCCGTTATTCAGTTTCCTTATACCTGGAAATTTGTCTGGTCTCCATTTATGGATCGATATGTGCCGCCGTTTCTGGGCAGGCGGCGCGGCTGGCTGCTGATAACTCAGGTCGCCACATTAATACTTATTACTGTATTCGGTATGTTTAATCCTAGTCAATCAATCTGGATAATTGCAGCCTTAAGCGCAGCGCTCGCTTTCTTTAGCGCAAGTCAGGATATCGTGATCGACGCTTATCGGCGAGAGTTATTGCCGGACGAAGAGCTTGGTCTGGGCACCTCCGTCCATATTAATGCCTATCGCATATCAGGTTTAATACCCGGATCACTGTCATTGATATTAGCGGATCATTTGCCCTGGGATGCGGTATTCCAGATTACCGGACTGTTTATGCTGGTTGGGATCGGTATGACGCTTAAGGTCAAAGAACTAAACCTTGATTTGCCTCCCCATACGCTTAAAGCCGCTATCGTGGAGCCATTTAAGGAATTCATTGGCCGCAAAGGAATTATCAGCGCATTGCTGATACTATCTTTCATGTTTCTATACAAGATTGGAGATAGCATGGCGACGGCATTGGCTACGCCTTTTTATCTTGACATGGGGTTTACCATGACTGAAATCGGCCTGATTGCCAAAAATGCCGCATTATGGCCTGCTATTATCGGCGGTATTCTTGGCGGCTTGTTGATGGTTAAGATTGGCATCAACCGTGCTCTTTGGTTGTTCGGAATCGTGCAGATAGTTACCATTATAGGCTTTGTATTTCTTTCTCAAATGGGCAACGATAAAATTGCCCTGGCTTTTGTCATTAGCCTGGAATATCTGGGTGTGGGTTTGGGTACGTCTGCATTTACCGCCTTTATTGCGCGATCCACACATCCTAAATATACTGCAACACAGTTCGCACTTTTTACAGCATTTATGGCCGTACCCCGAACCTTTGCTAATGCATCCGTCGGCTTTATTGTGAACTTCATCGGCTGGACTAATTTTTTTGTCTTCTGCGCAATAATTGCTGTACCCGGCATGTTGCTGTTATTTAAAGTGGCACCATGGAACGAAAATTCTGCATCTGCCTAAAAGCATACCATGTTGTCTATCCTTTGTTACTAAATTTGAGAATGTCGGCAGGAGTCACAACAGGGCCGAACACTTTTTTAAGATTAAGCAACCCTTCTTTTTGCTCGTTAAGAATATCAAACAATTTGTAAGGCACACCTTTTTCTTTTCCGTAAGCATTTATCTGCAAATCAATTCTATTAACAATATTATCTATATAAAGTGAAAACTGTTTGATATAAAGTGATTCCGGGTACTCTTTTTGTATAATTGTCCAAAACATTTTTTTTAGGTCATCGTATTCCGGTATTCCGCCGATAGGCGTTTCGATTATATTTACCTCATCGTGAGCTTTTCTTTCCAGCCATGAAAGCCATACCTTTACATCGCGTTTTTCACCCAATAACTTATCTAAAGTTCCTCCTCTGGCCTTATCGGTAAGAAAATAATTCAGCCCTGCCATAACAGGTTTATATTCTTTTGCAATATTTTGGTTTCCAAAAAAACGGAACTGGGCATCCATATAATCGGCAAGTGGTCCGGGTATAAAGGGTGCATTAGCCCAGGGGGCTCTGTTTACCCCTGTTGCGCCTACTTCTGTAGATGTTGCGGCAGATACTATTGATGCGCCTATAACTACGCCGTGATCCGAATTTTTAGCTACGCGGACAGGCGGCATTGTATCGCTGTCTCGTCCGCTGTATGTAAAAATCCTGGTAATAACTCCTTCGGGGTCTTCACTTTTAAGAGAATAGTTTGCGATATCTTTTGAAGTAAGCGTAACTCTTGCGTTGGAGTGAGATATCGGAACAGGCTTTCCGTTTTTGTCCTTTATGTCTCTTTTCCAGAAACCCTGAAAATTAAATCCGCTCTCAGGCGGTTCTTCTCCGTTTCCTGTCCAATGAGGAAACCCCTTTTCATCAACAAGAACATTAGACCATATAACTTCTGTCCCTTCTTTTCTCAAAAGTTCCATCAGCAAAGGATCACCTTCCCAGTTGAGATTTTCAACAATGCCGAATATTCCGCACTCAGGATTAACAGACCTTATGGCGCCGGTTTCGTCAATCCACATCTGAGCGAGATCATCACCTATAAAATGATGTCCTGCCATTGCTGTTGTAGTTTTTCCGCATCCGCTTGGAGCAGCTCCCGCAAACCAGGTTAAACGCCCATCAGTTCCTTCAATACCTGTTATGAACATATGCTCAGAAAGTTCTTTACCCCGGTTTTTATAAACAGCCTTATCAACGGAAAATCTGTGGTTTCCTTTTTTCAGCAAAAGGGTATTTCCGGCATAAGTACAGTTAATGGCATAAGTTGTCTGATAACTTCTATCCATGTAAATACGCGCATTAGGAAGGTCTTCCGGCCTGTTTTGCCCCTGGCTGTGGATATTAGTATAAAAATGTCCTATCCTATCAACTTCATAATCAAAATTAAGATACGAATTTCTGTATAAAATCTCGGCGCTATGCATTACGTAGGCAGAGCTTGTTATCTCTATGGCCGGGTTAGACACAGGAGATCCTAAAGGCCCCCGAATATAAAAGCCGATTTGCATTACCTTGCCGCGCATAATACCGTTCATCTTATCTCTGATATCATTAAGGGCATCTTTTCTTAATATTTTTTTTGCAAGGGAGTTTACTTCTTCTCCCTCATTCATAATGTAAAAGGTTCTATCAGTGATACGCCCTTGCTCTTCCTTTAAATCAAAGTGTATAGTATGCCCCTTCATGGCAAGCTCTGTCTCCTCATGGTTTTTAAGGGCAAGTTCTTTTATAAATTGTCTGTCTTCTTCAGAGCCGGTACTTATGAAAACATTATCCGGGTTACATACTGCAATAGAGTTTGCGATTTTTAATAGCACGTATTTTTGATTTATTTTAAGAAGTTTTGAAAGATTTCCACTGTCAATTTTTTTTTCAAAAACTTTATAAGCAGTATCAACAGATTTAATGCCGCCTATCTCAAGTATAATATCAACCCCCTTATTTTCTAAAAGCATATGAATCCCCCCTATAGGATCTCAATATCAATTTTTTCACATCCGGGCCTAACCTTAAACTTATCCGGTTTAAGCATATTTTGTTCTATCCATACAAGTACTTTGTCGAATTCACTTTTGAGTTCGTTGAGGGCTTTTCCCCTGTGGCTAACCGAGCTCTTTTCTTCCATACTCATTTCAGCAAAGGTTTTTTTAAAAGGAGGATAATAAAATATAGGATCATAACCAAATCCGTTTATTCCCGATGGCGCTTCTGCAATAACTCCCTCGCAGCGGCCCTGATAAGTGAGAGCGTTACCGGACGGGACAGCAACAGATATTACGCACTCAAAAACGGCCTTTCTGTTTGTTTTCCCTTTTATCTCAGAAAGCAGCTTCAAGCATCGCATTTCATCGCTAGCATTTTCTCCGCTATAGCGGGCGGAAAAAACTCCAGGCGCTCCGGAAAGAGCTTCGACTAAAAGTCCGGAGTCATCAGCAAGTGCCGAAAACCCAAGAACTCTTGACGCAAAAGCGGCTTTTTTATATGCATTTTCATCAAAGGTTTTTCCATCTTCTTCAATGATTGGTATCGGGCCAAAATCTGTAAGATTTTTAATTTTAACAGGGTGGTCTTTTAAGAGGTCTGCAATTTCTGCTGTTTTGCCGTTATTTCGGGTAGCTATTACGAGAGTTATTAGATTGTCCATAATGTATTTTAAATTTATAAATAAATGAATCGATTATTTAAAGCGAAAATATCTATAAATCAAGGTTTGCTCTTTGTAAAGTTTTTTCATCTCTTTTGAAATCAAATTGTTTCATATGTGAATTATATATATTATCTGCAGATCGTTAACCTACCTAAAACTGTTTACAAATTTAATATGATATAATAAATTGCAAAAGAATAACAAAAGAATAATTTGGATTCTGTTTCTATCAATTATGGATATAAAAAAAAGACTATATTTAATTGTTTTTGCAATTTTTCTTGTAGTGCTTGCCGGCAGCAGCGGGTACTACATTCTGTTTGGAGGAATACCTAAATATATTGATTGTTTATATATGACAGTCATATCCATGACAAGCGTCGGATATGGTGAAATTCTTCCTATAACAGGGAATATGCCGGCCCAGATTTTTACCATGATACTGATTACCTTTGGCATGGGAGTAATTCTATATGGCATAAGCACACTCACAGCAATAACAATTGAAGGGGAACTCTCGGGGATATTAAGGAAAAATAAAATGGAAAAAGAAATAAAGAAATTACACAGGCACTTTATTGTTTGCGGTGGTGGCGAGACGGGTCGCCATGTAATAGAGGAGCTTGTTAAGAATATGGAAAAAGTGGTTTTGATCGAGCATCTTGAAGATAATATAGAAAAAAGCATAAATATTAAGGGACTGCTTTATATCAAAGGGAATGCAGCAGATGATAACAATCTGATCGCTGCCGGTATCGAAAGAGCTTCAGGTATTATAATATGCCTTCCATCTGATAAAGACAACCTTTATATAACTATGACGGCAAGAATGCTTAATGACAGAATAAGAATAATAAGCAGGATGGTAGATCAAAGCATAGAACCTAAACTCAGAAAAGCAGGCGCAGACAGCGCTGTTTCTCCAAATTTTATTGGCGGGCTTCGCATGGCTTCCGAAATGCTTCGCCCAACTGTTGTAGATTTTCTTGACAGCATGCTCAGAAGCAGCCAGGGAAATATTCGTATAAACCAGATAAATATTTCAAAAAATTCCCACGTGATCGGGAAAAAAATCAGTGAACTTAGATTAGCAGAACAATTTGATCTGATTGTTCTGGGACATAAGCATAGGGGCGGTGAAATAGCTTTCAACCCTTCTCCATCATCGGTTTTAATGGAAGATTCAGCTATTATAGTAATGGGAGGTGTTGAGAATACAGAAAAAGCTAAACACTCTGTTTAAACTCTTTGAAACGCAAAAGCGACCCAGCCTTTTTCCCTTTCTTCCCGTATGCATTTGAAGTGCTTTTTGGTATATAATCTGCACAATTCCTCGTGTTCGGAAACTTTTATACCGGAAAAGATAAGCTTGGAATTTATTCTGCTTAGTTCCAGCATCACCGGATATAGGCTTCTTAATGTCGGATAGCGCAGGTTCGCTGTGATAATAGAAAATAGCCCGGTTATTTCCTCAACCGGCGTATCCGATATTTTTACCCTGTTACAAAGTTCGTTTATTTCAGCATTATCCTTTGCTTCTTTTCTTGAGCAAGCATCAGTATCAATGCCTATTGCCATTCCTGCTCCAAGCATAACACAGGCAATTGCAAGAATACCATTTCCGGTTCCGATATCAAGAACTGTAGGATTGTCATTGCTTTTTCTCAAAATATTATTATATTCAAAAACATAATCTATGCATCTTAATGCAAGTCTTGTTGTAGGATGGTCACCTCGTCCGAAAGATATTCCTGAATGTATTTTTATTATAATATCATTGGGTTTTTCTGAATATTTCATCCGTTGCGGCACAATAAAAATCCGTTTTGATATTTGTGTAGGTTTTTCAAAGGATATTTCTAAAAACGAACCCCCGTATTTGTGTGAATAGTATATTTCTCCTTCGGCAACCAGTTCATCCAAAGCACTTTTAAAATCATACTGTTGAATCTTAAATTGCTTATTTAGTTTCTTATAAAGCATACCGAAAGTCAGAGATTCCAGAGAAGATGAAATCGATTCAAAGATATATTCTTTTGTCTTAATAATTATATCTGTATTTGGTTTCATAACTATTAATCTCATTTATTTTTTTTCATTGAAACTGCTTACAAATTCTGATATTTGAAATCTGTAAATTACAGGTGCTTTTACTTTTTGGGGTTTTGGGGCAAAGTTTTCTAAATGCCCCCACTATTTTTATTCCAGAATTTTGGGAAAAGAATATAACACTAAAAAACAGGCGCAAAAACAAAAATAATGTCCCAATGTATCTTGCTTAATGCAGATTATTCGTATTTGAATGTAGTAACGTGGAAAAGAGCAGTATGCCTTATTTCTAAAGGCAAGGTTGAGGTATTGTCGTTTTCCAAAACAGTTATGAAGACTTCCGGCGGAATTCTGATAAAAATTCCTGCTGTTATGAAACTGATAAAGCTGATTAGAACCATATACAGGGCAAGGATTCCATTTTCTAAAAAAAACATATTGATAAGAGATGGCTTTAAGTGCGCTTACTGCGGAACAGAGAAAGAGAAACTTACTATTGATCATATTATACCAAGATCAAAAGGCGGAAAAACTTGTTTTGAAAATTGTGTTGCTGCATGTATATCCTGCAACAATCACAAGGGTTCAAGAACACCAAGAGAAATTAGAAAGCATCTTAATGTAAAACCTTACCAGCCGACAATTTCAGAATTTATCAGACTTAAAATAAAAAACCTTGGAATTAATGATGTATTAAAAGATCTTAACATATTTTAATGTAATATTATTCCAACCTATTTAACCGTATAACCACGACCATCGAGGCATGCGGCGATCGCCCGCTGATAGTTTGCGCGTTTTTGGCTCATCTCGCTTCCGGACATATTGTTAGGTGGCTGTGTGGGGTCATAATTAGTCTGACTCACGGCCCAGATGTGGCATTGGTAGCGGTCATCTGCCTGTTGCTTTTCACTCTGGCCAAGCCGTGGGTAGATAAACATCTTATCTGCAGAGGGCGGCGCCTGGCTGATTTCTCTATCCGGCGGATCAACAACTACATATCCATCTCCCCTATTTACATAATAAACTTCGTTGGCATAATAATAAGGAACATTTCCTACCCAGATTGTTGTGAAGAAAGGGGGAAGGAAGGGAACAAAAAGGCCGATTGGAGGAGCAACTATAGAAATGCGCGGCCCGTGCGGTCGATACCATACACCTCCCGAGAAGAAATATCTTGAACCCCTGTAATCACCGTGCCAGTGCTTTTGTGGCAATCTGTTGATGGATTGACCGCGTGCCGGATAGCTATGATTGTGGCCATAACGCGAATCATTATAATTGTGATAGCTTCTTCTCCCTTCTCTATCTGCATAAGCTGTATGCGTAAAAGCGGGCAACATCATTACAAACAACAAGATCAATGCCGGCTTGAATAAATAATATCTGCTTTTAATGCTTTTAATATTAGGATATGACATAGCCAAACTCCTTTAAATGATAGTTGTTTATCATAAATTATCTGATGGTGCTATTACCTAACACTGTAGCCGCGACCTTCAAGGCAGGCCGACATTGCGCGCTGAAATTCATATGCCTTTCTTTTAGCTTGTGAGTTTGCTGTGCGATTACGTGCTGCATATGCGTCCTCCTGCTGCCTGGCATATTCCATCCTTGAGGCATCGGAAGCTGCACCTGCCAGAGCTCCTCCGGTTGCGCCGATAATAGCACCGTTTGCAGCATGTCTTGGCCCGGCTATTAAAGCTCCCATCACAGCGCCGACTATGGACATTTTGAGAGTATCATGTCCTGGCGGAGGGACAGGCACTACTTTGATACGTTCTTCGGTTGGTAAAGGCGATTGACTTGGATCAAAATTAGTTTGTTCCACAGCCCAATTATAGCATTCATAATGATCGCGTGACTGTTGTTCTGTCGACTGGCCTTCTTTAGCATAAAAGTAGATCTGAGGCAGGGAATACTCTGAAGAGTTTATGGTATCATTGTCCATAGGATCGGACTCTATCGCATAACGGGGTGCGCATGCTATAATTGAAAAGAAAGTAACCATAACAAAGAGAAAACGTAAGTATTTAAATAATTGTCTTTCCGGAACAAAGCAGGCTCTTATTTGTTTGTACTTAGCTAACATAATTATAAATCCTCCGTGCAGTTGGGTATAGCAAAGCACATGCCATTCCAATCGTGTTTATAAATAAATAATTAAATTATAAAGTTATAAACATTTCGTCTAAATAATAACGAATGGTTTTTGCTCAATTTATGGATAAATAATATCCGTTTGCAGGATAAAATTTCAGATAAAAGTATCCATGCCATAACTCAGTGTCGTTGAATTAAGAAAGATGAAACCGTAACTAGTGTCACGTCAACTATGAAATGTACCAGCTGTAGATTCCCACATTATTTTAACGGCAGTTTGTTAATTATTTTAACGTAAAA
>DYJH01000108.1:4672-14122 GCA_020723255.1 Desulfonema limicola | reverse complement strand
CGATTACAAAATAGTGAATGATTTTGTACAAAAAAATAATATGTACGGATGCTATAGCCCCTCAGACAAGCTCCTGGTCAGCGGGCCTATATCCAAAATAGAAGAAGAGATAAAGGAAAGATGCGATGCCGCCAAGGCAATACCAAATAATAGATGTACGATAGGTTTAGGTGCTATTGATTATTATACAACTCCTGAAACTCTAGACGCTAGTGTAGCGGCAGCTATGAAATTTGCTAAGATGTAATAATCTTCACAAATTAGGTAAACCATGGAACGCTTGCGTTTAGATTTGATTAAGACATCGGCAGGGCTATCCTGAAGTATCATTGCGCAACCGCATGTTCAGCGGCATTAAAGATTGGAGAATATCAGGGTATTGATATATTGATATAGTTTATATTCTATTCTTTTGGATTTCTTCTCTTTCGGTATAAGACCTATTACGACGCTCAATTACGCTAATTTAATTATGAACGGACGGGGAATTTTGAGCTTGACTGGTGCCTACACGTCCGTTGCGCGTGTAACTATACTGCACTCACTCTTTGCCAGCATGCGCGAGCCAAGGCAATAGCCTCTTGTGCCTCTGTCTTACCCGGCAGCCCTTCCGCCAGTGAACCGGGAAGAGCGTCAGGATACCGTGTTGGAATATAGTAAATGTCCATTTGATCAAGATCTTCTCTCAGATCTGTAAGATATTCTGGAGGCAGCAGCCCGAGCAGATCAACAATTGAGTGGGTTCGTGGAGGTGTTTTCCCTTGATTCGCTATCAGGCCTTTTAGGCATTTCTCAACACATTGTTGACTGTGAAAGCAGACCTGATTATAAATTCCATCTGTTAAGGCAAGCTCTGCCATCTGCAAATCCTGACCGGCAAATTCCAACCATCGATCACCTACCGAGTTCATAGATTATTTTTCCTTTTTCGATGATTTCTTCCTTGAAAAAAGGCCGTTCGGCACATAAGCGATTAAACTCCTCTGGTGTGTACACCATGATATCCATACCGACCTTAGGTTGGAGTAGCTTACGAACCTTCCGAAGCCGTTGGAAAAAAGGCAAATGGGTTTGTTCAACTACTACAAGGTCAATGTCGGACCATTCATGAACGTGTCCTTTTGCGAGTGTCCCAAAAAGAATCACCTTCTCTGGAGCACCATGCTCCGTTAACAGGCGAACATAGCGGATCAACTCCTGATCCAGAAGTTTTTTCCGCTCTGGCGAATATTGCCGATTATCTGTTTTTTGATTGCTCATTTCTGTTGCCATGGAAATGCTCCTTATTGATCAGTATTATAATATATTTACCGGTGATATATTGTCAAACATTTTATCCGGTCATTTTGGATATTTAACCGATTCAAATGACTAATAAAAACTCAACTTGCTTTGTAAATTGCCAAAAACATAAATCCTTTACCAGAACAGTTTTTCTTGGTATTATTTTCTGCATTATGCTGATAAAAGATATTGTAAAAGAAATTGCTTATGCCGATCCTGAATTTGCTGAAGCGGTAAATGACGGTTTGAATAAAAAGGAGTTGATTCTTTCTGATAATCTTGCCAGAATATTTATTGATGAGATCATCTGGGCTTTATCGGTTGAGTATTCCTTCGCTGGTATTTTGTCAAATGGTTATATAAGTCTTTTCGGGAATGTAAATTCCGACAGGATACAAATATATAAGGAATTAATACGAAAAAGCGCTGAAAACGGCCCAACATTTGCGCGGTTAATGGCTGGTCATCTTATTCCTGTTCTTTCATATGGAGATGAAAGCATTCTTGAAAGTTTTTTAGAAGCTGTAACTTTAATGCAGAGAAAGGGAACTTACACTTTAACTGAACCGCTGCAAGTTATTAACTCTCTGCTTGATCAAAAAGACGGCAATGCAAGTTCTGTATATCTTAAAATTCTAATAAATCTTTTTTCAAAAGATTTAACGTACAGTGAGTGCCGCCATTTCGCACATATATTACCCAAAACGGTTTTGTCTTTTTCGCCGACAAAAAGGCTCGCTCAGACAAAGCAGCTTCACCGAATTATCTGCAAGGACTATCATCTTATCGATTCATACCTTAACGGCCTTGAAAAAGGGCTTTCGATTCTATCAAACGAAGCATTGGAACAGTTTGTATCTCTTGGCTTTGATAAATTTGAAAAAGATAAACTGCTCGGCACAAAGTTTTTAACACTGGAATCCAAAATCGGAAAGGATACTTTCCATGGCTTGCAAACTGCGGCTGTACTTTCAGATATCAGATCACAGTTATCAGTATATGTAAAGGCTAAAACAGGCCTTGCAATATCAATATGCGAGCTTTCCCAAATTCCAAAATTTATGTGCCCTGAAATATTAAAGGAATATGATGATAAGCCGTTTGTTTTTTCTGATGGGAAATTTATTTATCTGCCTGATGAGATAAGTTTTTACGATACTTTTGATAAAAACCACGACCTTTATAAATGCCTTGTAAGGCTTGAATCAGGATACTATGAGTTCGGCACATTTGAATTCGACATGGAAAAGGCTTTCTTATTTTCAGATAATCTTCAAGATTCTTACACTAAAGCTTACGGCAATAAAGATATGGACTTTATAGAAAATGACCTTTGTCACGACCTTGAGAAATTTTTCAGGCTTTTTCCAATAAAGGAGCTTGCTTCCGATCTTTTTAACATATTCGAACATGGCCGTATAAGAATCATCAATATGGAAAAATATCCGGGCCTAGTTAGAATCTCTCATCCTTTTATTTATGACGAATCAAAAAGGATATTAATACATAACAGTCCTGAATCTTTGCTTTTTCTTCTGTATATCAGGATGGCTTTAGGCAAAGAAGCTTTAAATATTTTTGAAACAGATGAACAAACGAGAGATCTCATAACAACGATTTCAGATTTGTGTGAAAATAAAATAAAAGAAAACAATTGTGTCGAAAGTTGCGCTATAGCTGTTTTCCAAACTTACGGATTACTTGAACAAGCACTGAAGAAAAACAGCTTAAATGGAAACAAAAAAGAATACAAAAAATTAAAAATGCCTTTTGGTCGTTTTTTTAGACACGATTTATATTTTGCTTCTCATAAAAAATATGAACAGATGAGCGTGGCAATAAAGGCAGAGCTAGATAAGAGAAAAATTCACGTCTTTAAGTCGGATATAATGAAAAGGCTTAAAAAAAACAGGGGAACAGTTTCAAATGACGATATAAAAGATATTATTATTTCTTCCCATACAAATAATTCCCTTGATTTGTCTCTTCCTTTTTTCCCGGAATTAAGCAATAAACAGGATTATCAGAATTACCTGGAAAATGATCCGGTTTCATCCGTTTTTCGTTACCGGGAATGGGATGCAAATTTATGCGATTATCTTAATGACCATGTAAGATTGATTGAAAGAAAAACAGAAGGCATAAAAAGCGATTTTTATGCGGATGTTCTGAGAAAGTACAGAGGAACGATAAAGAAGATTCGCCGGGAATTTGAATCGTTAAGGCCTGATGAAGTAAAAACCTTAAAGAGATGGATTGAAGGGGAAGAATTTGACTTATGCGCTCTTCCTGAATATGTAATCGATAAAAAAGCAGGCATAACTCCCACAGACAGGCTATACATAAAACGCATTAAACAGCAGCGGGATATCGCCGTCCTTCTTCTTGTGGATCTTTCACGTTCTACATCAACTCTTGTAGCAGAAGCCGGCAAAACAGTCCATGAAATTATCAAGGAGGCAGTTGTCCTCTTTTGCGAAGCGCTTAATACTACGCAGGATACGTTTGCAATTGCCGGATTTTCAGGAACAGGCAGGCTTGGAGTAGATTACTACAATATAAAAGAATTTTCTGAAAAGATGGATGAAAATATCATAAACAGAATTAATGCGATTTATCCCCAGCGAAGAACCAGAATGGGTGCGGCAATCCGTCATGCGGTAAGCCGGCTTGAAAACACATCATCAAAAACTCGGCTTCTTGTTATAATAAGCGATGGCTTTCCAAATGATACGGATTATAAACAAAATTATGCTGTTGAGGATACCCGCCGGGCAGTGTTTGAAGCCCAGTCAAAAAAAATATTCGTCAGAGCGATAACTGTTGATATTAATTCGGACACACTACTGGATGATCTTTATGGTAAATATAATCACAATATTATCTCGGAAGTTCGTGATCTTCCCGACAGGCTGTTAAAAATATATGGAACCTTGACAAAACAGTAATAAAGAAGGCGCTTTCACTCCGACTGCTAAATATGTTTGCAAAAGTAATGCTTGCGTCATTATATCAAGATGGTTTGTATGTTCAATAGGGTTTGGTTTGATAACTGGTTGGTGACGACCGGATCTTCTTCAGCGATTTGACGATTTAATTCTAAGATGAGCTGTACCGCCTCGATTAGATTACTCTTTGTTTCCTCAAGGGTATTTCCTTGAGTATTTGCTCCGGGAAGTTCCTCTACATAGCCAACATAACCATAGGGTGATTTCTGAAAAATTGCGGTTAATTTTTCGTACATTTCTAATTACCCACCTTTCATTTATATTTTGCCATTTCAAAAGGCATCGTCAAAGTTACAGAGAAAGAGGATTGATCCACTTGAGCTTCGGAAAACGGGAAAAATCAGAATCAGTGGAGGCTAAATCGCATCCATTTTCTATTGCAAGAGCAGCTAAATGTGCGTCTGTAACCAAATTGGCTACGGCCTGCCCACCTTTGAGCATCATCTTAAATATAGCCCAATGTTGTTCGGTCGGTTGAATAACTCTTGTGCAAGGCTGATCCAGCCAGCTCTGTACGCGGATAAGAGCTTGTTCAAGGGGGAGCGGGTGCTCGAAGACCCGTGGATTTGTCCCTATCCGGATGAATGCGGATAAAACCGGCCAACACAGACAAACAGGTTCGCTCTTGGAAAGTTGATCATCCCACCAAAGGCGTGCTTTTTGGTGAAGTGGAGACAGCGAATCTTCCGCATATAATAGAATGTTGGAATCAACTAGAATCAACGGGAATCCTCGCCTTCAATTTGAGCCAATAATTCCTGTATGTTATCTATATTTCGTCCAGCTTTAACGCCCATTGCATGAGGTTTTGTTTTATAACGTCTGCATTTGCCAGGTTGTTGCACATGATCTAATCCTGTCCTAAGCGCTTCGTTTATGACCGTTTTAAATGGTGTGCGCAATTTTACTGAAATAGCCCGGGCTCTTTCCAATACATCATTATCTAAAGTGATTGTCGTTCTCATAGTGTCATCATAGCATCATTGTAGATGATGTCAAGGCATCATTTGTATTTTTTTTGCGGTGGCGATATTTATTAATAAAGTCAAATTATCGGAAATGGTTGACCAATATATAATGTATTATTATATTATGATAGACTCCTTGAGAGCTTTGAAAAATGTCCCTTTTGCCCGATTTCTGCGTCAGGCTCAAATTTTAATCATCTAAATACTTAATGTATTCCTATAGTTAAAATTTTCGCCTTCCTTAAACTTGAGCAAAATTGAACATTGTTCAAGGCTCTCTCCTTGAAAGTATTGTTATGCAGCAAACGGTTATTCCTTGCGGGTTGGGAACTTACATATAGTTATAATGCTTATTCGTGACATTACATATTTATGGAAAGGTTGGGGCGGCAAGCTGAATCTTGCAAGCGGTATGTGCCGGCTTCGCATATATGATCTGACAAAGGCGGCAAGAAAAGGGATAGCACATTTAAGGCCTATAATTGTTATAGTATCGGATATCCCTGAAAGTAAAATGTCGGTCAGAAGCTGTGCAGGTCATATAGCCACAATGGTTACAAAAGATTTTCATATTGATCCTCACCGCATGTTATGGATTGAACATTATCCTTTAAAATCTTACGGGGAAAAAAACGAGCGTATTATACCTGAAACTTTTGAAGCTGTTGAATTTGTATGGCAAGAGGATAAAGCAATTAAACCGATTTGGAGAATATTAAAAACTCCGTTGCTGGATGAAATCAAAAAATTATTGAATAAAGATTGTTAAATGAAAATGTTGATTTAATAAATAAACATGATAGAAGTCTGCGTTACCATGAAAGAATACAGCAAAAAAGCGCTGCTTGCTCTTGAAGACGGGCGAACCTTTACCTGTAAAAGTTTTACTGGAGAAGGAGAGGCATTTGGTGAGATTGTTTTCAATACGAGCATGACCGGTTACCAGGAAGTATTGACCGATCCTTCCTATAGCGGCCAGATTGTTACAATGACCTATCCTCTGATAGGAAATTACGGTGTAAATTATGAAGATATTGAGTCTTCCAGAATACAGGTATCTGCTTTTATAATTAAGGAATATCAGGATGTCCCAAGCAATTTCAGATCCAGAGGAACTTTAAGGGATTATCTTATGCATGAGAATGTTCTTGGAATTGAAGATGTTGATACAAGAGCGATTACAAGACATATCAGAAACACGGGAGCTATGCGGGCATATATTTCAACACTTGATATGGATCCATCCTCTCTTGTTAAAAGGGCTAAAAGCATACCAAGCATGGTAGGGCTCGATCTTGTTCAAAGAGTTGCAACGGATAAACCTTATTTCTGGCTTCAAGGGAAAGTTTTGCCCATAGATCCTGACTCTGCAAAACCTGATAAATCCATATGGAAAAACAAGAATATAAAGTATTCTGTGTTGGCTTTTGATTATGGAATAAAATATAATATCTTAAGATGTCTTGAAAATGCCGGTTTTGAAGTATTGGTTGTGCCTGCTTCAACCGATGCCGATGTTGTTAGGGCCATTTCTCCTGACGGAATTTTTCTTTCAAACGGACCCGGGGATCCTGAGCCTGTGAAGTATGCGATAAATACAATCCGCTCACTATTGGGATACAAGCCGATTTTCGGCATTTGCCTGGGCCACCAGCTTCTGGGTCTTGCTCTTGGTGGAAAAACATATAAATTAAAATTCGGCCACAGGGGAGCAAATCAGCCTGTTAAAAATCTTTTAACAGGCAAAGTGGAAATAACTTCACAGAATCATGGCTTTGTTGTGGATGTTGAAAGCTTAAGCTCAAAAGATATAGAACCGACACATATGAATCTTAATGACAATACGTTGGAAGGCTTCAGGCATAAAAAACTTCCTCTTTATGCCGTTCAGTATCATCCCGAGGCATCTCCCGGTCCTCACGATTCCCGTTATCTCTTTAATGATTTTATAAAGTTGATAGAAAATGCCTAAGCGCACCGATATAAAGAAAATCCTTATTATTGGCGCAGGTCCTATAATAATCAGCCAGGCCTGCGAATTCGATTATTCAGGAACACAAGCCTGCAAGGCCTTAAAAGAGGACGGGTACGAAGTTGTGCTGGTAAACAGCAATCCGGCTACAATCATGACCGATCCCGATATGGCAAAAAGGACATATATTGAGCCGGTTACTCCTGAAATACTTGCCATGATAATAGAAAAAGAACGCCCGGATGCCTTGCTGCCAACACTGGGCGGGCAGACCGGCCTTAATACTGCGGTTGAAACGGCAAAAATGGGCGTTCTGGAAAAGTTCAGGGTTGAGATGATCGGCGCATCTATCGAGTCGATAAATAAAGCTGAAGACAGAGATCTTTTCCGCAAAGCAATGAATAAAATTGGGCTTCGGATACCTCAAAGCGGCATTGCAACAGACATGGACACGGCAGTAGAGATAGTGGAAAGAATAGGCTTTCCGGTTATAGTAAGACCAAGTTTTACCTTAGGAGGCACAGGAGGAGGAGTAGCATATAATTTTGAGGATCTTGAGTTGATAGCAAAGGCGGGTCTTGACGCCAGTTTAATCGGGCAGGTGATGCTTGAAGAATCTGTTTTAGGCTGGAAAGAATATGAGCTTGAAGTAATGCGGGATAAAAATGACAACGTGGTTATAATCTGTTCGATTGAAAACATGGATCCTATGGGAATACATACGGGAGACAGCATTACAGTTGCTCCTGTACAGACATTAACCGATGCCGAATACCAGAAGATGCGGGACGCTTCTATTGCAATAATGAGAGAAATAGGCGTTGATACGGGCGGGTCCAACGTGCAGTTTGCGGTGAATCCCGAAAACGGAGATATGATAGTAGTGGAAATGAATCCGCGGGTTTCAAGAAGCTCCGCTCTTGCATCAAAGGCAACCGGTTTTCCCATAGCAAAAATTGCAGCAAAACTTGCCGTAGGATACACGCTGGATGAGATAAAAAATGATATAACAGGAGAAACCCTTGCTTCTTTTGAGCCCGCTCTTGATTACTGTGTGGTGAAGATTCCCAGATTCACTTTTGAAAAATTTCCAGAAACAAAAGATTATCTGACAACCGCCATGAAATCAATCGGCGAAACAATGGCTATCGGAAGGACATTTAAGGAAGCGCTGCAAAAAGGATTAAGATCTCTTGAAACAGGGCGTTTTGGTCTTGGCGCGGACGGTAAAGATTTGATTTTTGGTTCTGAAGAGGGAAATATTTCCACATCTGAAATTGAACATAAACTTTCTATCCCGAATTCTCAAAGAATTTTTTATATCCGCTATGCCATTTTAAGCGGCATGTCCGTCCGGTCTATACACGAATTAACAGATATAGATCCATGGTTCATTTATCAGATCAAACAGATAGTTGAGCTTGAACAGGAGATAGCAGACGCCGGAAAAAATATTTCAAAAGATCTTTTGAGAACGGCCAAATCTTATGGATTTTCGGATGTTCAAATTGCACATCTTACAGGTTCAACTGAAGATGCCGTTAAAAATCTTCGAGAAAAATTAAATATACGGCCTGTATTCAAGCTTGTTGACACCTGTGCTGCTGAGTTTGAGGCTGCGACCCCTTATTATTATTCCACTTATGAGGAGGAAAACGAAGCGAGGGTATCGGATAGAAAAAAAGTTATGATTTTAGGCGGCGGCCCGAACAGAATTGGACAGGGGATTGAATTTGATTACTGCTGTGTGCAGGCTTCATTTGGTATCCGTGAAGAAGGCGTTGAGAGCATAATGGTAAACAGCAATCCTGAGACGGTCAGCACCGATTATGATACTTCCGATAAACTTTATTTTGAACCACTTACAAAAGAAGATGTTTTAAATATAGTTGAAACAGAAAAACCATTCGGCGTCATAGTCCAGTTCGGCGGACAAACTCCTCTTAATCTTGCAACACCCTTGTTTAATGCAGGCGTGCCGATCATAGGCACTCAGCCGGAAAGCATAGACAGGGCGGAAGACAGAGAACAATTCAAGATTATGCTGAAAAAGCTAAATTTGGTTCAACCTGAAAACGGAACCGCATTGAACATCAATCAAGCTGCCAGCATAGCCGAATCTATCGGATATCCTGTAATTGTCAGGCCGTCTTATGTTCTTGGCGGAAGAGCAATGAAAATAGTTTATAACAGAAAAGACCTTGAGAATTTTACTAGA
>DYJH01000108.1:0-4662 GCA_020723255.1 Desulfonema limicola | reverse complement strand
GCTATCGAAGCATCGCCTGGGCATCCAGTGCTGATAGATAAGTTTCTGGAAGAGGCTGTAGAGGTTGATGTTGATGCAATCTCCGATGGAAAATCAACTATTATTTGCGGAATAATGGAACATATAGAAGCGGCAGGAATTCATTCGGGAGACTCTGCTTGTGTTCTTCCTCCTCACAGTATCAGCCAGGATATTATCAATCAAATTACTGCTGCTACAAAAGCTATGGCATCTGAGCTTAAAGTTGTGGGTCTTATGAACGTGCAGTATGCCATAAAGGATAACAAGCTTTATGTGCTTGAAGTAAATCCAAGAGCATCAAGAACAATACCTTTTGTCAGCAAAGCAACAGGCATACCGTTTGCAAAACTTGCTACCAAAGTGATGCTCGGGCGAACGCTTTCCGATCTCGGACTTATAAGCGAAAAAGTTCCGACCCATGTTTCTATCAAGGAAGTTGTACTTCCCTTTAACAGATTTCCCGATGTTGATACTCTTCTAGGCCCTGAAATGAAGTCAACGGGAGAAGTTATGGGAATAGATTCTTCATTCGGCCTCGCATTTGCAAAATCACAGCTCGCTGCGGGACAGAACATACCGACCGGTAGAAATGTCTTTATTAGTGTAATGGATTCGGACAAGAGAGCGGTAATTCCTGTTGCTTCAAAGTTTCATGAAATGGGGTTTAATATCATGGCTACAAAAGGAACCTCCGTTTTTCTTGCAGAGCATAATATACCCAATGAAACGATAAACAAAGTTTCTATGGGACGCCCCCATGTTGTTGATGCCATAAAAAACAAAAGCCTTCATCTCATTATAAATACCGGTACAGGAGCAGAACCGATGCGAGATGGCTATGAAATACGCCGTGCGGCAATCAAATACAATATTCCGTGTATTACAACGATTCCGGGAGCTTTGGCAATTTCCATAGGAATAGAAGAGCTTAAGGGGAAAAAGCTTTCGGTAAAACCCATACAGGAATACAATAGGAAATGGCAAATCAAGTGATAAAATATCCGGTTACAATTATTTCTGATTCAGATATTTTGGAAAATGAGCCTTATGATGACAAGCCTCGTGAATCCTGCGGGCTTTTTGGGATTTTCGGTCATCCGGAAGCTTCAAAAATAAACTATTTCGGCCTTTATGCTCTTCAGCACAGAGGTCAGGAAAGCGCCGGCATTGCTGTTGCCAGAGATAACAAAATTTTTGATTACAAAGGCATGGGACTTGTATCGGATGTCTTCGATATTCATCATTTTGAGCATTTGAAGGGATATAGCGCCATAGGCCATGTCAGATATTCTACTACTGGAAGCTCAATACTTTCAAATGCCCAGCCTTTTGTTATTTATCACAGAAAAAAATCTTTTGCTGTCGCCCATAACGGTAATCTTGTTAATGCCTTCAGTCTTAAAAATGAGCTTGAAGAAAACGGTTCAATTTTTCAAACAACAATGGATAGTGAAATTTTTCTCCATCTTCTTGTGAAAAATCTCAAATACGGTCTTGAACAGGCTATTGTTGAGACAGTATCGAGACTGAAAGGCGCTTATTCATTTGTAGTTCTCACAAACGAAGGCGATGTGATCGGAATAAAAGACCCAAACGGATTTCGCCCGCTTTGCCTGGGCAAAGTAAATGGAAGTTATGTTCTTTCATCTGAAACATGTGCGCTAGATCTTGTTGAAGCCGAGTTCATAAGAGAGCTTGAACCGGGCGAAATTGTGATAATAAACAAGGATGGGCTAAAAAGTATTAAAACAACAACACAAAAGAGCAAGTCTTTTTGCATATTTGAATTTATATATTTTGCAAGACCGGACAGCACTATATTTAGCAAGAATGTTTATCTGGTAAGAAAGGCGCACGGAAGCCGTCTTGCAAAAGAATATCCTACTAATGCCGACCTTGTAATGCCGTTTCCTGATTCAGGAACTTATGCGGCTCTGGGATTTTCAGAAGAATCGGGGATACCGTTTGAGATGGGAATGATCCGCAACCACTATATTGGAAGAACTTTTATACAGCCTACTCAGAGTATGCGTGATTTCGGAGTAAGGGTTAAATTGAATCCGGTAAAAGAGCTTCTTAAAGGCAAGGATATCGTTATTATTGAGGATTCAATAATCAGAGGAACAACAGTTAAAACAAGGGTTAAGTCACTTCGCGAGCTTGGGGTTAATAAGGTTCATATGCGTGTGAGCGGCCCGCCGCATCGCTTTCCCTGTCATTATGGCATAGATTTTTCTACAAGGGGAGAACTTATAGCAGCCAGCAAATCAGTATCCGAGCTTAAGGATATTCTCGGACTTGATTCTCTTTACTATTTGAGCATAGACGGACTTTTAAAATCAACCGGGATTGAAGATCCTGAAAATAATTTTTGCAAGGCATGTTTTGACGGATGTTATCCGGTTGAATTCGATGAATATCTGTCAAAAGACTGTCTTGAAAAATAAATCATTATATGTTATTTGACGACCATAAGCACAAGCATAAAAATTTCATATTTCAAATTTGGGTATGCTGGATAAGATCTCATTATTGGAGGCTTTATGATTGAGTCTAAATATCTTCAGGATAATATGCAAAATATTCAGAAGCTTATGAATATACCTACTCTTAAGCATTTTGAGATACAAAGCCTTGCAAAGCTTTTGCGCCTCAGTAAGATCAGAGAATATGAAGACGGTGAACAGATTATTGTGGAAGGAGAAAAAGACACCTGGCTTTATTTCCTTCTAAGCGGTAGCGTAAGAGTGGCAAAAGAAAATTTTGATATAGTTGTAATAGATAAAAAAGGTGAAATTTTCGGGGAAATGAGAATTATCGACACGCTAAGCCGTTCAGCATCGGTATATGCTCTTGGTAAAACTGTTTGCCTTGCCGTTGATACTTCGGCACAAAAAAAGCTTAAAGACGGAGACAGGGATGAGCAGCTCGATTTTCTTTTGCTTTTATACAGAATTTTTGCAGAATATATGTCTATAAGGCTGCGCCTGACTAACGAAGAGCTTGTAAAAGCCAAAAAGGAAATAGATCAGCTTAAACAAAATACTCAATGAAAGAAAATAAAACCGTATCGTTTTCAAAAAAATCCACCAATATTTTTTTTCATATTCTTACAAACTGTAATCTTACCTGCCTGCATTGTTATATAAATAAAAAACAGCACGGAAATACCACGCTTTCCATAAAGATAATAAAAGCATGGCTTGATGTATTTGCTGCAAAGAGCAAGATCGCAAATGTAGTTTTTTTAGGCGGCGAACCCACATTACATACTGATTTGTCTCTTGCAGTAAAATATGCAAAAAAAACCGGATATAAATCAATTACTATTGACACAAACGGTTATCTATTCAATGGATTTTTATCAAAGATAACACCTGACGAGATTGACTATATCAGCTTCAGCCTTGATGGTGCGACAAAAGCTACTAATGACATGATTAGAGGAAAAGGTTCCTATGACAGATGCATTTCAGGAATAAAAGAAGCGGTATTTAAAGGATTTAACACAAGCCTGATATACACTGTAAGCAACTTAAATGTAAACGAAATCGCAATGATGGACCCATTGCTTTGTGAACTTGGAATCAGCAGATTTTTTATCCAGGTTATAGGAATCAGAGGGAAAACAGCGAGTGGCATATCTTTTGGAGTAAACAAAAAATCTCAGGTATTAGGTAAAAAGTGGTCTGACACTATCCCTAAAATAGCTGAAAAAATAGCAGAGCATGGCATTACTGTAACTTATCCTAAAGTTTATTTAAACCTGAAAGACAAATTTGAATGCGCCGGACTTGTGGCTGATAATTATTTTATTTTTCCGAACGGAAGAGTTTACAGATGTCCCCTGTGTGAAGACTATCCATTACATAGCATGGAATTTAAAAACAATGTCCTTGTTCAAACAGGTAAAATCAACGAAACAGACCTTTTCGGACTTTCTATCCCTGAAGGCTGTGTAATGAACAAACTTATACAACCCGGAAATTTAAGCTATAAAAAAGACGGAAGTCCTGAATATAAGATAGCTTGCTGCCTTCTCAAAGAAGAAATTTACAAAACATGACCCATGTTAAATGATTGACAATCCCTATTCAGTTGGTTAGTTTATTGTTCCGGATATATATGCAATTATCTCAGATGCAGCGCCGCTTCTCCAAAAATACAAACCTGCGCCTAAAGCTATTAACGCTATGATGTATAGTAAACGATTCTCACCAATATCTGCGATGAATACTTTTTTTAAATAATATACCATTAGTAACACTATTATTGCCGTAATTATATTAACGTTATTAATATATTCCATGCATAGCCCCTTTGTTTGAAACATTATTTTTATTTAGTTGGTCCTTATAAAGCATATAAATGCATAAAATTATTGGATATATTTTGTAAAAGGCGACATATAAATTGCAAGAATTTAACATTAACCATTCACTTTTATTCCAAATTTTATCACATGATACTAAAAAAATCAGCATTCAATGACAGGAAGTTGACCAGTTTCGTTTTAAACTGATACAAATCATAAACTTTTGCTTTCGGCCCGCCTTCCGCTTAGTGGATATTCTGCTTGATTCCGGTGTAGAAAACCGCATAATCTTAAAGGAAGGGATACAGGGATAAACAAAATATCTT
>DYJH01000107.1 GCA_020723255.1 Desulfonema limicola | reverse complement strand
TGGAAGAACTCAAGGAGAGAATTCTTCTTGGCATAAAGGAAATGAATTCCGCTCCCGTAGTCTTCCGTTGGAAAAAATTTGATACAGTCGCTAAATATTAATTTATATATTTATTATTGAAACGATATACTAGTTTGCTTGCCCCTGAAATTGGATGTGTATCAACAGCTCAAGAGAGAAAAGGTTTTTGAAGATTTTCTGAGGCCCGAGAAAATCTCAAATATAACCGGTTTGCATAAGGGGGTTTTTTTCGCATATTCCTTATTTGCGACAAGCGTTAATGTCGCACACCAAACTTTTATACACGGTCTGAAATACTTCGCCAAATTAGAAACAAAAAAAGGTTATTTAATATCCAGTTATTCAACCATAACAGATGAAAAATACTATTATTATAATTTACGCATGAAACAGATAAAGGTTTATACGCAGAAACACAAAGAAGCAGTCCCCATTCTCTACGAGTTGGCTATAGATGACATGCTGACTCCGCTGAGGTCGGCGGGTGCTCTGGAATGGCTGACCGGTGAGAATAATAAAAAAACAGGACTTCCATATCCGGCCAAAGAGGATAAACCAAGTTATTCCTTAAGTAGGAAGACGCCTCTAAGTGTTGGCGGTATATCGCTAAGTGTTGATAAACGAAAACATGACGGCAGAGAGATGCTAAAGATAGAGACCTGTCAAAATCCTGAATGTGCTCTGCATAATATAACCAGCAAAGGCAATATTATCTCTTACGGGACGTACCGGACAAAAGCAGGGGTCTTATCTCGTCGATTTATTTGTAAAGAATGTGGCAAATCATTTTCCCCAAGAATAGCGGGTATCTTTTATAGCCTCTTCGGACTTCGATCTCCGGAAAAAAAGATTTTGAAGGCGCTTGAGCTTTTAATCAAAGGAATGCCATTACGAGGTGTAGCAAATACCATAGGAACTAAACCCTATACAATTAAACATTGGTTGAAGGTTGTTGCCGAACAAAGTTGGGAAATAGATGCCATGCTTAAAAGGGAGCTCAAAGTCTCCCAGGCCGAATTAGATGTTTTATGGGCACATATTAAAGAAAACTCTCTTCACCGGAGAGCAGTTCTCTGGAAAAGCAGTTTTTGACGTCATCTATGATTGCAAAACTTTTTCAAGTTTTTGAAGATTTGAATCCTCTCCCACAACAATTACCGTATCTCCGGCCTGAATCCTGGTTTCAGAGGAAGGATTAAAGGTCATGCTGCCGTCATGTTTTTTTATTGCGATTATGATAAGGTTGTATTTCTGCCTTATTCCCGAATCCTTTAACATAACATTTATAACTTTTGAAGATGCGTTAACAGGAATTTCTTCCATCTTGATATCATTACCCTGCTCGTTGAAAGCAAGTTCCAAAAAACTTGTAACAGCAGGCCTTAAGATTCGCTGCGACATGCTTATGGCGCCAAGTTCATATGGAGATACAACATTATTGGCTCCTGCTGCAATAAGTTTGGATTTTGCCTCATTCCGGGTTGCTCTGGCTGTAATATAAAGGTTAGGATTAAGCTGCCTTGCGGTTAAAACGAGAAAAACATTGTCCGCATCCGAAGCAAGAACGGCAACAAGCCCCTTTGCTGTTTTTATTCCGGCTCTTATAAGAGTTTCTTCTTCGACCGCATCTCTGGATAGAAACAAAACGCCCTTCTCTTCCATTTCAGGGATAAGATCCTTGTTGCTTTCGATAACAACAAGGCTGAAATCTTTTTTAATCATAAGATTATTGCACAGTACTTTCCCTATTCTTCCATATCCGCATATGATATAGTGGTTTTTAAGTTTGCTGATTTTGTTCTCCAATCTTCGCCTCCCTAATATAGCTCTTATTCTTCCCTCCACCATGAATTGAACCATAGCGCTTGCCATATACAAGCAGAAACCGACACCAAAAAAAATAAGCAGAGATGTAAAAATTCTTCCGGGCCTGCTTAATTTGTGAATTTCACCATATCCGACCGTGGAAATTGTAGTAACAGTCATATATACCGAATCGAATAAATTCCACCCTTCTATTAACATGTATCCGATTGTGCCGATAATACTGATAAGAAGTGTAAGCAAAATAGATATTATAAGATGTTTTGCGCTATTCATGATTATAGTTTAATAACAGAATTCTTGACGTAAATCAATTGATTTGGTAGGAAACAGGCATGGACAAAACAGCATTAAAATATGAGCGGATGCGGAAAGAAATGGTGGAAAATCAGATTATATCCCGTGGCATAACTGATCCAAAAGTAATTGCGGCTATGCTGAAAGTCCCTCGCCACCTGTTTGTCAGCGATGCTCTGATGGACCAGGCTTATGGCGACTTTCCGCTTCCTATCGGCGAGCAGCAAACCATATCACAGCCTTATATTGTTGCGGAAATGACTCAAGCCCTTAACCTAAATGAGGAGGACAGAGTGCTTGAGATTGGAACAGGATCGGGTTATCAGGCAGCGGTTATAGCAGAAATTGTTTATAGGGTTTATACAATAGAAAGAATTCATTCCCTTTATATCAGAGCCCGCGCTATTTTTGATTCCTTGCAATATCATAATATAGTAACCAGGTATTCCGACGGGACTCTGGGATGGGCTGCTGAAAGTCCCTTTGATGCGATAATAGTTACTGCAGGTGCTCCTGTTATTCCGGATATTCTTATAAGCCAGCTTGCAAAAGGAGGGCGACTGGTTATTCCGGTTGGAAATCAAAACACTCAAGAATTGATACGTCTATATAGAGATGAAAAAGGCATTCATCAAACAAACCTTGGCGGATGCAGATTTGTTAAACTTATCGGGGAACAGGGATGGAAGGAATAAAAAAGGATAGGGTTCAAGTGGTCAAGTAATCAAGGAAAACAAACAACAAGATCAACTGCATTTTGAGTATCCGCAAGAATGGCAAACAAGGCAGCCTTCCTGGTGAATCAGCACCCCGCTGCATTCAGGGCAAACCCCCACCATTGATATATTGTCGCTAAAAGAAAAATCCGTTCTGTGCTTTAGCACTCTCGCTATAGCATCAGGACAGGAAAGCACCATTTCTCCGTTTTGCCATGCAGGTGAAGGGCATCTAATCCCTGTAAGCTGTTTTATAATAGCTTCAATGCTGACCCCTGAACGCAAGGCAAGCGATATAAGACGGCCTGCCGCTTCAATCTGAGATGATGCGCACCCTCCTGTTTTTCCCATCTGGGCAAAGACCTCGCACATTCCCTTGTCATCGGAATTTATTGTAACATACAGGTTTCCGCAGCCTGTTTTAGTACGTTCAGTAATACCAACCGTACATTCAGGTCTCGGCCTCGGAGCTATCTTGACGGAATCTTTTCTTTCCGTGCCGATGCTCAAAACCTGTTGATCACGGCTGCCATAACGGTAAATTGTCACCCCCTTGCAACCTTTTGCATGGGCAAGCATATATACTTTTGCTATATCGTTTCTTGAAACATCCTGGCCGAAATTAACCGTTTTTGAAACGGCATTATCAGTAAATTTCTGGAATGCAGCCTGAATATTTATATGGTGTTCCGGTGTTATATCATGGGCTGTTTTGAAAAGATCTTTGATTTTATCGGGAATTGTTTCAATCTGTTGGACCGATGCTCCTTTTGTTATTTCTTCTATAAGATTTTTACTGTAAAATCCTTCCGATTTTGCAATCCCGATAAACAGCGGATTAACTTCGGAAAGTACTTTTCCGTCAAGCACTCTTCTTGTATGAACTATGCCGAATATAGGTTCGATGCCGCTTGAAATTCCTGCAATTATGCTGATAGTGCCTGTGGGAGCTATCGTTGTGGTGGTGGCATTTCGCATAAACGGAGTTTCAGGCCTGTCATAAATACTTCCTTTATAATAAGGAAAGTTTCCGCGTTTTTTTGCAAGAGCCACAGAGGCTATTTTCGACTCATGGGAAATAAAAGACATTATTTTTTCAGCTTCCGAAACGGCTTCCTGCGAATCATAAGATATCGAAAGCTTAATCAGCATATCTGCAAAGCCCATTATCCCTAAGCCTATTTTTCTGGTTCCCCTGCTCATTTTTTCTATGCGGTCAAGAGGATATTTGTTTATCTCAATAACATTATCAAGAAAGTGGACAGCATCATGAACAGTTTTTTTAAGGCGGTTATAATTTATTGCTTTTCCTGATACCATTGCAGACAGGTTTATTGAGCCCAGAGTGCATGATTCATACGGGAGAAGCGGCTGCTCCCCGCACGGATTGGTTGCTTCTATATCGCCAAGATGAGGAACCGGATTGTCCCGGTTAATTCTGTCAATAAAAATTATGCCCGGTTCACCGGTCAGCCATGCTGAATTAACTATTTCATCAAAAATCTTTTTTGCCGAAACTCTTCTAACGGTCTGCCCTGTTCTCGGATTTATCAGGTCATATTCGGAGTCTTTATCGGACTCGTTATTTAAAGCGTCCATGAAATTCTGAGTAATGGCAACAGATATATTAAAATTATTAAGTCTTCTCGTATCATTTTTTAGCGCAATAAAAGATTCTATATCGGGATGATCCACCCGTAAAATCCCCATGTTTGCCCCTCTGCGCGTACCTCCCTGCTTTACGGTTTCTGTTGCCACATCAAAAACAGTCATAAAAGAAATAGGCCCGCTTGATACTCCAGCGGTTGAAAGCACTATATCTTTTTCAGGGCGTATTCTGGAAAAGGAAAAACCGGTGCCACCTCCGCTTTTATGTATCATAGCCGTATATTTTAACGCTTCAAATATGCTGTCCATCGAATCCTCAAGAGGCAGGACAAAACATGCGGCAAGCTGACCAAGACGGCGGCCGGCATTCATAAGAGTCGGTGAGTTAGGAACAAACCACAGATTGGTCAAAAGTTTTAAAAATATTTCTTCTGTTTTTTTTTGGTCAAAAGGCCCGGCAAATAAGGAATCAGCGGAAGCTATATGTTTTGCAACCCGTAAAAACATATCTTCCGGCGTTTCTATTACATTTCCTTCCTTGTCTTTTCTCAGATAGCGTTTTTCAAGCACTATCATTGCATTATCTGAAAGTTGCAAATTCATGGCTGTTTTGGCTGCAACTCAGTTTTCATATGTGCGATGAATGCATTGCATAAAGGAGACAGAGTTCTTGTCTTGCTTAAGGTCAGATAAAAACTGCGTGAAAGATCAAGACCTTCTATGGCAAGGGCTTTTAAAGAACCGGTTTTTAAATCTTCCTTTACCGCTATTGTGGAAAGAATTGATATGCCTACCTGATTTTTAATTCCCTGCCTCACGGCTTCCGTGCTTCCCATCTGAGCCGCGATATTCAGATCATTAATGTCGTATCCGGCTTTATAAAAATTCTGTTCAATAGATTTCAATGTTCCGGATCCTCTTTCCCTTATGATAAAAGGTTCTTCCTTCAGCATATTTATAGTAACGCTTTTTTTCTTTCCCCATTTGTGTCCGGATGGAACAATCAGGCGCATTTGGTCATCAATAAGAGCCTCCTGTTGAATTCTTTTGTCTTTTTTTGCCGCCCCGACAACTCCGAGTTCAATAATTCCCGAAAGTGTGTCATTTATTATCTTTTCGGTATCGCCTATAATAAGGGAGAGCTTTATTTCAGGATAAGTTTTGGTGAAACTTCCGGCAATTCCGGGAAGAATATATTCGCCAGGAATAGTACTTCCGCCTATCACAAGACTTCCTTTAATACTCCCGTGAAAACCTGTAAGAGCGCTTTCCATTTCGGCATAGAGAGATATAAGCTCTTTTGCATATGAATAAAGCAATTCCCCGGCTTTTGTCGGAACCGCTTCTCTTGATAAGCGATCAACCAAACGGCAGCCGAAATGGGATTCCAGATCTCTTATGTGGCTGCTTACGGTGGGCTGGGAAATATATACAGTATCGCCTGCTTTTGAAAAGCTCTTATGTTCAATTACTTTGCAGAATATTTTAAGGTGCCAGAGATCCATTTTTCTTAGAGTTGTTGCTAAAGCCAAATTTTTCTTTTAGTTTCTGATTTACTATGGGCGGAACCATCCCGGTAATGTTGCCGTCGAATTCAGCCGCCTGTTTTATTATCGAGGAGCTTGTAAATATCCACCTCAAGCCTGTCATGAGAAATACTGTCTGAATTTCCCTGTTGAGACGTCTATTCATCAGAGCCATCTGGAATTCATAGTCAAAGTCCGATAATGCCCGCATTCCCCTAAGTATGGCATGACTTTTTCTCTTTACGGCATAATCAACAAGAAGGCCGTCAAATGTATCAATCTCAATATTTTTAATTTTTTTTAAACTTTTTTTCAGCATATCGATTCTTTCATCGATAGTAAACAAAAATTTTTTGTTGGGGTTGCGCAAAATAGCAACGATTATCTTATCAAAAATCTTAAGGCCTCTTTCAATAATATCAATATGTCCGTTTGTGACAGGATCGAATGATCCTGGATAAATAGCAATTCTTCGCATTGATTGTTATTCCTTTATAACATATATTTTAAAAATGAAACAACGGTTTTTCCATATCTTCTCTGATCTGTTATTTTGTAATCTGAAACATTCTGAAAAAGAGTTTCATGCAAATCGTGTTCGATTACTATAGACGCCTTATTCTCAAGAATACGGCTTTTTGAAAGATATATTAAAGCTGGTATTATAAGATTTCTGTTGTATGGAGGATCCATAAATACAAGATTAAAAGCGGGAAGCTTATTAGCAAATTTAATAATGTTTTTCGATAAGTCATACTTTTTTACTCTGACCCTGTCTTTAAGCCCGCAAGCCTCAATATTTTTACTTATTGTTGAAACTGCCTCTTTATCATTATCTATAAATATTGCAAAAGATGCTCCCCTGCTTAATGCTTCTATCCCCATCGCTCCTGTTCCTGCAAAAAGGTCAAGTACAACAGAATCAACGACACAATCGGAAAGTATATTAAAAATACTTTCTCTTAATCGACCCGATGTAGGCCTTGTTTTTAAACCTTTTACGGAAAAAAGTTTTTTGCCTTTTAATTCACCGCTTATAACTCTTAAGCCAGTCATACTATAACTTATTTATTATTCTATATATATAGCTTCTGCCTATATCTATTTTCTTAGCTGTTTTGGAAACATTTTTTTCATTTTCATCCAACTTCCTTTTAATGAATTCTCTTTCAAAGGCTTTTATTGCATCTCCCAATCGATCAATAATAAATGGGTCAATTTCGGCTGATTCGCTTGTTTCTTTAACAACCGGTTTATACTGATCTGGAATATCGGCAACATCAATAACATTTTTTTCAATCATTATAGCAAGCTGATTAATAAGGTTTTTAAGCTCTCTCACATTGCCTGGCCACGAATGGTTGCACAGCACTTCAATTGCTTCAGGCGTGAGTGTCTTTTTTTCATTATTGTTCTGAGTTGCATATTCAGCCAAAAAAGTATCGATCAGAACGGGAATATCTTCTCTACGGTTTCTTAACGGAGGCACTTCGATAGGAACTACATTGAGACGGTGGTAAAGGTCTTCCCTGAAATTTCCCTTCTCGATTGCTTTTTCAAGAGATTTATTTGCTGCGGTAATAAATCTTGCGTTTACCTCCAGAACCCTGCTTCCGCCCAGCCTCTGAAACTTCTTTTCCTGCAAAACTCTTAATATCTTTGACTGGGTTTTAATGCCCATGTCGCCAATATTATCAAGAAATACGGTGCCGTTTCCGGCTAATTCAAATTTACCGACCTTTTTCGATGTTGCGCCTTTAAATGCTCCCTTTTCATGTCCGAAAAGTTCGCTTTCTATAAACTCTTCAGGAATAGTGGCGCAATCAACGGTAATAAATGGGCCATCAGCGCGGGGGCTTAGCTGGAATATCATTCTTGCAACAAGCTCCTTGCCTGTTCCGTTTTCACCTGTAATCAAAACCCAGGCATCAGACGGAGCAACGGTAGCTATCATTTTTTTAAGATCAATAATAGAAGCGCTGTTTCCCGTAACAGAATTTTTTTCTATGGTCTTTTTTCTAAGATACCTGTTTTCTTCTTCAAGTCTTCTGAAGTTTAAGGCATTATTTATCGTAACTATTATCTTGTCAATTGACAGAGGCTTTTCAATAAGATCATATGCTCCAAGCTTTATTGCTTTAACTGCGGTCTCAATATTGCCGTGACCTGTTATAACAATAACCTGTATATAAGGATTATCTTTTTTAATCTGTTTTAATGTTTCTACGCCATCAATGCCCGGCATCCAAATATCCAGAAGAACAAGATCCGGAGATTCCCTGTCTATAATCTTTAAACCCTCATATCCGTTTGAGGCTGTCATTACCTCAAAGCCTTCATCTGAAAGAAGACCTTTTAATGATTGAATAATTGATGGATTATCATCAACAATTAATATAGATGGAAACATCTGCTTTTTCTACCTTTCTCACTTCAGATTGTCGGCAGTTCAATAACAAACTTTGCTCCTTTAGGGTAGTTATCCTGAACTCGAATAGCGCCTTTATGATCTGCTATAATTGTATTTACAATAGCAAGCCCCAAACCGGACCCTGCTTTTTTTGTTGAAAAGTTGGGTTCAAAAATACGTGATTTATCTTCTCCGGATATTCCGGCCCCGTCATCGGCAATTTCTATCTTAACCATTTTTGCCTCCTTATTATGCTCAAATGAAATCGTGATATTTCCATTATCTTTAATGGCTGCAACGGCGTTATCCACAAGGTTGATCATAGCTTGCTTTATCTGTTGCCTGTCAAGGCTAAGTTGCGGAATATCATCCGGAATTATTGTGCTGAAAGTTATATTATGGTGTCCTTCCCTGTACAACGCCACAGTCTCTTTAATAATAGGTGGCAAATCACAGGGTATTGGGTTTGCGGATGGAAATCTTGCAAATGTTGAAAATTCATCTACTATATTTCTTATTAACTCAACATGGTCGATTATCATTTGTGTGCATTCTTCAAATACCGGCTCGTTTAACTTACCAGAATATCTGCGTTTTAGCCTTTGAGCAGATAGCTTTATCGGCGTTAAGGGATTTTTTACTTCATGAGCTATCCGGCGTGCCACCTCACGCCATGCGGCCATTCTTTGAATTTTTTCAAGCTCGGTCAAGTCATCAAAAACCATTACTATTCCCACACGCTGGCCCGCATCATCCATGAGTGCATTGACATTCATAAGAAAACTGCGGCGTCTTCCCCCGATGAAAAGAGTCAAAGGCACTTCAATGGCATTATCCGGAGAAGTATACAAATTTTCTTTTATTTCATTAGCTATTTTAGCATTTTGACCCGATAGTAGATCCTTATAGTGCTTGCCCAGCATTCCGTCTTGTTTGAGATTCAACATTTTTTCTGCGGATTTGTTCATTGTAGTTATTAGTCCCCTAGAATCAAGGGTAATAACACCGGTTGAGACATTCTTCAAAACGATTTCCATATACTGGCGTTTTTCTTCTATCTCTATGTTTTGCTGTTCAAGCTTTTTCGCAGAAAGCTCAAGTTGTTCTCTGCCGGTTCTTAAATCTTTTGTCATTTTATTAAATGAATCGACAAGACTGCCTATCTCATCATCTGAAGCGGCATCAATACTGAAACTCAGATCTCCTTCTGCAACACGCCTTGTGCCTTCGGCAAGCTCCATGATTGGAGTAGTAATTGATTTAGCAAGGTAAAACCCAAACCACATGGCGCAAAAAAGGACAAGCAAGGCCACTATGGATAGTAAAATATAATATGAAATCTGTATGGGTTTTTTATAAAGTTTTGTCTGCTGGTACTCTTCGAAGCCAAGAGAAATGGATTTCAATTTATGGGAAACTTTTCTGGGGAGCTGGTTAGACAATACAATATAACATATTGCTTCGGAAGGCCGTACCCCAAACGGAACCGTACATATAGTTCTCACAACCTCTCTATCCGATACTATTTCATTTATAGTTCTAACGCCATAGGGGCTCATATCTTTTTGAAAATCATCCGGATCAATGACTCCTAGAGGCATTCTTTCCATTCCGGGAGCAATTATAAAAGTAATACGTCTGAATTTGCTGTTATAAAGCTCCATAGCCTGGATGTTGAAAGATCGTAGTACAACTTCCATATAGTGAAAAAGAGATTTTTTCTGTGAAGGGTCCAGCAAGCCTTTACTGTTGATTTGATATGCAATTCTTTGGAGATAAAATTTGTTATGTTCCTGAAACTGTCCGTAGTAGTATTTACCAATATCCAGCGAATTGTCAAGAGCCTGTTCAATAGGAATATTAAACCAGAATTCAGTGCTGGTTGTTATAAAACTAATTGAAAAGAAAAATAAAATTATGGTCGGTAAAAGAGTAAGGGTGCTAAAAGCTATAACAAGTTTTGTCCTAAGCTTTGCTCCTATCGCATTCTTCTTTCTGTCATATAGTAGTTTAACAAGGTTCCTGAATACCAGAAATATCAATAGAATAAGCAATAATAAATTAACGTTTATAAGAATAAACATTAAAACGGTATTTGATATAGGAATTTCTGTTCCGAATTTTATTATTCTTGTTTCAAGGAATGTTAAAAAGGCAACAACAATTATAATTGCAATTATAATAATGCCTTCTCTTTTTCGCCTTGAACGTTCCTGAAGGGAACTTGTTTCGGATTGGACAATTATTGAGTTATTTTTCATAATGGTTTGAAAATAATACAATAGTAAAAATTAATAGACAAATTCTATCAGATACCAATCTGTTTCAACGTCCCAATAGGAAACAAAAATAAATATATAATGCAGATAAAAAGGCAGGGTGAATTTACTTAGTTCGGCTTTAGCCTCGATACGGTAGCTGTTGTTTTTTCCCAGCTTATCCATACCGGCTATTTTTAATCCGTCAATCTGAGTCATCAGTTCCTGTGCTTCTTTGAATGACTCAGTTGTAGCCGGCTCGCCGTTCTTCCAGGATCTTGATACAGTATATACATTTTTCAGATTATCATATTTTATAGTATTGGTTATTAATATTTCTGAGATTTTACTTCTAAACAGAAGGTTGTTAATTTTATAAAGATTGATATAAAAAGTAAAAGAAGTTGCTACGCCGCTTGTTATCGCCTTTTTAATATCATCAGTAAAAGCGCCATCTAAATTCACTTTAAAAAGAAGCTTGTCATTATCTCTGGCAATAGCTATGTTGCTGAGTTTTGCAACCTGAGCTAAGCTTGCTTCAGGTATTAAAACAAGAAGACAAATGAAAATTATCAAAACTTTATTTTTTATCATTTATAGTCACGAAATAGTACGGGTATCCCATGATTCTTTTTTTAAAAAAAATGTTTCAATAAAAGCATGATTAAACGCATGACCGGATTTATTAAGCTTGAAATGTCCTATCACAGGCAAGCCTAGGAGAGAAAAATCACCTATTGAATCCAAAATTTTATGCCTTACAAACTCATCCGGAAATCGCAGTCCATCATCGTTTAAAATGGAATTTTTGTCAATAACCAGTGCGTTTTCAAGAGAACCTCCTTTTGCAAAACCATACTGCTTGAGATATTCTATTTCATGCAAAAAACCGAAAGTTCTTGCCCCGGCAATTTCCTTTTCGAATATTTCATCGCTTATGCTTACTGAAAAAGTTTGTTTTTTGATAACTGGGTGATCAAAGTCAATAGTGCATGTGATTTTAAAATCGGATGAAGGATACACCCCAACAGATTTTCCATCTTTGTTAAGCTCAATAGATTCTGTAACTACAAAATAATATCTCGGGCTGTTCTGATCTATTATTCCAGCATCTCTAATCATGCGTGTAAAAGGTGCAGCGCTTCCATCCATTATCGGCATTTCATATGAATCAAGCTCCACTATTGCATTATCAATTGATAAGCCGGCAAAAGTAGCCATAAGATGTTCGATAGTAGAGACTATGAACCCATTGTGGCCAATTACTGTTGCAAGGCTGGTATCAACGACCATGCTGAAGCGGGCTGGTATGCTAGGTCTATCAGGAAGATCAGTTCTTATAAACTTTATGCCATAGTTTGCCGGTGCAGGTTTTATTGTAAGATTAACCTGTTTTCCGGAATGAACTCCAATTCCCGAGCAACAGACTGACGTTGCAATAGTTCTTTGATTTAAATAACAAGCCATTATCTATTTTTTTAATGTTTAATAATCAGTTTTAATATATCTTAGATAGATTAATGATGCAACCATATCTTGACCCACATTAGCTTATCTTAACTATTTTCAGATTGTCAACAAATTCTTGATGTTAATAATAACATCATGTATATATGCGAATGACATCTCATAAGTTGATAAGTTAATGAGCTGGTAAGTAAAAAAAAGAAGCATCAAATAGTGTGCATCGTACTTATAAATTCGAATTACATAATTTGTTTATTGGTTTTAGAGGAGGAGACATGCTTGCAAGGGTTTTAAGCAGCGCAGTTATCGGTATTGATGCTTATCCTGTGGAAGTGGAAGTAGATATAGCCAAGGGGCTTCCTTCATTTACTACAGTCGGGCTTCCGGAAGCAGCGGTAAAGGAAAGCAGAGAGAGGGTTAAATCTGCTATTATAAATTCCGGATATTTTTTCCCGGATGACAGGATAACTGTTAATCTTGCTCCAGCCAATATAAAAAAAGAAGGAACAGGATTCGATCTGCCTATTGCTATAGGAATCCTTGCTGCAACCGGAATCATCACACAAAAAAGGCTTGCAGGTTATTTTGTGCTTGGAGAAGTCTCATTGGATGGCCGCATAAAACCGGTAAACGGGTCGCTTCCGATGGCACTCGCAGCCAAAGCCGCCGGTTACGAAGGTATCATTGTTCCTTTTGATAACGGTAAGGAGGCTTCGGTTGTTAACGGAATTTCGGTTTTTCCTGTAAAAACACTCTCTCAGGTTGTCGGTTTTTTTCGGGAATATGAAAGACTGGAAGCGGCAAAAACCGATGTAACCTCATTGTTTAACAAAAACAGTGGATTTGAAGTCGATTATTCGGAGGTAAGAGGACAGGAACACGCAAAACGGGCGCTTGAAATTGCGGCAGCCGGCGGCCATAATCTAATAATGATAGGGCCTCCAGGTTCGGGAAAGACCATGCTGGCCAAAAGACTTCCTTCAATATTGCCTCCCATATCATTTGATGAGGCGCTGGAAACTACGAAAATATACAGTGTTACCGGCATGCTTGAGCATGGAGAGGCCATGATCGTAAAAAGGCCTTTCAGATCCCCTCATCATACAATTTCAGATGCAGGCTTAATAGGAGGAGGCCATGTCCCAAGACCGGGAGAAGTCAGCCTTGCACATAACGGAGTTCTTTTTTTAGACGAGCTTTCAGAATTTAAAAAGCACGTCCTAGAGGTTTTGCGACAGCCACTTGAAGACATGAAAGTTACTATATCAAGAGCCTCTTCATCCATAACATATCCGGCAAGCTTCATGCTCGTTGCAGCCATGAATCCATGCCCCTGCGGTTATTTTTCCGATCCCAAGCATGAATGCAAATGCACATACCAGCAAATACACCGGTATAGATCAAAAATTTCTGGGCCCTTAATGGACAGAATTGATATTCATGTTGAAGTTCCGGCAGTTGCATACAGGGATCTTATGACGGATTTTCCTTCAGAACGTTCGGAAGAAATAAAAAGACGTGTTTCAAAAGCCAGGATTGTTCAGGCCGAAAGATTTGTCAAATCCAAAATATACTGCAATGCTCAGATGAACAGCCGCCATATGAAAAAATACTGTAAAATTGATGACACTTCATGCTCTCTTATAGAATCTGCCGTGGATAAACTCGGACTTTCCGCAAGAGCTTTTAACCGCATATTGAAAATTGCCCGGACAATAGCCGATCTTGCAGGAAAAACGGAAATTGAAGCCGAACATATTTCAGAGGCTATCCAATATCGCAATCTAGACAGGGGTAAGTTTGCATAGGGATATTTTAGAATTGATGGACTCGTAAGAAGCATTTTTATGCCGCCAAACGGCAATCTATTATGAAACGAACTTGACTGAAACGCCAAGAATCTGCAAACAATGGTTCGGGGCGTAGCAGGCAACTTGATGCCGTTTGGACATTGATGCTTTGTGCTCGTTAAAAAGCTTGGCACGGAGGGATACGGCGCTATCATTGGTGACTTTGATCCC
>DYJH01000106.1:6010-14221 GCA_020723255.1 Desulfonema limicola | reverse complement strand
CATTCTATTATACTTATATATTAAATTGTTATGCTGTTTTTATCGATTATTCCGGGGGGAAGATCCGTTATAAACAACAGAAACGAAAGGCCAAAATGTTTTTTCACTTTTATTCCTCTTCTTTAATTTAAGTATCCAAATAAAACATTCCACATTATGGCTCTTAAATTTTTATCGTTCTCAATAATCACGGTTAAACTCTTGCCACAAATAACAAACGCATTCTTTACCTGTCCTTTTATTTTTTATTTCTTCCCCAACTTTGGGGTATATCTTAGACAGAATGACGGCTATTATTCCGGTATTGTCGGCTATCATGAAATAGCCCTGCCCTAAATAAAGGAAAGACTCTGTCACCTTGCCTTTAACGCGCACTAATCCGTCTGCGTAGTTGGAAGGTGAAGCGAGAATATCTATGGTTTTTGTTGTATTTGATAAGGGATTATTACTACATGATAGAACTAATGAAAGCTGGATAAGGATAAGTAATATATATATGGATTGGTTGGCGCTGAATTTATTTTCATAACCGGCCTCCGGCTAAATTTTTCTGTTTTGCCACAAGAGCCGCCCTCAAGAAATTATGAAAAGTGCGCATAGAATTATCACCTTGTAGATAACCTTTTTTATTAGCTGTAATGACCAATCACTTTGACTTATCAAAGTCAATTTGTTTTTTTGTTTTTATAGTCTGAAAATTGTTGGCTGATAAATGATAATCAAATTCAACTTGCTTTTAAGTATGCAATCTGAAAAGATATTGATATGGTAGCATTTATAAACGCTTACGCCTAAGAAATCGAATGGTTGAAAGAGGATTGATTCAGATTGAGACTGTATTTGGTCAGCGGAAAAAGGTGAAGGGAGTCAATTTCGTCGTGGATGAAGAAAACGAAAAGAAAGCTGTCATAATCGACCTAAAAAAGCACAGAGATCTTTGGGAGGATTTTTACGATACATTATTGACAAAAGATAGAGAAAAGGAGCCGCGCGAAACGATAGAAGAAGTCCGGAAACGAGTGCTCGGAAGACGATAAATGCCAACTTACCAAATCACTTTCGCTCGGTCTGCTCGACGAGAGCTGGAATATTTACCAAGCAGCATTGCTGCCCGTATACTCGCTATGATTGAAGCTCTGGTAGATAATCCACGACCTAATGGTTGCAAAAAACTTCAAGGTTCCAGCCAACTTTGGCGTATGAGAATGGGAGAATATTGAATTGTCTATAAAATCGACGACAAGGATAGAATTGTGGATATCACCGTGATACGGCATCGGAGCGAAGCCTATAGATGATACATAGGTGTTTGTGCCTATTCCTTGACTATATGCTTAAAAATGTTAAAAATCATTTTACTTGCAAGGTAAAATGAAAAACTTTGGCAATGAAATAAATGAGGTAAAAAAAATGGAACAGGAGAAAATTTTTAGTGAGGTGCTTTATTTTCTCCGGGGGGAATAGATTGTACTTTTATGGTTCGAAATGAACCGGATGTATCCGGAAGCCGGCAGTGGAAAAATGTCGATCCCCTGTTGAAACGTCTTCTATCCCCAGTTCCTTCATAACAACGAAGCTTGTACAGTCGGTAAACGAAAAGGATTGATCCCTCCAACTGAAAAACCACTGGACAGCTTTTTCCATACGCTCCGGAGTAATCCATTCCACATTACATCGAGGGCTGTCAGATATCATCGTACACCATTTTGCTGCTGCTTCGGATCCAATACGCATTCGGATCAACGTAAGTGTTTCATCCAGAACATAATTGGACGTCACCAAAATACCACCTTGTTCTAGCCAGCCGTCACGGACTTCCAGTGATTTAATATGAAGCGGATCTTTTGCATCAGCCATTGCCATCCACCCGGCAGTATCAACAAATAGCCTATTCATATTCGAAGTTTTCCATACAAAATCGCATCATGGTCAATGGCAGTCAGACCATCAGAAGATTCTCCAAGAGCGCTGGCATGGTAAAGGGGATCTTTCGAGAGAGGGATAGCAATCCTGTCATAATCATTAATCGGCACAATCCGGAAGGCAGGACGGCTTCTGTATAAAACTGTATAGTTTTCTCCGCGTTTAACTCCCTCAACAATTTTTGGTAAAGATGCGCGAAGCTCCTTTGCGTTTATGATTTTTTGCATTGTATAAACCTTTTTTCTTTAATCTTAGCGCTCGCTATTACGGTTCAACAAAACAGATAATGTTCAACTTAAGATTATCTTTTTGATTATAAGGTGTCAAATGGTTTTCTGTTTGACAACATAGTATTTTATAGCAGGCTTTTTAATTTTCCATCTTGAAAGGCGATATAGTTTGTTGTATCGTTTTTTTAAATAAGGCAGCAAAATTTAAACCGATAGATATGATAAGACACTAAGTGGTCACTATGGATGCGAGTTGGCTCAATATAAAAAATGTTTTAGATCCTTCCACAGGATTGGGAGCATTATCCCTGGCTGTTATTTTGGTTCTTATTGCCCTATGGGTTTGTGCCATAACAACTCGTCTGGCGGAAAGATCGCAGTGGGTAATAGGAAAACTGAAATTCAAGATTGATGAAACAGTAATTAAGTATAGTCTTCGTATAAAAAATCTTCTTATCTGGATGTTATTCCTGGTAGTTTATGCGAGCCTTGTTCCAGGGCTTAGAGCATTATTCAGCACAATCGTTGCTGGCGCAGGCATTACAGCTCTTGTTGTAGGTTTTGCGGCAAAATCATCTCTTGCTAATATAATTTCAGGCCTTAGCATTGCCATATACAGACCCATTCGAATCGGAGATAAAATATCGATAGAAAACGACTATAGCATTGTTGAGGACATTACGCTACGTCATACCATTGTCAGATCCTGGGATTATAAACGGCTTGTTATACCAAACTCGAAACTAGATGAAATGACACTGATAAACTATAGTATCATAGATCCCCGCATGAAGTGCATTGTGGATTTGGGGGTAAGTTATGACACTGATATTGATTTTGCCAGAAAAGTTATTATTGAGGAAGCATATAACTGTCCTTGCCGTGACAGGAATGCACAGGAAGAGCCGATTGTAAAGGTTAAATCTCATGGAGATTTTTCAATCGGACTAAGGCTGTATTTATGGGTTTTGGATATAGATGATGCATGGAGCGCAAGATTCTGGCTTCTGGAAAATATAAAAAAGCGTTTTGATAGAGAAGGCATTGAAATTCCTTTCCCATATCGCACTTTGGTTTACAAAAACGAACTTTTGCGTCCAAGACATAAAAATGATTCCGATAATCCTCAATCTATCTGACTGAGGAACTATGATGAACGGTATAAAATCCCCCCTCGCCCCCCTTTGATAAAGGGGGGAGTAAAGGGGGATTTGTTTGAAAGTTATATTATGAATTATCTGCTCGAAATAAAAAATCTTGTTAAAATATATAAAGAAGTGGTTGCGGTTGACGGCATAAGTTTTTCAGTAAGCGAGGGCGCCTGTTTCGGCCTTATCGGCCCGAATGGCGCAGGTAAAACCACTACTATTGAAGTGATTGAAGATATTGTTCCTCCCACTTCCGGCGAAATTCTGTATAAAGGCAAACCAAGATCATCGTCTTTTAAACAGGAAGTCGGAATTCAATTTCAACAGACCGCTTTGCTTTCATCTCTTACTTTGCGTGAAACCTTGAAAATATTTAAATATCTTTACAATAAATCGGCAGACATCGAAGAGATTCTTGATATCTGCAATCTGAGCGAAATACAAAAAAGGATGAATGACAGGATTTCCGGCGGCCAGAAACAACGCCTCATGCTTGCTCTATCAATGATTAACCAACCCAAGCTGATGTTTTTGGATGAACCTTCAACAGGACTTGATCCTCAAGCCAGGAGAAATTTGTGGAGTATTATTCGTAAAATTAAAGAAGAAGGGAAAACGATTGTTTTGACAACTCATTACATGGAAGAAGCACAACGTCTTTGTGATGAAGTTGCAATAATGGATAACGGAAAGATAATTGCGCAGGGAACGCCCGGTCAGCTTATAAAAAAATATTGTCAAGATATCAGCATAATTTTACCCAAAAACAGCATTCGCTTTTCCCTGTCAAAGAGCCCATTCCGATTCAGAGAGATAAACGGCAATATCGAAATAAGAACAAGCGACATTAATTCCTGTCTTAATTTGCTGATATCGGAAGGCACTGATTTAACAGAACTGGTTGTCCGTTCCCCGAATCTTGAAAATGTATTTTTAAATTTAACCGGAAAACAATTAAGAGATTAAATAGATTAGATATGAGTATCAGAAGACTTTGGGCAATGTTTCATGCCCGCAATCTCGAATTTTTCAGAGACTGGTCGGCACTTGGCTGGACTTTTCTTTTTCCTTTTTTAATAGTGGCCGGTTTCGGAATAATTTTCGGCAGCAAAGATTATACTGAGTACAAGGTCGGCGTTTTTCCGTCTCAGCATGAAATAATACAGTATGAAAATATTGATCTTCCTTCATCATTTAAACAAACCCGCTATATAAAGTTTATCGGATTTAAATCTTTTGAGGAAAGTATAGAAAAGCTGAAACATCATAAGATAGATTTTCTTGTAAAAGCAGGCTCAAAATCTCACGAATATTGGGTGAGCGACAGTTCTCCGAAAGGATATATAGTTGAGAGGCTCTTTAAGGGTTCTTTGTTTCCTGATGCTCCTAACCTTTCGGAAAAAAAAGAAATAAAAGGAAATGAAATACGATATATCGACTGGCTGTTTCCCGGGATACTTGCTATGAATATGATGTTCAGCGCTCTTTGGGGTGTTGGGTATGTAGTAGTGCGCTACCGGAAAATGGGCGTACTCAAGCGCCTGAACGCAACACCGCTTACGGCTTTTGAATATCTGAGTTCACAAGTGCTGTCGCGAATATTTATTCTTATGTTTACCCTTGTAGTTGTGTGGGTTGCATGTAATCTGGTTTTTAAATTCAGGGTTGCGGGTTCTTATTTTGATCTTTTTGTAATTTTTTTTGTAGGAGGCATGTGTCTTAGCGCATATGGGCTTGTTATTGCCGCAAGAGGCTTCAGTGAAGAGTTTACAAGCGGTGTTGTGAATTTTATAAGCTGGCCGATGATGTTTTTATCCGAAGTATGGTTTTCGCTTGAAGGATCGCCCCGCTGGATAAAACTGATAGCAAAACTTTTTCCGTTAACCCATATGCTTACAGCAGTGAGGAGAGTTATGAATGACGGAGCGAAACTATCAGATGTCAGCATGGAGATTGCAATTCTTATTATAATGACTATTATTTCAATTATTGTAGGAGCTGCTTTATTTTCCTGGAATAAATAACGTTTTCTTGACTCCTTGAACCCTTTTGAATAATAATATTAAACAAAAATGCTTTTATAACAAGTGAGGTGAGCGCCATAAAGACAATTAATAAAATTAAAGATATGCAAGAATATTCAGACCGTATTCATGAAGGCGGCGAATGTATGGTTTTTATCCCTACAATGGGTTTTTTGCATCAAGGCCATCTTTCACTTATGAAAAAAGGCCGTGAAGTGGCTGATGTTGTTGTTGCAAGCATATTTGTCAATCCCGCCCAGTTTGGCCCAAACGAAGATCTGGCAGCATATCCGAGAAATATTGAAAGAGATCTTGAGCTGCTGGAAAAAGAACATGTGGATATAGCTTTTCTGCCGGATGCAAAAGAGATATACCCAAATGGATTTCAAACCTATGTGGAATTGAATTACCTTCCTAATCATCTTTGCGGCTTGTCAAGGCCTGTTTTGTTCAGGGGAGTTACTACTATTGTCTTAAAATTATTTAATATTGTAAAACCTCATATTGCAATTTTTGGACAAAAAGATTATCAACAGCTTCTTGTAATAAAACAAATGGTTTGTGATCTTAATTACGACATCGAAGTGATCGGAGCTCCTACCGTGAGAGAGAAAGACGGTCTTGCCATGAGTTCAAGAAACAGTTATCTTAGCTCCGAAGAAAGGATTCATGCTTTATCATTATATAAGTCTTTGAAAAAAGCTATGGAAATGGTAGAAGCAGGGGTAAAAGATTCATCAATAATTATTAAGGAAGCAACAGACATAATAAATTCCCATCCCGATACCTTAATAGATTACATAGAAATCTGCGACTCGGAAACACTTGACAGCATGACAACAATTGACAGGCCGGCCTTGATGGCTCTTGCAGTAAAAGTCGGGACAACAAGGCTTATAGACAATATGGTTTTAAAGCCTTAAGAGCAACATATCGTATAATAAAAGCGCTGTTAAAATTCGCAATGCCATATGGAAATATAAAAGGAGATGATTAATGGACAATGAACAATACTTTTTTACATCAGAATCGGTAACCGAAGGACATCCCGATAAAGTTGCGGATGCCATATCCGATGCCATCCTTGACGCTATTATGGAAAAAGACAAAAACTGCAGAGTAGCCTGTGAAACTCTTGTTACAACAGGTCTTGCATTCATTGCCGGAGAAATAACAACTGAATGCTATGTTGATATGCCCCAGATTGTGAGGGATACCATTCGTGAAATCGGATACAGTTCTTCCCAGATAGGATTCGACTGGAAAACTTGTTCGGTAATAACTAGCATTGATCATCAATCACCGGATATTGCCCAGGGGGTAAATCCTGGACAGGGGCTGTTTTTAGAACAAGGAGCGGGCGACCAGGGCCTTATGTTTGGTTATGCTTCTGATGAAACTCCGGAATTAATGCCCATGCCCATAGTATATGCACATAAGCTTTGCCAACGCCTTTCGGTAGTTAGAAAAAACGGAGCGCTTGATTTCTTGAGACCGGACGGTAAAGCCCAGGTGACAATAGAATATGATAACGGGATTCCCCAAAGAGTTGACACTATAGTAATTGCGGCTCAGCATAAACCTGACGTTACCTATGACGATCTCAGGGAAGCTATTATTAACGATGTTGTTAAAAAGGTTATTCCCAAAAATATGATGGATGGCGATACAAAATTTTTTATAAATGCCACGGGAAAATTTGTCTTGGGCGGCCCAATGGCCGACTGCGGCCTCACCGGCCGTAAAATAATAGTTGATACATACGGCGGGCAGGGAAGTCACGGTGGCGGGTGCTTTTCAGGCAAAGACCCATCCAAGGTAGATAGAAGCGCTTCATATATGGGCAGACACATTGCAAAAAACATAGTAGCTGCCGGCATTGCAAAAAAGTGCGAGATACAAGTTGCTTATGTAATCGGCGTTGCAAAACCCGTATCAATAATGCTTGATTTCAAGGGAACGGAAGTCGTTCCGAGAAAACGCGTAGCCGAAATAGTTAACGAGGTTTTCGACTTAAGACCCGCTGCAATTATTGAGTATCTTGACCTCTTGCGGCCCATCTACAAAAAAACCGCAGCCTACGGGCATTTTGGCCGGAATGAGCCGGAATTTTCCTGGGAAAAAACCAATATGGCTGACTTGCTGAAAGAAAAAGCGGGATTATAAACGGCTTCGTAAAAACTCCCTCTGCTGCGTTGCGCTTCATCTTTCGTCATTGCAGCGTACGGAGTGTACGCTTCATTCCTCAAGATTTGCGACGCCTTGCATATGAAGCCTTTACAAAGCCGTCCAGACTATTAATCTTTAATATTTTGTAGGAGTATCTATGCTCAATCGCATTAAAAATACAAAAAATATGGCAGCGCCCAAGCTTGATCTTTCACTTCCTTATAAAATTGCTGATATGTCTCTTGCCGGGTTAGGCATCAAAGAAATGGAATTATCTGAAAAAGAAATGCCCGGACTTATGGCAATTCGCGAAAAATATGGCCCCAAAAAACCTCTTAAAGGCATAAAAGTAATGGGAAGCCTTCACATGACTATTCAGACAGCCATGCTGATAGACACATTAAAAGCGCTTGGAGCAGATATAAGATGGGCTACGTGCAACATATTTTCTACTCAGGATCACGCAGCCGCTGCAATAGCCAAAAAAAAATCTGCCGCTGTATTTGCCTGGAAAGGTGAAACGCTTGAAGATTTCTGGTGGTGTACTGAACAGGCGCTTATATGGCCGGACGGTTCAGGCCCTGACCTGATAGTAGATGACGGTGGCGATGCCACACTTTATGTTCATCAGGGCGTTATGGTTGAAAACGATCCTTCATTGCTTGATGAGGAATATAACAGCCTGGATATGAAATGCCTGATATCAAGGCTTAAGGA
>DYJH01000106.1:0-6000 GCA_020723255.1 Desulfonema limicola | reverse complement strand
GGAAAGCTATAAAAGAAATCCCAGATTCTGGACAAAAATAGCATCAGGAATAAAAGGTGTTTCTGAGGAAACTACTACGGGTGTTCACAGGCTTTATCATCTTGCAAAAAACAACCAGCTTCTTTTTCCCGCTTTCAATGTTAATGATGCTGTGACAAAATCGAAGTTTGATAATCTTTACGGATGCAGGGAATCGCTCGCAGACGGTTTGAAACGGGCAACCGATGTTATGATTGCAGGAAAGATGACAGTAATATGCGGTTATGGCGATGTTGGAAAAGGATGCGCCCAGTCAATGCGAGGTTTTGGCGCTCGGGTAGTGATTACCGAAATTGACCCGATATGCGCTCTTCAGGCGGCTATGGAAGGCTATGAAGTGTCGACCATGAAGGATGTTGCGTCTGAAGGCGATATATTTATAACAGCAACAGGCTGCTGTGATGTCATAACCGGCGAGCACATGGAAAAGATGAAAGATGAAGCCATTGTCTGCAATATAGGTCATTTCGACAGTGAGATCCAGACAAGTTATCTGGTAAATACTCCTGAGTGCAAAAAAATTCCCATTAAGCCGCAGGTTGACAGGTGGGTGTTAAAATCAGGACGATCAATAATTTTACTTGCGGAAGGAAGACTTGTAAATCTTGGGTGTGCAACCGGCCATCCAAGTTTTGTCATGAGCAGCAGCTTTACAAACCAATGTCTTGCACAGATAGCGCTTGCAACAGGAAAATATGAAAATAAAGTATATACTCTTCCAAAGACGCTTGATGAGGAGGTTGCCCGCCTTCATCTGTCACGTCTTGGAGCTAAACTGACAAAGTTAAGCAGAAAGCAGGCGGATTACCTCGGTATTCAGGTACAAGGGCCTTTCAAACCTGACTATTATCGTTACTAGCGCTATTCAATGCATAAAGTTTTGGTAAGCGCCTGCCTAATGGGAGAAAATACACGCTATGATGGGCTTATTACACCTTTGCCAAAAGGAATTATTGATGAACTTAAAACAATATCAGTTATAATTTCTTTTTGTCCTGAAGTTGCAGGTGGCTTGCCTGTATCCAGGCCCCCTTCCGAAATATCCTGCAAAGACGGGTTCTGTGTTATTGAGCAAAAAGATAGAGTAAAAACCATAACCGGTGATGATGTTACGGCTTATTTTATAAAAGGAGCGCAAAAGGCGCTTGAAACAGCAGCAAACAATGGTATCAGGATAGCGGTATTAAAAGAAAATAGTCCTTCATGCGGCAGCACTTTTATCTATAACGGAAGTTTTACAAAAACTCTTAAAAACGGTAAAGGCGTGACAGCAGCTCTTTTTGAAATAAACGGAATCAGTATTTTCAGCGAAAAAAACATAAAAGACGCTTTACTGTTTATCAGACATCTCGATAGTTGTTAACTGTTCTATCTTATCGCCCTGCCGTATTTTATCCACAACATCCTTTCCGGATGTTACCTTGCCGAATACCGTGTGTCTTCCGTTTAAATGCGGCTGAGAGCAATGGGTTATAAAAAACTGGCTTCCGTTTGTGTTCGGTCCTGCATTTGCCATGGATATAACTTTTGATTCGTGTTTTAATGGATTGTTTTTTACTTCATCTTCAAACCTGTATCCCGGACCGCCCATGCCGGTGCCCGTAGGATCACCGCCCTGAATTACAAAATTATCTACCACTCTGTGAAACACTATTCCGTTATAATAACCCTGACCGGCCAAAAAAACGAAGTTATTAACCGTTTTTGGAGCGTGCTGCGGATATAATTCAAGTTCGATAACCCCTTTGGTTGTTTGCAAAACCGCCTTATAACTTTTTGACGGATCGATTTGCATTTCCGGCGGATTGTCCCATTGCAGTTTAGTCATAACTCACCTTTATTAATTTAGTTTATAGCAGGAAATACTCTCACTGTTACTGTTCAGCTCTGTTTGCCGGACATCCTGAGTTGCGGCAATGTTTGCAATAGTGCAATGGAAAAGCCAGCAAAGTAGGGAGCCCGAACAGCCAGAAGATTGTGATAAGCGGCATGTCGTTAATCAACCAGAAGTTCGGTATAACGACTGTGCCCACCATGATGACACAGGCAGCTGTTTTACCGGCCAAGGATGGCTTTGGCCCCCTGTAGGCATAAAATTTTCGCAAGAAGCCGGCAGGCATAAAAAGGCAGGTCGAAAATTGATAGGGATATGGGCAATGAGCACACAGCCAGGGTATAACTACCAAGGCGAATCCTATTATTACATAGGCTATATATGCCCAGGCCCAAAGCGGGTTTTGTTTATATATTGCATAGGTTCCAACAGCCATAAACCCGTACCACCCTATTCGCATGAAAATCTTATCTTTCAAAGAAAAGCTATCGTGCAGTGTGCATATATTGATGTTTTTACCAGTCATTATTCTTCCTCACGGATATTCTATATTCTTGTTGCAACGCCAACAAACGGTCTTATGTTCATTTTTTAATTCCACATCAAATAAAAACATATAAAGCTTAGCAGGTTGTATCCAATGTGCCTACAAGTTCTGCGACACTCGAAATATTTCTATCCATCAGAAATATTTCTATGCCTTCTATTATCTCAACAGTTGCCCTTGGATTTATAAAATTGGCTGTGCCGATCTGAATGGCTGTTGCGCCTGCTATTATGAATTCAATGGCATCGTCTGCGCAAATTATTCCTCCTATGCCTACTACAGGAATTTCAACTTTTTGAGCAACCTGCCATACCATCCGAAGCGCTATCGGCTTGATTGCCGGACCTGAAAGCCCGCCTGTTATATTTGAAAGCTTTGGACGCTTTGTTTGGATGTCTATTGCCATGCCTGTTATTGTATTTATAAGAGATAAAGAATCAGCCCCTGCATCAGCCGCACTTGCTGCTATTTCAGTAATGTCTGTCACATTCGGTGAAAGCTTGACCATTAGAGGCTTTGATGTGTTTTTTCGCACAGCTTTTGTAACCTTATAAGCGGACTTTGGATCAATCCCGAAAGCAATCCCTCCCTTCTTAACATTGGGACAGGATATATTTACTTCTATTCCGGCTATTTCTTCGATATCTTCTATCACTTCAGCAAGCATAGAGTATTCATCTATACTTGTGCCGTAAATATTGACAATGGTGGGGGCTGACAAAGTTTTAAGAAAGGGCAGTACATTTTTTATAAAGGCTCCGATTCCGATATTTTCAAGACCAATCGCATTTAACATCCCGCATGGCGTTTCAACAATACGTGGCGGCTTATTTCCTTTCGATGGTTCAAGGGATAAACCTTTTACTATTATTGCGCCAATCTTATTTAAATCAATAAACGACTTGAACTCTTGCGCATATCCGAAAGTGCCTGAGGCGGTCATTACCGGATTATTGAGCTTTATTCCGCCAATATCTACACTCAAATCGGGTTTGATCATAAAAAATATTATCCCCCGATTGCTCCGGCCATTTTGAATATAGGAAGATACATGGCTATAACCAGGCCACCTAGTGTGACACCAAGAAACACCAGCATGAAAGGTTCAATAAGAGACATGAGATTTGCAACTGCCTGGTCAACTTCTTCATCGTAAAAATCGGCAATTTTAGAAAGCATGGCATCGAGAGCGCCTGTAGTTTCACCCACAGCAATCATCTGGCATACCATGGAAGGGAATATGCCGCTTTCCCCAAGAGGTTCGGACATTGTGCGGCCTTCTGTAATTCCGGAGCGAACATCGTATATGGCTTTTTCAATTACTTTATTCCCGGAGGTCTTGGCAACTATATCAAGCGCTTCCAATATTGAAACTCCGCTTGTAAGCATAGTTGACATTGTGCGTGTAAATTTAGCTACTGCTACTTTACGCAATAAAATTCCAAAAGCAGGCAATCTGAGAAAAAGATCATCGATGATTAATCGCCCTTTTTCGGTTTTTGAAAACCTTCTATAAACTATTACAAAAAGGACAGCCGCTATTATAAGATAAATTATTCTTTTTTTAACAAATTCGCTTAAAGCAACAACAAACTGTGTCGGTGCAGGGAGCGATCCTCCAAAATCCTTGAACATCTGCTGGAAGACCGGAATAACAAAAACAAGAATTATTATAAGCACTACTATAGCGATTAAGATAGTAACCGTAGGATATACCAATGCGCCCTTTACCTGCCCTTTAAGTTTTGCAGCTTTTTCTATATAAGCGGCAAGCCTCTGTAAAATCGTATCAAGAACACCGCCTGTTTCGCCTGCTGCTATCATATTCACAAAAAGATCATCAAATTGTTCGGGATATTGCTTCAAAGATTCTGCTAATGTCGATCCGCCTTCGACAGATGATTTTATTTTTTTAAGCATAATTTTAAAAGTCTTATTTTCTTGCTGGGAGTGAAGAATATCAAGGCATTGGACAATTGGAAGCCCCGCATCAATCATTGTGGAGAATTGACGGGCGAAAACAATTATATCCTTTTCTGTAATCTTAGGTTGTAAAAAAGATACATTTTCGAAAATATCTTTCGGCTTTTCTTTTATTTTGATAGGAGTGATTTTTTGTGCGTTAAGCCTGTTCTTAACTATTTCCTCACTTAAAGCTTCTATCTCTCCTTTTTGGATCTGGCCTCTTTTATTTCGCCCTTTCCATTGATAAATAGGCATATTGGACCCTCCCGTTGCTATTTTCAGACGTATTGTTAAAAATCAACTATGATAAATCAAGTCTGTCAATAATCAATTTCTATTAAAATAAAATATCCCCCGCGGCATTTTCTTTTTATCAACCTGTCTTTTTTCAAATAAAGCATTAAGAGATATTTCGGCATCATTTTCATTAATATTTAATATGCGTGAAACATCTTTTGCTGTAATGGGTCTTCTTTTAAGAGTAGCCATTATAAATTTTTCTGTTTCATTAACATATGTCCCACAGGATATTTTGCCTTTCTTAATTGTCTTTGCATTATTTAGATACGATGCAATATCAGTTAAAGCAGATTCTTCAACAGCTTCAACCCAGCTTTCAGTCCCAGGCCTGTCAAGGGTATTTATATGAGTCCGTTCAGGTTTGATCAGGCTGATAATATCTTTAATTTTCTTCAGCTCTGTTTTATCATCGTTTAAATTTTTAACAAGAAACACTTCGATCCATAATTCTTTATTATATTTTTTTCTTAATTTTATCAGACCGTCTATAATCTTTGATAGCTCCAGCGCCTGATGCGGTCTGTTTATTTGCGCAAACTTTTCAAATGATGCGGCATCTAATGATACTTTGACAAGATCAGCATCAAGAACCTGCTTTATAACTTCCGGTTCGTAAAAAAGAGTTCCGTTAGTTAACACTGCGACCTTGTATTGCGGATAATTATATTTCAAAAAATGAATCAAACCCCCAAGACAACTGTGTAATGTCGGCTCACCTGAGCCTGCAAAAGTAACATAATCTATAACAGGGTCTGTAGAAAAAAAATCCTTTAGCTCATATCTCACATTTTCAACAGGCACATATTCTTTTCGTTGGATTGTAAGGTTTTTTGTTTTACCACATTCACAATATATACAATCCATCGTACAAATTTTTGCAGGCAAAAGATCTACTCCAAGAGAAACACCAAGCCGTCTTGACGGTATTGGCCCGAATATATGCCTGTAGCCAGAATTTAATTTATTTTTCATATGAATAACAAGCTAATAAAAAGTTCTGTGTTTATAACATAATACAAAGCAAACGACAATAACATTTTGTAAATAATAAGGACGTAATAAGGGGACGTACATCAAAATATTAGTTGATATTTGCAGGGACGTAATAAGGGGACGGGGACGAAATAAGGGGACGTACATCAAAATATTAGTTGATATTTGCAGTAATGAATGATAGAGGGTAAACATGCCTAGAAAATCCAGAACAGATGCCTCCGGCGCAATTCATCAAATTATAGCACGGGGGATAGACAGAGCTGATATATTTTACGATGAAGCAGATTATAATAGTTTTTTAAACAGGCTTGGAGCAGTA
>DYJH01000105.1 GCA_020723255.1 Desulfonema limicola | reverse complement strand
TGAGGATAAAGGTCTTTTCCGGCAAGAACTATATGAAAAATATCTTTTTCCCTAAAACCGGCTATACGGCCTTGTGTTATGTTGTCAATCCAAACTCGATTTAATATAATGACCGGAAAATTGCTTTTAAACCTGCAATATCCGTTACCTCATAAAGGCCGTTGTTTGTGCCCAATATAAGTCCTTTTTTATGAAGTCTGTTCAGGGAATCTGTAATTTTATTTAAATTATCCGGGTCACGCGCTTTAACAGTATCTTCAATATCAATACTCCCCCACAGACAAATCCGGTCTCCGTATTCTTCCTGCAATTTAGCCGTATCCATTCCGCATCGTTGTTCTATGCATTGTATGCCCTGAAAATGCATTTCAATCAGGTCGGGAATAATTTCCTGGTAGTAACCGTCCGAATGATAGAAAGCAAAAAGTCCCAGGCGGTTAACTTCTTCAACCTGTCTTGCAAGAGAAGGGAAAAAATATTCTCGAAGAATTTTCGGATTTATTAATAGTCCTTTGGCGAAAGCGACATCGTCCGCCAATATTATGCCGTTGGCACCCTTTTGCTCAACTTCTTTAAACATTGAAATATTCAGCTTTTCAACTTGATCAATAAATGCCAAAAGATTTGAAGGTGATTTTTTTATAATTTTAAGAAACTCCGTCCATCCGTATATCCGCATGCCTGTTTCTAATGCTCCGTTAATAAGAGCAAAAGTAAACAAAGAAGTGTTCTTACACCATTTTTCAATATCCGGCCACTCTGATTCACCCGTGCCGGGAAGCTTTTCTTTTCCATATTGAAAAACAGGAGCAATGGTAATAATATCGAGGCCGATTTGGTTGACAAATAAAAGTTTTTCATCAAAACCGACATTGGCGCAATTTAATTCGCGGCTTATTACGGCATCGGCTATGCAAAGCTCGCCTTTTGGGATTCTGTCCGTTGCTTCATGCCGGATTGTTTTTTGCACTCTTTGACGAGAGCTGTTAGATAAATTTTGATCCATAAAAAATATTATCTCCTTATGTTATAAAACAATTCCAATTATTGTAACTTTTATGTATATAATATTACGATGATATAGGCTAATAAATATCGAGTCAAACGGGATAAAGGAGTTGTTGTTATGGAATGCAAGAACGAAAAAAACCTCTCATCGTGTAGCTGTAGTTATGAACCCTGCCCCAGAAAGGGGAACTGCTGTGATTGCCTGGAATATCATCTTAAAAGCAGAGAGCTGCCCGGGTGCTGTTTTTCAAGCGATGCGGAAAAAACATACAACAGATCGTTTGAGTTTTTTGCCCGTCTTGTAAACGAAAAAAAGATATAACCTCCCGTTTTCTTACACATGAAAATCATGGAATAGTAACGTCATCTTCAATCATAAACAGAAGCTTGAACTTTTTCTCAAGATCATTTTTTAATGCCATCCGGTCAACCGATGGATCATCCATGATGCGTATATATACCTGCCGAACCTGCTTATCTCCGGGCATGTAGGAGGACATAAGGCTAGCGATTCGCCCATTATGTGCTCTGATTACATCTGAAATATCTTTAACAATTTCAGGACGATCTTCGAGAGAAAAACCAAACAGGGTTTTTCCCTGGTGGGTCGCGGAGAAATTGACCATGGCTTTGAAAATGTCTCCCCGTGTAACTATGCCAACAAGATTATTCTGATCGTCCACCACAGGCAAACCGGTAATCTTATGTTTTATCATTGTAAGAGAAGCGGTTATAATTGTTTTATCGGGGTTGATAACGATAACATTTCTGGACATGATATCTTTTGTTGTAATTTTATTGAGCAAATCATAAAGGTCAGGCATAAGTTCTCTTTCAGCCTTATCAAAGCTAATCACCTGAGAAGGTCCTGCGGAACGAACATCGCGGTCTGTAACAATACCGATCAGCTTGTTGTTTTTCATGACAGGGAACCGGCGCACACGATTTCTCTTCATCAACTCCGCAGCTTCCAAAACTGAAACATTCTCATCTACAGTTATAGGGTTTTGTGTCATAAAATACTTTATTAACATGTTTGAATCTCCTTTGGTGAGCAGATATTATTATGTTCTGTTAAACCTTTACCAAACAGACTCTCATCGTAATCGTGTAAAAAAAGGGGTAATAAACTGTTGCATAACGGCAGAAATCAGCGTTGCGGCAATTGCTGAAACTATACCCAACCGTGTCGATTATGCTTATTAGCTATCTCCACCGGTAGATGGATCAAGGACAGCTTGCCAATAATATGATTCCCCTTCCCGTATGATTTTTATGGTGATTGTGGGCATTCCCGGTTTAGTGACCAGTACCTTTGAAGCATCGACCTCCTTGAAGGTGTAATCGGACAGTTTTTGATTATTAAAATATTTGTATTTAGTATCGAGGTCTCCCACAAAAAAGCCTGCGTTGGAACTGTATAAACTTTCTATTGTTTTTCGGTCTCTTTCAATCATAGCATGGACAAGCGCTTTTGCAAGGGCTTCCGGACTATTGTTGGAAGGTTTCCCCGCACATGCCACTATAGTCAAACATAGCGATACAAGGACTAATATCTTTTTCATTCCAATTCCTCCTTATTCCTTTTTGAACTCCAGATGTTTATAACATTTTGAATCAACAGAAGGCCGGTTATATGGCCGACCCGTTGCATGCCGCGGTTCAGTAAGCTTCGATTAATGGGTAATTCGGTGCCGTATCCATGGGCATCCGAGATAACTATCTGCCGGTTCTCGGTTGAGAGGCTGTACCCTGGGAAGTTGAACCTGTCGATGTTGTTCCTGATCCAGTTGTTCCCTGATTCTGGCCGCCCGATGCCAATGCTGCACCTGATGTTATTAATAAAAACAAGATAGCAATAACCAGTGTCTTCATAGTATAATCTCCTTTTTTTTGTTTGTATGGCTAATCTTAATTATTTATATAGTTACTCACCTAATCTATATAAAAGTTCGTTAAAGTTTATCGCAAAACTCAGTGTATCTATAGCACTATCATTTAGTTCCATCAGGGTAATTCCCTGAAGAGCATCTATTAAATACAGCACAACAAGAAATCCCGTTTGTAAAATTTATTATCGAGGCAGCCCCCAAAATCCGCTATTGCTTTTAAGTAAAATTGTTCTGGGTTGTTCTGACCTGGTTGTTTGATTACTGATCCTTGAGCTTCTTGAGCTTTTCCGATCTGATCTTGTTCACATACTCCAGGCCTGCGACGGCATTCTCTCCGGAACAGTCGGCGCCAAGCTTGTGTGCATACTCAGGTGTGATCCCTGTGCCGCCTGCAACGTAAATTATATCATCTCGTATGCCCGCCTCAGTAAGAGCGTCTGCGATGACCTTGCAGTAAGATTTAGCCGGAGAGAGGATTGCCGAAGCTCCCACCACGGTTGCCTTGTGCTTGATGGCGGCTTCCACAAAGGCACTGGCCGGAAGATTTTCACCTATATCAATCACGTTATAGCCGCCACCGGTAAAAATGGCTCCGACGACCCGCTTCCCGACATAATGAATATCGCCCTGTACGGTACCTATAACCATAGTCTCACCCAGGGAGCTGCCACCTGATTCAAGCAGAGGACGCAACTTATCGACAGCCTCGATCATGATATCGCCGGCAACCACCAGATCGGCCATAAATCTTGTGCTCTTTGCATATCCATCACCCACAACATCCAGACCTGGACCCATACCTTTGACTATCAAATCGATTGGCGGCACACCTTCCTCGATTGCCTGAGTGATAAGCTCTTCAAGAGCATCTTCGTCGAGATCGATGACAGCCTGCTCTATCTTCTGAAAAAACTCCTTGATTGTCATCTGACCAGTCTCCATTTATATTCTGCACTTCTGTATTAGTGCCTTAGGTTGACCCATATCAAAAGCGACCGAATTTTTTGGCTGCTTCAATTGCTGCATCCATATGGGCCGGAGGTGTGAAGTAATCAGGTGTTGCGATTCCAGCTGCACATCTGGAGCCTGTGCGCGACTTGGCAAGCTCGCAACGAACCCTGACCTCTTCTTCTATTGCCGAAATCGGCCCATTTAGAAGGATTTTGTCGGAAATACAAGCACTGGCGTAAAGGTCGTGCTCCAGACAAAATTCTGTAAATGACTTGTAGTTTACGTCCCCGGTGACGATGGCGCCACAAAAACTGCCTGGGCCCCATCCACCTCGTTCAAGCATCAACGGCATCCAGCCGGCCAATCCGTCGAATGGCCAAGCATGAGCGAAGGGAACTCCTAGTGGTGCTATTGCCCTGCCGATTCTGGCATGCTCGTCAGCCATGTATTCGTGGCCTCCTACAGGAAGCACTCCAACAGTACTTCACATGAAGGCAAAATCGGGCTTACCTATCGTCATCACTGCGGTGCCGAACTTGATTGACCAGTCGCTTGCTATTTCGACACAACGTTTTGCAAGATCCGGCTCTTTGCGAACTGCCTTCAGGAATTGGTTGTAGCCCATCATTTGTGCAAGTGCTGTGCCATCTCCACCTGTGCAGAAGCACATCTCCATTGGTAGGACTTTGTCTATGCCATACTTTGCAAATATCTTACGGAGCTCTTTCGCAGCCCAGAGATACTGGGGAACCATGCTGTGTACAAGGGGATCGGCAACCTCGATGTCTTCAAGGTCTGCCATGGTTTTGATCGGCTTCGAGCCCACTGCCTCAGGATTGCCCGTCTCCAGAAAGACGGCATCTGAGCCCCAGATTTCCTCGGCATAGGTCATCGGACCCATAACAAACACATCCACGGGGTAGCGGGCAAAATTAGCTAAATGAGCCTTAAGGTAAAGCTTGGGATAGCGATAGCAATCTATCGGCTTCATGGCATCTGCAAATGCATCAAGAGATCTGACGGCATAAACGATGTAGAACCAGGACTCAACGAGGAGACGGTCTCTCGGTTCGCCTGCCAGGGTGGCCCGAAACCTCTCCATTGGCGTCATGTCATCACCGGATTCTGAGATATTCTTCAATATTTTTGTGCAGTAGCGCTCTATCTCCAGTTCCTCTTCAGGGCTCCATTCAATCTCCGGGAGTTCAGCAAGAGGTATCCCATAATATGGTCCAGCGCCTTCCATCTTTCCAATTCTGACCGGCATTTATACTACCTCCTCTATTGATGTGAAAAAGACTTTGACTTAGTTTATAGAATGGTGAAGTATATTAATAACATGATGCTTTGTCAATACAGAATAGCTATAATTTCAACCGCCTAATTGTTTAAAATGTCTGGTTGTAAGATTTTATCAAGTTCAGGATAGACCGTATCCGGAATAATGTACCCAAAATAGCATTGCAGCATTTTTTGCTTATCAATTGCCTAAATTCGGATATTCCAATATAAGCTCTAATCGCTTTTAATTAAACCACGGGCTAAGCCCGTGCGATCCTAAAAGGTTCGACCATTCCAGCGGGGAAGAAAATAAGATATAGGCTCTTCCCCGGGGAAAGTTCCCAAAAGGGACAGAATATAAAAGTGCTATCAGAATACACCGTCAAATATTGGGAACCAAAAGAATGACGGGTTTAGTTTTTGGGCAACGGGATATTATAAGCACAATTAATCTGGATGAAGAAATGATCAGGAAAGATATTTGTGATCAAAACGATCCAGATATTTAACATAATGCTCTAAATGCAAACGAGAGCGATGCCCCCTTCGAGGGGGCTTCATCAAACCACGTCCTATGGGCGTGGTAGGTGATTATGATGGACTCGTAAGAAGTCCATCAACAGGCCGAGGGCGGGTAAGCCCCGGCCTGGGGTGAGGGTGGAACCACTTGAATTTACTTCAAGTGGCGGGAGAGGGGAAGCCCTTTCCCGCTGAGTAAAAAGTCGTTTTTTGACTTCCAACGAAGTCGTTTTTTATAAAACTTATATAATTTGTTGAAATTCATTAGTAATGTTAATAGTAGCCGGTTATTGAGTTCCATGAAAGTCGTCATCCCCGTGCGCACTCTTGTCATTCCCGCGAAGGCGGGACTCCAGGATCGAACTGGATGCCCGACAAAAAAATTCGGGCATGACAGAAATCGATTTTGACTTCGTTTCATAATAGAATGCCGTTTGGCGGCATAAAAATGCTTTTTACGATTTCATCAATTATAGTTATCGTTAAAATTACTTTGTATACCCATCACTCTAAACCTCTCACGCTGCGTGAGAGGTTTAGAGTGAGTGTGAATGATGTCAACTTATTTAAGCCGTTCATTATAATCTGTGTTAACATTTTATATGGGCTTTGAACAATTGAGATATTTTTAATCCTATTTAACTTTTACCTATCAGGCTCTCCAGCTAAAAAATATTTTCTGCCGGCTGAAAGAGCGAGCTTTAGTATGGAACTCTATTTTTTAATGGTTACCGGTGATCCCTGCACACCAGCATAAAAAACTATAATTTCTGCAGGTTCATTGCCTTCATTTATTCCGTAATGCCACTTATCAACCACTTCGACTATAGAATCTCCGGCTTTTAGATGCAATGTTTCCTTGTCTTTTGTTACTACTGTCAGTTCTCCTTTTAACAATACACCCGCATTTATTACAGGATGTTCATGTAGCGGTAATTGAACTTTTGGGGGAATTTTGATCCGTAGAATCGTTATTTCAGGCGTGCCTTTTTCATAATCCGGAAGAGCCATCCCGTCCCAACTTGTACTAGCTTTGGCCAATACATCAACTTTGACGCTATTTACCTCTTGTGCCCAAACATTGGCTGTTAGAGATAATATCAAACATATTTTGCATAAAAATTTTTTCAATATTTCTTCTCCATGTACACATAACATAGCAGTCATGGGCAGCCAGAGCTTCCACCGACTTTAATAAAAATTGTAAAATTTATATTTGCAACAATCTGCTTATGAAAGGGGAAAGTAACAGCTTAGCCCCAACATTTAACATATGACACCATTTGTCTCTATAAAGACATCGTCGGAAAAGCCCTGACTATGATTCCTAACGAATAAGGATAGATTGTGAGAGCGAAGCGAGCTACAGTCTATCCTGTGGTTCAATTACCGGTTTGTTGACTCTACTATTTTCGGCCAATTTGCATTTGCCTTTTTAATATTCTCGTCTTTGTCTTCCTCAAACATTTTCTTGATATCCTGACTGTATTGCAAGACGAGATGGCCGTTAATGATTTCCCATGTGTCGATCTCTACCGGGAACAATACGCCCAGGGAGACACCAAACGCACAGTAGCCTCCGTAGGCAGGCAGGTATTTTTCCGCTTCCTCTAAAAACGTTGCTTTATTTGCATCGGAGGAGAAAAGATACTTGTATCCACGATATTCTGCAAATATGGCTGGATTGGCTTTCACTGCCTTGCCAATGGTGTGGAATGCCACCGGATCATATCCTTGCAGTGCAATTTTCCCGAGAGGATCAGCGTTTATTACATGTTTCATTTTAAACTCCTTTAGATTAGTGTTATTAAATATATTCCGTCTCCTCCTATGAAGCCGACGAGGTTGCCGAAGGGTTCCAGGTATATCTGTTTTACTGCAAGGTATAAGCTTGCAGCCGAGCGGCAGCGAGAGAACAAGGGCGCAGGCCTTGCTGTCAGCTTAATACCTTGGGGTACGCCCGGCATGGGCGTGAACTTATGGGGTGAAAGTCCCCTATATGTATGAATCCTGGTAGTGATTAATTTCATTAGCATAAACATTAACCGAAGGCAAGAGCGGAATCGTGAAGATCTGTCTGATGGCGGAGCAAAGCGGAAGGTGAGCCGAAGGCGAAAGCGACTGAAGGGAGCGACCAACCCTAAGTGCAAAGCCATGAGCCAAGCCTGCCCCGAATTAATCCAGGAAACAGAAACAGCATATAAGGCATCCTTGAGAATTTCAACGAACATTTCATAATACGTATCGTCCATAAAAATATTCTCAAATCGTCTGCCGTGTTTATAACATGGCACCATGCATCTGGATATTCTATTCTTAGCAGGCATATCATGCTTTCTATTTATTAAAATACATAGTAAAAGCCAAGAGCAGACGAACCCTTTAATGGGTGACCCCACGCCCCCTCCCTGGCTTAGACCCTGATATATCCTTCCCGGAAGACAGGTATTTAACACTGGATGACGGGCTGTCTTCTTATGGTGCGAATCTTATGAGCATATCCGTCTGGGTATCCCCGCCAGGATTAAACTGTTTAGACTTGACCATGTAATGGGGCGGTTCGACTGTGAGATATAAATAAAACTTCGGCATAAGCCTTTGGAGTGCATAAGAGACAAAGCCTTTACCGTCAATTAATACTGTCTGCTCAACTACATAACATTCGAACGATCCTGCCGGAACAGAGATTTTTTCTTTGCCCGTGACAATCCATGATACCCTCGATACAGACTTCGTACCCCACCAGATGCGAGCTTCATGCACCACTCCAATACTTTTTAAATCGGCGCCCCTCAGAAGGAAAGGAAAAAGCAAACCAGGGAACATATCTTCCGGGTATTTCAGGGACGGATCGGTAAAATCAACGTCCAGCCTGCTTTCCTGTTTACCTGCTGGAGAAATCAAAGTGCTCATCCAGGACATCACTCTTGCCTGTGATTCTCCCCTGATGACGGCGACCATTACCTCTTTGCCGCCGCCAATATGTTTCTCCGACCTGCTCCATATGAGGCCATCCTGAGTGATCTGAATATTCTGAGTCCATTCCACAGGCTGATATCGTGCGCTGGTTTCTGCGCCCCATCCGGTGAATTTTCCCTTCCCATCTATTATTGTTTTGTAATCAGCGGTTTCGCCGTCGCTGCAAGGCGGCTTGGGAAAAGCTTTTTGAGGCATCATTAAAATAGCGACCAAAAGACTGAATAACAAGAATGTTAATTTGACAAAGTGGATCATTGATCACCCTTAAGATGTTAAGCTTTCAGCTCGCATCGCTCTATAAACTTATTGTACTGGCCTTTCGTTAGAAATAATCGATGGGACTTTGAATCAGGCTGCCTACCTTTATCCAAGTTATTCTTATGGTCATATCCATAGCTTGTAACTTTGAGAGTTTCAATTTCTATATCAAGAAAATATCTCGTGTCTGTATCTTGATCCTTTGTCATTCTCCCTCCCATATTAAAAGTCCTATGTGCTTCACAATAAAAGCTGCTCCCATTGGTTGGACGACGCGCTACCATTATATATGGATTTTTTATGGATTTTTCTAAAAACTATTAACGCACCATAATTTTAATAATTCTACAATTAAAAATGATTTTTACCCAATATACTATCAAGTGTACCCAAAAAAAAGTAAAAATAATTAAATATCAAGCCGATAATAAGAAAATAAACCTGATTTCAGATTAGGTAACATCCGTAGTAACAAATCTAAGGAGCTGGGTAATTTAGAAGATGGAACATACGGCAGCTGGCCAACATGGAAGTCACTCATCTATTGATGGCTAAAATTCTTTATGGCTACGGTCTAATACTAATGGAGTGTGTGTGTCTTCGAACCAAAGGTCTTAATTTTGATCGCAACATTCGGAATTTACACTCATGTCATGGAAAAAACATATCCGCTGTTTCAAGCCCTCTGGACCGCCTTGTAAAAAATCAGTAATTATATCTTGCCGATTTAAACAATTAATAAATAATCAAGTTTTTTTTAGTTACACCGATATAATAAATAAAGGAGACAATATTAGAGGCAATAAAATCCCAAGTGAAAGAGAGAATGAAATAATGAATGCAATATCCCAGAATTTATCAAATTTAAAAGATTTTGCCGGCCCCTCATTGGGAGACGGTAAATTCTATGCAGGCCGGATCAATCAGGTTACAACTTCCGTAGAAAACAGCAAGGACATTACTATACTTACTGCAGAGGGGGACAAAGTAACCATATCAACCGATTTTCAGCGCACAAGCCAATATACTACCTATAACGGCTTAGCCCGTGTAAATGATTTGTCTTTAAGTCTGGGCGGGAAAAATATTTCAATTGACAGCAGCAGTGAGTTTTCAATGCAGGTGGAAGGGAATTTGAGCGAACAGGAAATTAAAGATATCCAAAAAGCCATGAAGGCCATTGATAAAATACTGCAATCGACTTTTTCGGGTGATTTAGGCAAAACTGCTGCCATGATGAATAAGATCGGAAATCTGGAATCTATATCCTCTTTTGAGGCCAGCATGGAATCTAAAAAGAGCGTAGTTGTGGAACAAGCCATTATGACAGTTGCCGAAGGAACAGTCGAAAGCCCGGTAGATGGAAAGGCTGATGGAAGTGTCGTAAACCAGGATTCTTTAAAACAGGCAGCAGATCAGATAATGGACATTATTAAGCACTCGGGAGTAAAACCGTCTAAGTTTATTAAACCTCTTAATCGGTATCTTTCCGATTATTTCTTATCTGAAGTTTAAAATCATCCAAGAAGTTTTTCAAAAAAATCATTTCCTTTATCATCTACTATTATAAATGCCGGAAAATCTTTTACCGTAATCATGAAGATGGCCTCCATTCCAAGCTCGGGGTATTCCAGAGTTTCAATTTTTGTAATGCACTCTTTTCCAAGTCTTGCCGCCGGGCCGCCTATGGAGCCAAGATAAAAGCCGCCATATTTTTTGCAGGATTCGGTTACGGCTTTTGACCTGTTTCCTTTTGCAAGCATCACCATTGATGCTCCGTGCTTTTGAAATTCGGGAACATATGAGTCCATTCTTCCTGCGGTAGTCGGACCGAAGGAGCCGGATGGATATCCCTCGGGTGTTTTCGCAGGACCGGCATAGTAAATAATATAATCTTTAAAATATTGCGGAAGTCCTTTACCGCTGTCGAGGCGTTCTTTGAGCTTTGCATGAGCAATGTCTCTTGCTACCACAATTTTTCCTGAAAGAAGCAGTCTTGTTGCGACGGGATATTTGCTTAATATGGCTCTTATCTCATCCATCGGTCCGTTAAGATCTATTGAAACAGCGCTCGATTCGGATTCTTTAACCTGTAGAAGATATTTTGCAGGTTCATGTTCCAGATTTTCTAAAAAGATTCCGTCTTTTGAGATCTTTGCCTTTATATTTCTGTCTGCGCTGCAACTAACACCTAAGCCTATCGGGCACGATGCGCCGTGTCTTGGAAGTCTTATTACTCTTGTATCAAGGCAGAAGTGTTTGCCGCCGAACTGGGCTCCGATTCCCAGCTCCTGTGATATTTTTAAAAGTTTTTCTTCAAGCTCAATATCTCTGAAAGCATGCCCAAGAATATTTCCCTTTACCGGAAGAGAATCAAGATAACCTGCGGAAGCAAGCTTTACCGTTTTTAGATTCAGTTCCGCCGATGTTCCTCCAATAACAAAGGCAAGATGATAAGGGGGACAAGCTGCAGTTCCAAGAGTTTTTATCTTGGCCTTCATAAAATCGATAAGCTTTTCCGGGGTAAGTGTTGCTTTTGTTTCCTGAAACAGAAAGGTCTTGTTTGCCGATCCCCCGCCTTTTGCAATAAAGAGAAATTTGTAGCAGTCGCCCTCAACGGCATATAGTTCAATTTGGGCAGGAAGATTGCATCCAGTGTTTTTTTCATCAAACATTGTCAAGGGCGCATTCTGGGAATACCGCAAATTGTTTTTTGTATATGCATTAAAAACACCTTTGGAAATGGCCTCCTCATCGGAAATACCTGTCCATACCTGCTGCCCCTTTTTGCCTATCACAACGGCAGTGCCGGTATCCTGGCATAGAGGAAAAACCCCTTCTGCAGCTATAACGGCATTTTTTATCATTTCAAGAGCAACATATTTGTCGTTTTCGGAGCTTTCAGGGTCGTTTAAAATATTTGAAAGCTGCTTTAAATGAGAGGATCTTAACATATGGGATACGTCTTTAAATGCCTGTTCGGTGAGAAAAGTTAATCCTTCGGATGAGACTTTGACAATGGTTTTTCCGTCAAAAGTGTCGGTTGAAACATAATCTTTTGTGAGCAACCTGTATTCGGTTTCATCTTTTCCAAGAGGAAACATTTCCTGATATATGAAATCTGTCATTTGACTATTCTCCGCTAAACCTTTTTCCGTTATTCCGGCAAAAGCCGGAATCCGGTGTAATTAAAATATATATCATTTCCGAAAACTTAAAGATATGAATTGCTGATGTCAAGAAGTTTCGATAAAATTGATAGGGTTAACCTAATTTGGAACTCTATTAAGAGAGGTCCGAGACGGAACAACCCCCTAACCCCCTTTATTAAGGGGGAATTTATTGGATTTATGGAGGGGTGATCATATTAAATTCGAATGCGGTTATCTTGACAAAGTTGCAAGATCTGCGGATCAATAATATTTTCTGTAAGCCACTGCTGAAGTTGTCGATGTGAGCATAAATATTGAAATATAAATATGTTAGAACTTAATATTGCTATTTCAAATAGTTAATGTTATCAAACTTATTATTCCAATCTTAACTGATATCAGGGAAATAAAAATGGACGGGAAATCTTTGAACATAACCGAGAATAAACTGAACAGGCTTAAAGAAGTTATTCCCGAAGCATTTACAGAAAACAGGATAGACTGGGAAAAACTGAAAGCTTCTCTGTGTGATGACATTGAATTTATAAACGAACGTTATGTGCTGAACTGGGCGGGAAAATCCGATGCATTCCGCGTATTGCAAACACCTTCCACAGCCACACTTTTTCCATGTAAAGAAGAATCTGTCAATTTTGATGATACGGAAAATCTTTTTATAGAAGGTGAAAATCTGGAAGTATTAAAGGTTCTGCAGAAAGCTTACTACGGCAAAATCAAGATGATCTATATTGATCTGCCTTATAATACCGGCAATGATCATTTTATCTATCCCGACCGGTTTTCGGAATCAAAGGAAGAATATCTTGGAAGAATCGGTGACAAGGATGAAACCGGTTTTATGACCCGTGAGGGCTTATTCCGCAAAAACAGCAAAGACAGCAGCCATTACCACAGCAACTGGCTTTCAATGATGTATCCGCGCCTGTTTCTGGCAAGAAACTTGCTGAAGGATGACGGAGTAATATTTGTAAGTATTGATTATAATGAGGTACATAACTTAAGGCTTTTGATGAATGAGGTTTTTGGGGAGGAAAATTTTGTAGACTGCATTATTTGGAAAAAAAGATATGGTGGAGGTGCAAAAGAAAAGTATCTGGTTTCACTTCATGAATATGCTATTTTATATGCAAAGAACATCGATCTTTTAGATCCAATTTTTGTGCCCAATAATCCAGAGTCAGTTGAAAGATATTATAAACTCAAAGATGATAAATATGATTTGCGTGGCCCATACCGTACGCATCCGTTGGAAGCAACAAAAAGTATGGGCGATAGGCCTAATTTGGTTTTTCCGATAACAGCACCTGATAAAACAAAAGTTCTTCCCAAAAGGCAATGGTTATGGTCACAGAATAGAGTCCAAAAAGCATTGGAAGAAAAAGAACTTGAGTTTATAAAGGGGAAAGACGGATGGACTGTTCATACGAAACAATATTTGAAAGATACGCAAGGTAATATAAGACAGTCGAAGGCATTTTCAATCATAGATAATGTATTTACTCAACATGGCACAAATGAAATAATAGACTTGTTCGGAAGTGCAAAGTATTTTGCATTTCCTAAACCAACTGGATTCGTTAAGCCCCTTCTCACAATAGGAACCACTGGCTATGAAGAAGACATCATTCTCGACTTCTTCTCAGGCTCATGCACTACTGCTCATGCCGTTTTTGATCTTAATAAGGAAGACAATGGCAACCGTAAGTTCATCTGCATCCAACTTCAGGAAACATGCGCTGAAAACTCCGAAACCTATGAGGCGGGTTATAAAACCATAGCCGATACAGGCAAGGAGCGTATTCGCAGGGTTATCAAAAAGATTGAAGAAGAAAAACGAAGCAAACCCGATCTGTTTACTAAAGACAAGGCGAAACAGGATTTGGGCTTTAAAGTATTTAAACTCAGAGGATCCAATTTTAAAATCTGGAGAACGAAGATAGAAAGCGATGAAGGATTAATGAAGTAATTGGAGCTTCATACAGACCCAGTGGAAAAGAATGCAGAAACTGAAAACATTTTGTATGAGCTTCTGATAAAATCCGGCATTTCTTTGACAGCAAAGATAGAAAAGAAAAAAGATTACTTCATAGTAAATGATGCGGAGATTGCCCTGATGCTTGAAAATGCGGATAAAGATATCATCAAAGCCGTTATTTCCGAAAAACCCCGGAAAGTAATTACACTTGACCGGCTTTTTAAAAACAACGACCAGTTAAAAACCAA
>DYJH01000104.1 GCA_020723255.1 Desulfonema limicola | reverse complement strand
GTTCAAAAACCAAAGGATTTCAAGCCGGCGCCGTTGATTATAGAACTAAACCATTTTATCCGGAAGAAGTGCTGGCCAGAGTAAAAACCCATCTTTCCATTAACCGGCTGCAATTAGAACTGCAAAGCCAAAATGCGCAACTTTTAAAAGAAATAGCCGAGCGCAAACATGCTGAAGAAGCCTTGTCTGACAAAAAAGAACGTTTGGCGGTCACGCTGAGAAGTATTGGCGACGCCGTTATAACGACCGACGTTAATGGATATGTTGTGTATCTGAATCCGGTTGCTGAAAAGCTTACCGGTTGGAAACAGGATGAAGCCTTTGGCAAACCGTTAACCGAGGTGTTTCATATCATAAATGAACAAACACGGGAAATATGCTCAAATCCGGCAGAGATCGTGTTAACCACGGGTTCAATTGTAGGATTGGCAAATCATACGGTACTGATATCACGTGATGGCACGGAGTATCCCATTGCCGACAGCCGCGCGCCCATTCACAATAACATGGGCGATGTTCTGGGGGTGGTGGTGATCTTTCGCGATCAGACAAAAGAACGTGCGGTTATGCGGGATATTGAACGTCAACAGCTATTGCTCGCAGCCATAGCCCGTGGACAAGCACGTTTTATCGCCGAAAATGATATCGCAAGCGTGTTTGAAGATATCCTGTCTGACCTGCTGGCCCTTATGGACAGCGAATACGGATTCATCGGCGATGTGCTGTTTTCGCCTGAAGGCCAGCCCTACCTAAAGACCCACTCCCTCACCAACATCGCATGGAACAAGGAGACACAGGCATACTACGAACAAAATTTGCCGGCTGGGCTTGAATTCCGGAACCTTAAGACCCTGTTTGGCGCAGCGCTCATCTCCGGAGAGCCGATCATAGCCAACGACCCGCTTAACGACCCCCGCAGGGGCGGCTTACCCGAAGGACACCCGCCTGTTAAAGCATTTCTTGGAATTCCTGTCTGTATGGGCGGCAAGATGCTCGCCATGGCGGGAATAGCCAACCGGCCCGGCGGCTACGACCAAAAGCTGCTTGATTTTCTGCATCCCTTTATAGTCAGCATTGCCCAGCTTGTGGAGGCCTTTCGCCATCGGGCCGAACGCAAGCGGGCCGAGAAGGAACGGGAAAATCTGCAGGAGCAACTGCGCCAGTCTCAGAAGATGGAGGCTATCGGCATCCTTTCAGCGGGTATTGCGCATGATTTTAATAATCTTTTAACCACTATTATAGGAAATGCCGAATTGGCCCTTATTGACACAGGAAAGGATGATCCCTGTCGTGAGATAATCGAAGAAATCAAAGGGGCCGGAGAAAGGGCGTCCGGATTAACCCAGCAACTCCTGGCTTTCAGCCGGAAGCAGACACTTCAACCTGAAGCGATCAATCTTAACGATGTTGTGAATAAAATGGAAAATATGCTTTGCCGCATAATTGGCGAGGATGTTGTATTGAGAAGAGAACTGGCCCCGGATCTGGAACAGGTAGAGGCCGACGAAGGGCAGATCGAACAGGTGATAATGAATCTTGTAGTAAATGCTAAAGATGCCATGCCAAAAGGCGGGAATCTCACCATCGAGACAAAAAATGTAGATCTGGATGAACATTATGCAAATGCGCATATATCGGTGATACCGGGTCATTACGTTATGCTGGCTGTGAGCGACTCGGGGACAGGAATTGCCAGGGAGGTGCAGCCTCATATTTTTGAACCCTTTTTTACCACCAAGGAGAAAAGTAAGGGAACTGGGCTCGGGCTTTCAACCGTTTACGGCATCGTGAAGCAGAGCAACGGCAACATCTGGGTTTACAGCGAGCCCGGGAAAGGAACTGCCTTCAAGATATATCTCCCAAGGTGTGAAAAAGCTTCCTTTACCCCAAAAAAGGCGGTGATAAGGGAAGATATATATCATGGTTCCGAGACTGTACTGTTGGTTGAAGATGACGAGATGGTCAGGAACTTAGCCTTTAAGTCTTTAAAACGTTATGGGTATTACGTCCTGTGCGCCCCGGATGGTCAGGAGGCTCTGCGCATAATACGCGAGCACGAAGGAGTGATTCATATGATGCTGACCGATATGGTTATGCCGGGGATGAGCGGAGGGGACATGGCTGCCCTGGCGCAAGGGGAGCGCCGGGATTTGAAGGTGCTTTATATGTCGGGTTATATGGACAGCGCCATTGTTCATAGCGGAGTCCTCGATAAAGGGATTTCCTTTCTTCAGAAGCCTTTCACGCCTGATCTTCTGGCAAAAAAAGTAAGGGAAGTTCTGGACAAGCGATAGGTTGATTAATCTATATCAGATAACAAATAACAAAATACAAATAACAAACAGGGATAAAACACAAATAACAAATAACAAAAGACAAATCACAAATAACAAAAGACAAATCACAAATGACAAAATACAAAAGACAAACAAGGATAAATAACAAAATACAAACAAATTACAAAATACAAATTACAAATGACAGATAACAAACCAGTATATGATCTTTAGGATTTTCATTGTAATTTGGTACTTGGAATTTGAGTTTTCATTGTAATTTGGTCATTGATATTTGGAATTTTCTTGTTATTTGGTGTTTGGATTTTGGAATTTCTTTGGTGGTATAATGCCCAAACTGTTTGAATCGCAAACTTTGAGCAAAGCGTTAAATGAAGTACTATAAGGGGAGATCACAAAGCACAAATGATAAATAACAAATCAGTATATGATCTTGAGGAAAGAACTTTCCAGTTTGCGAAAGCTGTAAGGCTATTTGTTAAAACATTGCCAAATTCAATTGCGAATATGGAGGATGGAAAACAACTGATCAGAGCCTCCGGTTCAGTAGGCGCAAATTACCGGGAAGCAAACGAGTCATTAAGTAAAAAAGACTTCTTGATGAGAATAAGAATAAGCAGAAAGGAAGCAAAAGAAAGCGCTTACTGGCTCAGGTTAATTCATGAATCCAATAATTTAAAGAATGCGAATGAAGCCCTGAGTTTGATACAAGAAGCAAACGAACTGAAAAAGATTCTTTCATCAATACTGAAAAAAACCAAATAGTTATAGTCATTGGTATTTGTAATTTCATTGTCATTTGGTTTTTGGAATTTGGAAATTCTTTGTTATTTGGTACTTGGAATTTGAGATTTCTTTGGAATTTGTTGCTTGGAATTTGGAATTTCATTGTCATTTGGTCCTTGGAATTTGAGATTTCATTGTCATTTGGTGCTTGATATTTGGAATTTCATTGTTATTTGGTTCTTGTAATTTGGAATTTCTTTAGTGATATGATCCCCAAACCATTTGAATCCCTTTCATTGAGCAAAGTATTACATGAGGTGGTCAAGGGTGAAAAAGAATAATCAGAAGCAGCAAGTCTACGCGCGCACTCCTTCAGTCCGGGATTTTCTTTGGATAGCGTCTGTTGCGCTTATCTATTTTGCCGTAGCCAGGCTCAGCCTGTTGCTCGTATTCCAACCGGAAGGCATTGCAGCCGTCTGGCCGCCTTCAGGCATTTTTCTCTCGGCCATCCTGTTGACCCGGCGCAATGTCAGACCCTATCTGGTAGCCGTGCTTTTTGTAACGGATTTCATTGCCGAAATGCTCACAGGTACACCGCTTTTTGTCAGCGCCATTTACGCGCTCGAACTTACCGGGGATGCGGTTCTGAGTTCCTGGCTGCTGCTTCGTTTTGCGGGAGAACCGATCATGTTCAGAAAGGTTAGGGATGTGTTCTGTTTTCTGGCCCTGGCAATCATTCTCAGCAACGGCTTGTTATCGTTTGTAGCGGCAGCGGCATCCGGATTTATACCTGGGACATCTTTCTGGACTTCATGGAAATGGTGGGCGGCTTCCACCGGAATAGGCAATCTTCTTGTAACACCTTTCATTTTAAGCTGGGCATCCTGGGGAAAAACCAGATTGGCGACATGGAATCCGAAAAGAGTGTTTGAGATTGTTGTTTTGTTTATTCTGCTGGCTCTTGTGAACTTTGTTTCCTTCCGTTACTTGTTAACATCTGGTCTCTTCTCTCTGTTTCTTCCATATTTGATCTTTCCGTTTCTGTTATGGGCAGCATTGCGTTTCGAGATGTGCGGCGTGACTTCCGGATTGGTCATCCTGGCGGCGATTGCTGTCGTATTTGTCGTTACAGGTAGCGTATCTGTCTTCCGTGAATCTCAACTGGGCGCTGTGATTGTCCTTCAATTATACCTCGCCATTATGGCGGTTCCCTCGCTTTTTCTGGCGGCGGTCGTCACCGAGCGCAAACGATCGGAGGAGGCGCTGAAAGATAATGAGGAGAAATTCAGGAAAATTTATGACAAAGCCAGTGACGGAATCCTGATTGCTGACACCATAACTAAAAAATTTCTTCAGGGGAACACTGCCATATGTTCAATGCTCGGATATACAAAAGAAGAAATTGAAAACCTTGCCATTTATGATATCCACCCTCCAAAAGATATCTCCCATGTTCTTGATGCGTTTGAAAAACAGATCAAAGGGGAAATTGTTATAGCAGAGAACCTGCCGGTATTGAGAAAAGACGGGTCAATCTTCTATGCCGATATAAGCTCCTCATACACTATCATTGGGGGAATACATTGTCTTGTCGGCTTTTTCCGCGACATAACCGAGCGCAAGCAGATGGAGGATTCTTTGTTTCAAGTGTCGCAGGAATGGCAAACCACCTTCAATGCCACCAACAGCGCGATCTGGATTCTTGATAAAAACCAACGGGTGTTGCGTTCCAACAAGGCGGCCGAGCGGATCTTCCGGCAATCAAGCGACCGGGTGCTGGGCAAACAATGTTGGGAAATCGTGCATGGCACGGACCGGCCCATCGACGGATGTCCAATCCTGCAAGCGAAAAAGAGCCTGCGCCGCGAAACTATGGAGCTTCAAATCGGCGAAGGCTGGTTTGAAGTTACTGTGGACCCCATTCTTGACACAAGCGGGCAGTTTTCCGGCGCTGTACATATTGTGAGCGACATTACCGAACGGAAACGGTCCGAGAAGGAACGGGAGAATCTGCAGGAACAACTTCACCAAGCGCAGAAGCTGGAGTCGGTAGGGCGGCTGGCCGGGGGTGTGGCCCATGATTACAACAACATGCTCAGCGTGATCCTCGGTTATACGGAACTGGCCATGAACAAGGTTGATCCGTCCTCACCGCTGCATGCCGAACTTACGGAAATTTTTACTGCCGCTAAACGATCCGCTGACATCACCCGGCAATTGCTGGCCTTTGCCCGCAAGCAGACTATCGCCCCCAAAGTGCTCGATATAAATAAGACCGTGGAGAGCATGCTCAAAATGCTCCGGCGACTTATCGGCGAAGACATCGATCTGACATGGCTGCCTGAGAGCAACTTGTGGCTTGTAAAAATCGACCCCTCACAAATCGAACAGATCCTGGCCAATCTGTGCATCAACGCCCGGGACGCCATTGCCGGCGTGGGCAAGGTCACCATCGAGACGCACAGAGCTATACTTGACGAAGCTTATTGCACCGATAACGCCGGTTTTGTTCCCGGTGAGTATGCCTTGCTGGCCGTCAGCGACAACGGCTGCGGCATGGACAAGGAAACTCTCGACAGTATTTTCGAACCGTTTTTCACCACAAAGGACATGAACCAGGGTACCGGCCTGGGATTGGCCACGGTTTACGGCATTGTCAAGCAGAACAACGGGTTCATCAACGTGTACAGCGAGCCGGGGAAAGGAACAAGCTTTAAGATTTACTTGCCGCATCATATAGGCGAAACAGGGGAGATAAGGACGGAAACCGTTACAGAAATTCCTTCAAGCAATAGCGAGATGGTGCTCTTGGTGGAGGACGAACCATCGATCAGGAAGCTGGGCCGGAAGATGTTGGAAAAACTGGGTTACCAAGTACTGGCCGCGGGCACGCCATGTGAAGCTATACGCGTTGCCGGAAAACAGCCGGGTGGAATTCATCTGCTCATCACCGACGTGGTCATGCCCGAAATGAACGGCCGCGATTTGGCCGAACGACTACATGCCCATTACCCGGATATCAAGATTCTGTTCATGTCCGGCTACACGGCCGATGTGATTGCTCACAGGGGAGTGCTGGACAAGGGTGTCAATTTCATTCAAAAGCCCTTCTCAATCAAAGACCTGGCCGCCAAAGTCCGGGCGGTGCTGGATACAACTAAAACCTGATTGATGGCTAATTTACAATCTCATGATAAATAAATTTTAAGGAAAAGAATCATGGCTGATGAATTCGTACAACAGACAAATGCCGAATTGATACTCTGCCGGCTTTGGTACGGCTTCCCCGCTGTTGAGTACGGAGAAATTGTTGATTTGTTGATAAAAAGAGCAGATAATGCCATTGTACATAGCGGAGTCCTCGATTTCTAAGGGGGGAATGAATGTCAAAGTAAAAAAAAGTGGAAGGAAACAGACATGGATGAGAAAACAAGCCTGAGAAAGATCCTTGTTGTTGATGACGAAGAATCGGTTCTTCGCACCTTGAAGCGCATCATGGATAAGATCCGGCGGGAATGCTCACTGGCAACCAGCGCTGAGGAGGCGCGCCGCATCATGAAGGATGAGAGCTTTGATCTCATTCTCTGCGATATCCGCCTGCCCGGTGAGTCGGGGATGAATCTGTTCAGTTATGTCATTTCCGAGTATCCTGAAACCGCCGTTGTCATGGTAAGCGGAGTGGATGATCCTGATGTGGCCGAAAAGGCCCTGGAGATGGGCGCCTATGGATATATCGTCAAGCCTTTTAAGATCAGCGAGGTGATAATAAATATTTCCAATGCCCTCAGAAGACAAAAACTGGAGACTGAAAAACGGCTCTACCTTGAAACACTGGAGCAACTTGTGACTACCCGCACGGCAAAGCTTCAGGATACTCTTGATGGAGTGGTTCAGGTTATTGCGCATACCGTTGAATCAAGGGATCCTTATACGGCAGGCCATCAGCGCAGGGTTGCCGAACTTGCCGCTGCTATAGCCAGTGAGATGGATTTCACAGCGGATAAGGTGAAGGGCATTCACATGGCCAGTATGATCCATGATCTTGGAAAGATTTCCGTACCGTCTGAAATTCTAAGCAAACCCGGCCGACTCAGCAGCATTGAATTTTCTATAATAAAGTGCCATCCCCAAATAGGCTATGATATCCTGAAAGGAATCGATTTTCCGTGGCCGGTTGCCAAGACAGTGTTGCAGCACCACGAAAGAATGAACGGTTCCGGATATCCTTACGGACTGAAGGGTGATGAAATTCTGCCCGAAGCGAAAATTCTCATGGTGGCCGATGTTGTTGAGGCTATGGCCTCGCACAGGCCTTATCGTCCCGGACTCGGTATCGATAAGGCTTTGGAGGAGATTTCAAAAAACAAAGGCATTCAATATGCGCCGGATATAGTAGAAGCCTGCAATATATTGTTTTTAAAAAAGAATTTCTGCTTCAAAACTTTATAGAAACAAACCAATAATCGGGGTGAAAAAATGCAAAAAACTGCTTTGGTAGTGGATAATGATTTTTTTTTCGTGGAGTTTTTAGGGGAGCTGCTTGAAAAAAGAGATTATAAAGTAATCAAAGCATATGACGGAAAAGAAGCAATTTCAAAAATAGAAACCGAAAACATCGATTTAATGTTTGCAGATATTATTATGCCGAATATTGACGGACTTGAGCTTATAAAATTTGTCCGTATGAAGTATAAAGATAATTGTTTTCCTGTTGTCGCAGTATCGGGAGTAATGGTCGAGCATCTCGATATCCTGGATAAAATTGGAGCGGATTATTATATTCCAAAAGACCAGATAGAAATAATGCTCACCATCTTTAATGGACTTATTGATTCGATCGAAAGTCATTCAACCTTGCCTAATGTTATCGGCAGCGCCATTGAACCAGACGCCATGTTGCCAAAGCGTGAATCTGTTGAACTGATTGATTCGCTTCATTTTCAAAAATCGATCATCGAATGTATAGGAGTCGGAGTAATAGTCCTTGACACTGATATAAGAATTTTGGAAATAAACCCTTTAGCTGCCAGAATATTGAACAGGCCGTATTTCGAACTCCTGAACCGCTCCATAATCTCAATATTTCCGGATTACAAAAAACAAAAACTTATTAATGCATTAAAAAAGGTATTGCATAACAAAGAGCTGGATAAAACAGTATTTTTTGCAACAATAGACTCAAATAATATCAGGGTGATTGTGTCACAGTTGATTGCTGATGATAATAAAACCAGATGGATACTGGCATTGGAAGATTACGAGAAACGGGAAGAACAGGCATAAAAATGCTTTTTACGAGTCCATCTATCTTAACCGGTTGAATTTTTGAATTATATGGAGCAGGGCATTGTGAATGAATTTATTGAGAACCGATTCGCAGTTGGAAGGCAGAGAGGTCATGAGGCATCCGACAAACACGCTCGCCTCATTGTATTCCATATCGGTACGGACAACCGTAATATCACTATCGATGGTTTCAATGGAATTCTCAGCTTTATTTGTTAAAATTATACCGATTTTTTCATGACTGCTTTGAGTGATATCGATCAATGGATTTCTTTTTTCAGATATTTTTTTTGGGATAATCAATCCCACGCCATTGATGGATATGTTGTGAATCATAAAATGCTGCCCCGAATAATACATTTCGTTTTTGTAAACCAGTTTCCCAATGACATCGTAGCTGGAATTCGGATGGAACCGATAGGCCGATCGTATATTTATTTCCATAAGGGGCAGGCTGTATTCAAGCAAAACAGCATCGGCTTTGTCCTTGTTGGCCGGTTGATAGCGGTCGATTATATCCAGCAAACGGCAGGCATATCCCACTCTGGCCTTTGATAATGGCTCTTTGTGTATCAGAGAGCTGATATACATTTCCTTAATGGGAGTTATGAGGTCGATTCGCTGTGCAGGCTGGGCAACAATAACCTGCCTCTTGGTTTCATCAACATCAAAAAGGATTGACGGCCTGGAGCTTGGTGATAAAGAGTTGATATTAAGAACCAGATCCACTCCCGTTCCGGGTTTTAAAATGAAGTCATTTTTTTTAGACATATATATCAGCCTAACATCGTGACAAACATTGGCCGCATGTCCGATATTTTTAAATCAAAACATGTTAACAATAATTTTTTATCTAACACAAAACCCGTGGAAATGCAAAAAAAATGTTTATAATGTATGTTAAATCTGCCAGGGAGAACCTATAATTTTTTATCGCAATTATGGGTTATAACCAGCAGCAACAAACAAATAATATATACAAATAAAAAATATTGACATTAATATTTTCTCCCTATAACAGAAACAGAAAAAATTACCTTTTTATTATAAATCGTCATAAGCGGCCTTGCAGGTTGCCACCTTTCAATAAAAAATGCCTCGCTTATCTTCCAAAACCTTTTGATCCGGATAAGCTGCTTGGAATACTCAAAAAAACAATCGGATAGAAAGGAATGAGCATATGATTGATTATTTTATTCTTCTGATTAAAGGTGAGGAGAATATCCATAAAATTCTTGGCATATCACTTGCCGATATCGGCTATAAAGTTGTTGTCGCTGAAAACTGGGATGTAGCCATTGATCTTTTAAGAGAAAATAAACCTCATATTGTTATTGCTGATATTAACATGTTGGAAGAACTGGTTGAATTGCGGGATAAGCTTAAATTTTACAATGAAAATGAAATAATGTGCGATGTTCTTATTAATCAGATGATTCATGAAGAAGTTATAAAGATTGCTCCCAACTACCGGATTGAGGATATTAATAATGCTATGTTAAAAAAACTGGGAATCAACAGGGAAGATGCCATAGGAAAGTACTGCTATGAGATTACCCATCATCGAAATATTCCATGTTCCGGTATTGAACACCCCTGCCCGCTGGTTGAATCAATTACAACAAGAAAATCATCTCAGGCCACTCATATTCACCTGGATAAAGACAATAATGAAATATATTGCTTAATATCCTGCTATCCCCTGATTGAAAATGAAAAGGTAACAGGTGTGATTGAATTGTCACGAGATGTTACACGGGATGTTAATATGCAGAAATCCATGCTCCAGCAGGATAAGCTGGCTTCAATCGGCAGGCTTGCTGCAGGTGTGGCGCATGAAATCAACAACCCGCTCACAACCATTTTAACAACAGCGATGCTGATCCAGGAAGATCTTAAAGAAGACAATCCTATTTTTCAGGAACTGGGAACCATTTCAAGTGAGACTTTACGGTGCCGTAAAATTGTTACCAGCCTTTTAAATTTTGCCCGTCAATCCAAACCGGAGAAAAAACAGTATGATATATGCGAGGTTATGGAAGAATGCGCTTTATTGACCAGAAAACAAGCCGCTTTTAAAGATATTACAATTAATTTCACTTGTTCCGCTTCAATCCCAAAACTGCTTTTTGATAAGGGACAAATAGAACAGGCAGTAATAAACCTGATATTAAACGCTACTGACGCAGTGGAACCGGGAGGAAGCATAACTCTGAATGTGTCGTTTAACCCCAATAAAGATCAGATTATAATAAAGGTCAGCGATACAGGTAAAGGAATACCTTTTGAACTGATAGATAAAATATTTGATCCGTTTTTTTCCACAAAAGAAGACGGCACCGGCCTTGGCTTATCAATAACAAGCGGTATAATCGAGCAGCATGGCGGAGCTATTGATGTGAGCAGTAAGCCCGGACAGGGAACCACATTTACGATAGCACTCCCGGCAGGTTTGAAGGAAAAACAATGAGCGATAGCCTTCCCAGGATATTGATTGTTGATGATGAAGTTAATATCGGCAATGCCTGCGTAAAAATTCTGGCAAAAAATGATCTCGAAGTTCATTACGTTCAAAACGGACAAAATGCGCTGGCTATGATGAAGGCCATGTCTTTTGATGTTGTGATAACTGATCTTAAAATGAGCCGCATGGGAGGAATGGAAGTTTTAAGAAGCATCAAGGAGAAATATCCGGATACAAAAGTAATTATCATAACCGGTTATGCATCGATTTCATCGGCTGTTGAAGTTATGAAACTGGGAGCTTTTGACTACCTGCCTAAACCTTTTACACCTGTAGAACTTCGTTCGGTAGTACAGCAGGCCATATCTTCCATACGTTTACATGCACAACAGCCCATACATGAATCCGGCAGGCAGATTAAAATACTTTCCCATCAGCTTGTCGGAAGAAGTCCCAAAATCCGGCAGGTTGTTTCCATGATACAGAAAGTTGCTCCTACTGATTCCACAGTTCTGATTTATGGGGAAAGCGGCACAGGAAAAGAGCTTGTTGCCCGTGCAGTCCATGCAAACAGCGACCGGAAGGATGAAGTGTTTTTTGCAGTGGATTGCGGAACCTTGTCGGACAATCTTCTATCCAGCGAGTTGTTTGGGCACGTGCGTGGAGCCTTCACCGGAGCTTATCAGGATAAAGACGGCATTTTTAAGCGTGCAAATAAGGGCACTGTGTTTCTGGATGAAATAAGCAATATCAGCTATGAAATTCAGGGTAAACTTTTAAGGTTTCTTGAAAACAGGGAGTTCATTCCTGTGGGCGGATCGGAAGTCCAAAAGGTAAATGTGCGCTTAATTTTTGCTACTAATCAGGATCTTGCGAAAATGGTTGAAACCGGAAAATTTCGTAAAGATTTTTACTACCGTATTATGGTATATCCTATAAACACACCGCCCTTGCGGGAGATAGTTTCAGATCTGCCTGAAATTGCCGAACGTTTTTTAAGGCTCTTCAGCAAGCAAATTAACAGGCCGGTTCAGGCTATTGCCCATGAAGCATTACAGCGGCTTATGCTATATGAATGGCCCGGAAATGTCCGTCAACTGAAAAACGTTATAGAGCGGGCTGTAATTCTTTGTGAAGGAGAAATTCTTGAGACGAATCATTTTCCTGAGATTGAACTTTCTGCCGGTATCAATGAGCCGGCATCTGAAATCATAAACCCGGAGAATCTGCTTGCTGTGACGCCGGTGACCAATGAAGAATTAAAACAAATGAAACAGGAACTCAGACAACAGGTGTCTCAACAACTGGAAAAAAATTTTATTTTAAATGCGCTTATTCAACATAACTGGAATGTAACTCTGGCAGCGGAAAAGGTTGGCATTCAGCGAACAAATTTTCAGGCTCTCATGAAAAAGCACGACATTCGCAGACCGCCCAAACAGAGTGGGTCTTAAGAATTAATCTCTCACAGAGTGCACAGAGAACTTAGAAGCATAAGCAATAATTTAAGATATTTACTTTTTCAGAACGCAAGAAAAATACAGCACGTTTTAATACACTGTATAATTTATTTGTACATACTGCGATATAATACGCATCTATAAGAGCAAGTATAAACCTTGTCCTTATTTCATGCATTTCGTATATTTTTCTTATACACATTCCAGAACACACCTAATGCTTCTATCTTTCTAATTATCTTAATTAATTCATATAATATCTTTTTATATAATTTGGCACATATCCTGCTTTATGATTTATTTACGAGTCTATTATTTATGATAAATTCCAATGTTATATTTTTAAAATACTGCAAGATAAGGAGAAGCGATATGGAACCTACAGCAAAAATTATGGTTGTTGATGATGAAAAAGGCATTTGTCAGAATGTGGTAAAAATTTTATCCAAAAATAATTATGAAGTGTCTTGTGCGCTGAGCGCCAAAGAAGCTTTGAAAAAAATGTCTGAAGACTCCTATTCGCTTATCATATCAGATCTTGTGATGCCGGAAATGAATGGATTGGAGCTTTTGAAAAAGGTAAAAAAAGATTGGCCGGAAATGAAGTCTCTGATGATGACGGCTTATGCATCAACCGATACGGCAATGAAGGCTATCCGATTGGGCGCGCTTGACTACCTGCCCAAACCTTTTACTCCTGATGAATTGAGAAATACAGTTTCCCAGGCTTTAAAAGGCGATCTGCCCATGGTTCAGACTCCTGTTGAAGAAGTTGAAACCATCGATGTAATTGATTTTGATATCCCCTTTGAAGCGGATGAAGTAGCGAAATATACTGGCGAAGATTATGTCAAAAGCCTTGGGCCTTCAGATATGCCTGTGGTTGAGGTAAAACCTTCAACAACTCTTGAGCATTATTGCCAGGTTGGGGATATGGTGTGTGACATTTTTAAGAAACTTGGGGCAACCTGTAAAGCGGGTGTAAAAACAAGTGCATGTCCGCAGAAAAAAGGCAAGGAATCATCTGCCAAAACCAAGAAAATAGATACATCCAAGCTCATTGGAGTTGATATGCCATTTAACTATGATGAAGTAGTTTCCGTAACCGGACCTGAATATCTGGCCAATCTCCATCATGAAGGAGTGTCTTTTGTCCCCTATGAAACATTGAAGAAAAATTTTGCCGGTCTTTTGGGCAAAGACAGGGGTGAAATTGACGTGGACATGCCGTTTAACCGAAGTGAAGTAGAGCAGGTTACTGGTAGAGAATATGTAGATACTCTGGGACGTTCGGATGTCCCGGTTGTTGAGGTAAAACATGATCAGACCCAGGAACATTACTGTATGGTCGGAGAAATGGTCTGCGATATCTTTAAAAAACTGGGGAATACCTGCAAGGCAGGAGTTAAATCGAACCTTTGCCCGCAGAAGAAAAAGGCCCAAAAGGCATCGGGAGATGCATCGCCGAAACAGGATATCAAAAAACTGATCGGGATTGATATGCCGTTTGTTTTTGATGAAGTTGTTGAAGCCGCCGGCTTTGAATACGCTATGAACCTTCAGCCGGACGGCACTTCGGTAGTGCCTTATGAGCAGCTGAAACAAAACGTCGCCGCTATTATTGGAAAAACCGAAAAAGCAGAGTATGTCAAACAGAAAGAGGCTGCTTTGTCTAAAAGCGTTCTTATCATTGACGATGAAGTTGCAGTAAATAACAACATGCGAAAGATTCTGGCCAAAAAAGGCTATAAAATTGATCAGGCTTCGGATAAGAAACAGGCTCTTGAAAAAATCAGTTTGAATCAATACGGACTGGTTCTGCTGGATCTCAGAATACCGGGTGTCGAAGGACTCGAGCTTTTAAAAGCTATACGGGCTCAACTGCCTGATACAAAAGTAATAATTGTCACAGGTTATGCAAGCATAGAAACCGCTGTCGAAGCCGCAAGATTTGGTGCCGTTGATTATATAGCAAAACCTTTTACCCCTGCCGAACTCAGAACTGCAACTGAAAGAGCGCTACGCATTGCAGCATAATTATTTCAGAAGGCCCCTTTTACCAGGGGCCTTCTGAAAATCAGTTTTTTGTTCCTCATTGTTATTCTAAGCCCTCTCATAATGCGTTATTAATTTATTTAACATGGCATTCGCTGCACATAAGAGGCCCCGCTTTCTTCTGCTCAT
>DYJH01000103.1 GCA_020723255.1 Desulfonema limicola | reverse complement strand
TCGCAAGATCAATATTTTCATCCTTCGTTGTGCCCGCCCCGGGCATGGGGGTTAGCAATTTCTATCTTGAATGGTAACACAGTTTATTTTATCATATTCATAACCTCGTTGGTTAAATATTTATGCTGTCTTGATAACACATATCTATCTGAATCAACGAGGTTATTCAATATTTATTTCATAAATTTTCGCGTTAATAGCGGATTTTGGGTTCCTGTTCCATCACGATCTCTTCCTTTTGGTTTTTGTTGTGGAACTCTAACCATAGAAAGAGATCGTGATTTAATCAAATCTTAAACCATGTAAACACTTTTGAACGTTACCAATATTTTGCTTTAATATTTACCTTCTCAGGCATATGTCGTAAGAAAATAATACAATCGTCGTAATTGTTTACAAAAATTAAAACAAACGCAATATATCGTAATTTATATATATACCTAATTTATACACCCATTCTAATCTATCAGAACCGTCGGAAATCTTTACAATGTTAGCTTGTCTTGCATAATGATGCTTAAATAATTTACATTATATCAATTAGTTAAATATTTGGCATGAAAATTGAATAACAAAAAAAAGAAGGGTTTTGCCAAAAATGGGTAATTTATTATGAAATCAAGTTGTTTGATGTTTAAGGTGAGATTGGCTCATGGAAATTAATTTGCCACTTTGATCTGATTGGCTGGGATTGAGAAGACGCCCTATAGTTAAATCCGAACTAAGTATTATCTTAAAATGTTAAAAAATTTGTTACGGCGTGCGATATAAAGCATAAAGGAAGATAATGAAACAGCATAGTGAGGAGCATGTAGATGGATAAAGGCAATACAATATGCTTCCAAACCACTTCGGAAATAAGCAACGCCTTAGATAAAATTGCCGGGGATGAAAAAGTTAGTGTCTCCGAACTTGTTAATATTATTATCTATCGTCATCTTAAGGGTGATAAGGAGTATCAGGAGTTTAAACAGAATCGCCGCCGGTTTGAAAGAAAGAAGGTTCATCTTCCCGCCTATGTTGGCGATACCAGATGGCAACGGACTGACTTTGAAGCAATTACCATTATGGACATTTCCATCGGCGGGATTAGGTTCACCGTTCCCAAAGGGTCGAAACTGGAAATCCAGAATGCTGACGATAGCGGCACAGAAAAGTTAACCATTATCTTCCGTTTACCCAATTATCATTGGCCGATCCACGTGCGAATCGATCCTCAACATGTGTACAAATCAGCTAAGGACGTTCAGATCGGGGCAACCTTGGTAAACCCCGACTTCCATGCATATTCGGCTTTGCAAAACTATATAAACTGAGCTAAGTGTAGTGAGGGATTATTCCCTTCTCTGCTTAGGTGCTGGTGTCAGGCTTCCGGACTTCCATTATCAGATAGTCGACATTCCAAACAAGCATTTCTGACCTGGCTGATTCAGCAAGGACTGGTATCGATACCAAGTTGCATTCAAAGAGATAGCAAGGCGGCAAGGAGGTTTTCCCGCAGGCGTATAATACGCCGAGGACAGAACCGACGAAGCCAACGCAGCTAGAATTTGAATGCAACTTGGTATTGAGATCGCAATTCCGGTTTCTTCCCGAACATATGCCGGTTGAACCTTATGTAGCCATCTGGCAGATCTGCCGGCTGGCAGAATATGTATCACATTTGCTCGTGCCTGTTTTGTCTCCGCTTGTTTTCTTCTGAGAATTTCGTTCCGCATTTCCCTGAACTGCTCGCGGGTTTCATGCTCAATGAATACTATGCCCAGAAAGGGAGGAATCCACAGTCCCGGTATCGCATCAGCATGATATACCACACGGGTTTGATTTCCATCATCAATCAACTGTGTCTCCCCTTCCATCTTGCGCATTGTGCCACTCACCATATGAGATAGAATCTTTTCATAGGGAATCAGACGCATTTCCCGAGCCGTTTCAAACGGGAAAGTCATCATGGCATATTTCGCCACCCCTTTCTGGCTTACCTGAACCACCGTACAAGAACGCCCTGTAATCTTGCTTGATTGCAGGTTTGAAATAAAACTGGCCATATGATCGAAATCAGTTAGCACATCCCATACCTGGTGGGCAGATGCCAGAACCGTAAAACTCACATCTACCAGCACATCATCTCCATCCAAATGAACATTTATCTCAATATCCTTATCGTTGTGGTCATCCGCATACGCCGGCACGCACAATATGCCAAGCAACAAAAGCAACAAAATGTTTTTATATACCAATCATTTCCCCCATAAAGGTAATCGTCATTTACTTTTAATTGAAAAATACCTTACAGTCCTTTTGTAAGTTATGCAAATATTCTTCAATTATTCGGCGCATGTCAGGGAATAAAGGTTCGTGAAATTGCACCTATGACGACAAAAATGATGATTGCTGCAATGATCACAGAAATTGTGTACCCTGTGGACTTTTCTTTTGGAGATTCCATGAGAACTGGTAACCCGACATAGAGGAGATACAGGCCGTATAACCCCAAAATACTGAGAACACCTAGGGCAGGTATGAGAGCGAAAATACCGACCAGCCAACCCGGTATAGAAGAATACGTGGCCAGCTTGAAGGCCTGATTGAGATTTTTCTTCCCTGAAAAGGTTGGTGCAAGGGCATCGATAATAAGGGAGAGGATATATACACTCGCAAGGATGAGGCCATACTGAACAACCGCAGACGTAATACTTGCTGTTACTGATATCCTGTATGTTCCTCCCATAGGCAAGCCCACTCCAATAAGGGACATGCCAATAAAAGAGGCAACCGGCCCAATGGCAGCTAATATAAAAATATAGTTTTTATATAAGTCAGCAATAGGTGTCGTTTCCCCGGCAATGGTCTGCCATTCCTCTTTTGGATTAAGCAAAATTCTTTTGATACGTTCTGTGATATTCATGTTTTCCCCTCCTTAAGTACTTGTTAACTATTTGAATTATAACTAAAAGTTGTTTATAGGGATTAGATAATTTATACTCCGGGCAATTATTACCCGGTAATTATCCGGAACTTTGATACTTACAATAAAAGGATAGAATCACAATGGACAAGATACCGTAATTGAATTAAAAAGACCAGAATTTTTTTACTGAATATTTAGGGTGGCAAACCGTCATTGAACTTTTCTATAAATATCCCTAAATATATTAATACTATCTATTTGACATGCATATGATATTGGTGAGAGTAATATTATTGGTATATTATATTACAACAATATTCCTATAGAAAAATAATGATTTTACCCAGGCCTGAGAACATAGGGTATATGCAAATAAATTTTTGCATGCCAATATGTTAAAAAGGAGATATTTAATGGAAGATAAAAAGAAATTGAGGCTGACTGAAACCGTAACAGGCGCAGGTTGAGCGTCCAAGCTGGCGCCAGGGGACCTGGACAGAGCATTGTGCGGAATGGTGTTCCCAACCGATGAAAACGTAATTGTAGGGTTGGACCGGGCAGACGATGCTGGTGTATACAAGATTTCAGATGATCTTGCGTTGATCCAGACAGTGGACTTTTTTACCCCGATCGTAGATGATCCTTACTGGTTCGGACAGATTGCTGCTGCTAATGCGCTTAGCGATGTTTATGCTATGGGAGGAACACCAAAAACAGCTATGAATCTGGTCGGTTTTCCGGTAAAGACCATGGATATTTGGGTTTTGAGGCAAATTATCCAGGGGGGGGTTGATAAGCTTACTGAAGCAGGCACCGTACTTGTGGGCGGACACAGCATTGAGGATAAAGAACTAAAGTATGGTTTGTCGGTCACAGGGTTTATACACCCTGCGCGGGTAATTACCAAAAAGAATTTGAGGGCGGGAGACCGTCTCATTCTCACAAAGCCGCTTGGCACCGGTATTATAAATACTGCTATAAAAGGAGGACTTGCATCGGACAAACTTATCGAAACTGTAACCCGGCTAATGGCAGCCTTAAACCGCGATGCAGCCGAAATCATGAAAGACTTTCCGGTGCATGCCTGCACAGATATTACCGGTTTCGGACTTCTCGGACATATGGCTGAGATGGTACTTGGTTCAGGATTGGGTATCCATCTTCAGGCAAACAGTGTGCCGGTTCTCAAGGATGCATTAGAATATGCTGCTATGGGAATGATACCTGCCGGAATGCATAAAAACCGAAAATTCCGTGAAATTATGGTGAATATTTCAACGTCTGTAGATATTGTTCTTCAGGATATCTTTTATGATCCCCAGACATCCGGAGGATTGTTAATCTGTGTTGGGCCGGACAGCGCCAAAGATCTTCTTAATAGCCTGAAAGAAAGAGGAATCTCCTGGGCTGCTATTATCGGAGAAGTAACGACAGAGCCTAAAGAAAAAATCAAAATCATATGAACTATATTTAATGGGGGAATAATGAATAAAGAGATAGATGCCCGCGGCCTTTCCTGCCCCGCGCCTGTGCTCCTGACAAAAGCCGCAATAGAAACCGAAGGTGTAAATAAAGTTATGATAATGGTTGATAATGGAGCTGCCAGGCAAAATGTCAGCAGATTCCTAGAAAATCAAGGTTTCAAGACCTCGGTGGAACGTAAAGGTGAAGACTATATTATAGCCGGAACCTGTGAAGAAAAAAAGTTGCCGGGGAATGATGAAAAAGTACCTGACGCTGGTATAAAGAAAATCATGATTATGGTGGCAACAGACAGAATGGGTTTTGGAGACGAGGTGCTTGGCAAAAAGCTTATTATAAATTTTATAAAAACGCTCAAAGAGATGGGAAATGAGCTTTGGAGGCTTGTATTTTTGAACAATGGGGTGAAGTTAACGATAGTTAGTTCAGATGCTCTGCCGGCATTAAAAGAGCTGGAAGAAAGCGGCATTAATATACTTGTATGCGGAACATGTCTGGATCATTTCAAGTTGCTCGATAAAAAACAGGTGGGTAAAACCACTAACATGCTGGACATTGTTACCTCAATGCAACTGGCAGATAAGGTAATCAATATTTGATGAAATCGTTTCAAATACACAACCTAAACAAGTAACACCCGAGAATTATATGAAATTGTTCTAATTGATTGTTGTTATTGGAATCATGTCATTTGTGTTTGTAGATTGTGCGTCAACTCTCGTGACTGATTATTTTGTTCCTGACAATTACTGATTATTTTCTTGACAAAGATATAATTCTGCAATTAGTATATTAATCAAAATAGTCCAAAATCTAACTTTTAAAGTTCCACCTTCCATTATAAAAGAGTTTCCCGAGGGGCAAAAAACGAGGGTCCCGAGATGTATGACGTATTCACAGTTGATCAAACCAGCAAGCGTTGTAGATTTTCATCCACAACGAATATTAACTGGATTGATGCAGGATATATCAAGGCTTATAAGACTCCGGAAGGACATCGCCGGATCAATCTGAAGGACTTTGAAATTTATAAGAAAACAGGACATTCCCATTCCTGAATCAGAGGCAAAAGATGCCCGTAGAAGAATTCTTGTTGTAGATGATGATCCCATAATCGTTGAGTCTATTGTCCAGTCGCTGGAAGAAGATGAACATGATTATGAGGTTATCTCTGCATCTGACGGATTTGAGGCAGGGCTCCAAGTTAATCATTTTAAACCTCTAAAGAAAAAGCAAGTATAAAAATGTTATCGGATACAATTAAAGGCCTAAAGCACCTTTGCCGGGGAGTACATGTTATTACAATAGGCGGTGAAGACAAGCTTTAGGAATATTTTGACGCTGCCGGCCTGAAATAGATATTTTACCTAAGGGAGCTGATAGTGGAAAACATTTTATTCAATATTAATGATCAAAAGATTATTTGTAATCCAGGAACCACAATCTTAACAGCTGCAACCCAAAATGGCATACATATTCCCACTCTGTGTTTTCATCCGGATCTAAAACCATATGGAGCCTGCCGGATATGTCTTGTTGAAGACAAAAAATCCGGCCGTTTAATGGCATCTTGTGTAACACCTGCCATGCAGGAGATGGAAATATTAACAGATACACACAGAGTTTTGAATCATCGCCGAAATATTGTGCGGCTTATGATGGCCGAGCATCCTGAATCATGTATTGTTTGCGGGAAGGGAAACCGGTGTGAACTTAGAAAAGTTGCAGCGCAATTAGGTGTTGGTGAGCATGGATTATACCAGATGCCGAACTACAAACCTTACGAGCAGATCAACCCTTTCATAACCAGAGATTTAAGCAAGTGCATTCTTTGCGGCAAATGTATACGTGCGGATCATGAACTGGTAGCCGTGGGAGCTATTGACTATAATAACCGCGGTTTTCGATCCAGACCCGCAACTATTCATGAAACTGCTTTGGAAAACTCCAACTGTACGTTTTGCGGCACCTGTGTTTCACTGTGTCCCACCGGCGCATTGGCGCCTAAATATTTTCACCATGCAGGCACGCCGGAAAGAGAAGCAGCTTCTATCTGCGGATTCTGCGGAGCTGGATGCAGCCTTTCCATTGGAGTTTCAGGACAAAAGATTGTTGAGGTTAACCCATCCGCTGAGCAGGGCGCCGTCAATGGCGCAACACTATGTGTTAGAGGCCATTTCGCAAATGATTATATCAACTCGCCTGGCCGTCTCACTCACCCGTTGATCCGGCAAAAAGATGCAAATTCAAATGAAGCGCTAATTAACGTTTCATGGGATGTTGCAATGGAAACAGTTGCTGCAAGGCTTACCGAGATTAATATTAAACACGGCCCGCAAAGCCTCGCATTTATCGGATCATCCAAATGTTCGAATGAGGAAAATTATTTGTTCCAAAAAATTGCTCGCGCTGTTTTTGGAACCTCTAATGTATTAAACGGGAGTTATGCATCCGGGCAAATGCTTCTGTCATATATTGAAAAAAAGACTTACGGAACATGCCGGATAGCTCCGTTGTCCGACTTGAAAGGGGCAGAAGTCATTATTGCGGTAAACGCTGATGCCGATCATACGGTGCCGGTTGCAGGCTATCATATCAAAAGAGCTGCAAAGAGCGGTTCATTGATTGTAGTGATTGATTCGCTGCGAACCGATCTGGCAATCTTGGCCAAGCAATGGATCAGTCCTTTGCCTCCATTACAAATGGAAGCTTCCTGTGCAGATTTGATAAATGTCATATCCAAAATAATCTTAAGAAGCGAATCTTACGATAAGAATTTTATTGATAGTTATACTGATGGGCTCGAGCGTTTTGCCGAATGCCTCAAAGCTTTGGATGGCAATACAATTTCACAGGAAAACAGAATACAATATCAGGAATTGGAGAAAGCGGCGGATTCGATCAAAGGTAAAAAAATCGCTTTTGTGATAGGGCCTGATATTATGCATAACCCTGAAGGCATAAGGACGGTTGATGCTCTTTTAAACCTGGGGCTTTTAACCGGAAGTATCGGCAAAAAAGGATCCGGTTTTTATATTCCGGTTTCGGAAAATAATCTTGTGGGTGCTTTGGATATGGGCGCTGTTCCGGAATATCTTCCTGGGCGGCGACTTATTAGTTCTGATGATAACAGAAAGTTTTTTGAAAATAACTGGCAGGTTAAACTGGCTTCTGAAACGGGGCTTGATATGTTGGGTTTTATCGAAGGGGCTGAAAGCGGACAGATAAAAGCCGCATATATTATGGGAGAAAACCTTATAAGATCTCTTCCTCAGCCGAAGCGTGTAGAAGCTGCTCTTAAAAAAATAGAATTTATCGTAGTCCAGGATATATTAAACAACCGTTTAGCAAAACAAGCCGACGCAATTCTTCCGGCGGCTTGTTTTGCTGAAAAAAGCGGTTCGTTTACCAATATGGAAGGCCGTATCCAAACATTTACACCTGTTGTTTCACCTCCTGGTGAGGCAAAGGCGGATTGGCAGATTCTATCGCTTTTGGCAAAAAAAATGGGATATCCCGAACAATATGGTACAATTGAAAAAATAAGACAGGAGATCCGGAGGCTTGTTCCCATGTATGAAGGCCTTGGAAATCATCATCAGGACTGGATTAAAAATAACGATTCTCATAACCCTTTTACAGGAAACGAATGCCGATTTGTATTTTCTTGTGTTGAGCCCAAAGTTAATTTGCTACCTGACGCTGATTATCCTTTTACAGCCAGAATCGGCTCTCTTCGCTTTCATCTTGGTTGTGGTACCAGAACAGCACGTTCCGAGCGAATCCGCTTGTACGACAATAAGGGCGAAGTAGAGATTTCAGGTTCTGATTGCCTTAAGCTGGGGTTAGATGAGGGTAAAATAATAAGGGTTAAATCAGCTTACGGTTCAATCGAAAGAAATTTCAGGATAAACTTGGATCTTCCTGATGGTCTGATTGTTATACCAATGGCAGTAAACAGTAATGATGTTATGAATCTTATAAATCTTGAACAGATAAGGCAGGCGGATCAGCCCGGTGCCGGTTTCTGCAGAGTTAGAATAGAAAAAATGTAACTATTTTTAGGAGTAAAACTTAAATGGAACCCGAACCGATCAACTGGAACAGTATTTCAGATATCATTAAAAAGCATCAGGATGAAAAATGGGGTCTTATTCCTTTGCTTCAGGAAATACAGGAAAGCATAGGCTATATTCCTCCCGATTCTATTGAACAGATAGCACAGGCGCTCAAGCTGCCTGCGTCTCATGTACAGGGTGTTATAACGTTTTATTCCGGTTTTGCCACGGAACCGAAGGGGAAATGCGTGCTCAAAGTATGCCGTGGTACGGCCTGTCATGTAAAAGGCGGCAAAAGCGTTCTTAACATGATCAAAAAAGAGCTTAACCTTGAAGAAGGTAAAACCAGCTCTGATTACCAGTTTACAATAGAAACAGTGGCTTGTCTCGGAGCATGTTTTTTAGCGCCCACGCTGATGGCAAACCGGGATTATTACGGCAGGCTTTCTCCTAAAAAAATTACCGGTATATTGAATCAGTATGGAAAACTTAAGGGAGATGAATAAATATTATGTACAAAAGCAATCCCGGATACACAGCTAAATTTGAAACCGTAAAACAGCTCGAATCGTTTCGCAATAGGATTCTGGCTGACACATCTAGAAAGGAAACGGAAATACATGTCTGCATGACGGGTTGCCGGGCATACGGTGCAGCGGATGTGTTTAAGGCCTTGCAGGAAGAAATATTAAAGCAAGGTCTTTCATCTGAAGTGGAAGTGAGATCTACAGGTTGCCACGGGTTTTGTGCCAAAGCTCCTTTAATTTCTATTGAACCTATGGGAATTGTTTATCAGGAAGTTGATCCGGAAGATGCATCTGAAATTGTAAAAGAGACCTTAAAAAACAAGCGATTAATTGACCGGCTGGCTTATCATGATAACAAAACGTTAGAACCTGTTTACTACCGTAACCGAATTCCCTTTTATATGAAACAGGAAAAGCGTGTTCTGGGAAAATGCGGAAGGATAGATCCAACAAAAATAGAACATTATATTGCAGCCGGCGGATATCAGGCACTTGCAAAAGCGCTTTCTGAAATGACTCCGGAAGAAGTAATAGAAGAAGTGCTTGCTTCGAAATTGCGCGGGAGAGGGGGCGCAGGATTTCCCACAGGTTTGAAATGGCAACTGGCGCTTCGCGCAGTTGGTAAACCGAAATATATCATCTGCAATGCAGATGAAGGAGATCCGGGTGCATTTATGGACCGTGCTATTCTTGAGGGCGATCCGCACTCAGTGCTGGAAGGCATGATTATCGGAGCGTATGCCATAGGCGCGGAATACGGTTATATTTATGTGAGGGAAGAATATCCCATAGCCGTTAACCATCTCACAATTGCCATTGCGCAGGCGGAAGAACTGGGTTTGTTGGGAGAAAATATTCTGGGCGCCGGGTTAAATCTAAAAATAGGCTTAAAGAAAGGCGCTGGCGCCTTTGTCTGCGGGGAAGAAACAGCACTTATGGCATCCATTGAAAGCAAGCGAGGCATGCCTTCGCCGCGTCCTCCATTCCCGGCTCAGGCCGGCCTGGACGCAAAGCCTACAAATATCAATAACGTTGAAACATTTGCCAATATTGCAATGATTATAAATAACGGCCGGGAATGGTATAGCCAATTCGGCACTGAAAGAAGCAAGGGCACCAAGATATTTTCTCTTGCCGGTAAAGTAAACAATACCGGCCTTGTGGAGGTTCCGATAGGGATCAGTATAAAGGATGTAATTTTTGATATCGGCGGAGGAATTCCCAAAGGCAGAAAATTCAAGGCTGTTCAGATGGGCGGCCCATCAGGCGGGTGTGTACCGGAACAGCATCTTAATATGCCCATTGATTATGAGACTATTCAGAAAATCGGGGCTATTATGGGATCGGGCGGAATGGTAGTAATGGATGAAAACAACTGCATGGTTGAAATTGCACGTTTCTTTTTAAGTTTTACCCAGTCGGAATCATGCGGTAAATGCGCCCCCTGTCGTCTTGGCACAACCCAGATGCTGGAAATTCTTACAAGGATCACCCAGGGTCGTGGAAGGATTGAAGATATCGAAAGAATTAAATCAATCGGAGCGACCGTAGCGGAAACTTCCCTTTGCGGATTAGGTCAGACCTGCGCCAAACCTGCATTGTCAACATTGAAATATTTTCTTAAAGAATACGAAGATCATATTCATGAAAAACGTTGTGCCGGAGCAGTATGTGATAACATGGTGATTTCCGCATGCCAGCATGCCTGTCCGGCCGGAATAGATGTGCCCAACTATGTGGCTGCCGCTGCACTGGGTAAATACGAGCAGGCAGTCGATATTATCCGGGAGCGGAATCCATTTCCTGCTGTCTGCGGCAGAATCTGTGTACATCCCTGTGAATATAAATGCCGCAGGGGTGAACTGGATGATCCGGTTGCAATACGTTCTATCAAAAGATTTGCTGCAGACTGGTATTTTAGACATATAGGAAGAAGAAAAGGCACGTTCCCGGTTACTCAATCTCAAAAAATAGCAATAGTCGGCGCAGGGCCGGCGGGCCTCACTTGTGCTTATTTTCTGGCAAAAAAAGGTTATCGTACTACTGTGTTCGAAAGCCAGCCTTCAGGCGGCGGTATGCTGGGAATTACAGTTCCGGAATTCCGGCTTCCCCGTAAAGTCATAGAAGAAGAAATAGATTATATCAGAAGCTGCGGCGTGGAGATTTTATATAACTCTCCCATTGATGCCAACCATACGGTAAATGATCTATTAGACGAAGGTTTTGCTGCCGTATTTATTGCAGCAGGCGCACAGGCCAGCATGCGGGCAGGCATTCCAGGCGAAGACGATAACCCTCAAGGATTGTTTTACGGCTTGAAATTTCTAACTGATATAAGACTTGAAAATAAACCTGATCTAAAGGGCGGTGTGATTGTTGTCGGCGGCGGCAATGTAGCAATCGATGCTGCAAGGTCATCTCTAAGGCTTGGCGCAAATAATGTTAAGATTTTATACAGGCGGTCAATTGAAGAAATGCCTGCTTGGAAAAAAGATATTGAAGAAGCTATCGAAGAAGGCGTGGTTATCCGTCCTTTTTGGTCTCCCAAACGGATTATTCATAAGGACGGCAAAGTTACGGGCATGGAATTTGCCGGCAGCAAAACGGTTTATGACGACAGCGGGAAATCAGTTCTTGTTACAGATGATGAAAACACCATGATCCATGAAGCAGATACTGTAATCATATCAATAGGTCAGGCTCCGGATGTTACATTTTTAACAAAAGACAGCCGGATAGAAAGATCTTTGTGGGGCAGTCTGAAGGTTGATGAAAACAGCCTTTCTACCAATATTGCCGGTGTTTTTGCAGGCGGTGATTTCACAACAGGCCCAAGTACGGTAATTCAGGCTATTGCTTCAGGCAGGCGGGCGGCTTTATCCATTGAAAAATATCTTCAGGGTGAGAAAAGCAGAGTACATATTATGGATGAAAAAACCACCATGCATGAAACAATAGGGCTTGCACTGGATGATGAAGAAACGGAAGAAAAGCGCAGAGTAAAAGAAGATATGGAGGACCCTGAAAACAGGATAAAGGATTTCCGGGAAGTGGAAAAAGGGCTATCTGAACAGGATGTGCACTTCGAAGCAAGAAGGTGCCTCAGATGTGATCTTGAGAAGGAGAAAAGCGAGTTATGATTCGATCTATTACTCAACAAAAACCGATGGAAGAAATTGAGAGCCTTATTGATGGAATAAACAGAGTGTTTATAATCGGCTGCGGAACCTGCGTTACTCTTACTCAAACCGGCGGAACAATGCAGGTGGAAGCAATGAAAAAATCTTTGTCTGAAAAAGGCAAGGTGGTGACGGGTACTACTGTGGTTCCCGTTGCTTGCGACAATCTTACCGCAGATATTTTAAGAGAATTTGAAGCCCAGTTAAAGCAGGCTGACGGACTGCTTATCATGACATGCGCATTCGGTGTTCAGACTATAGCCCGTCAAATCAACAAAATTACCGTTCCGGCTTTAAATACTCTGTTTATCGGAAAAGAAACGGGCGCCGGTGAATATAATGAAGTCTGCACACAGTGCGGTACATGCGTTATAGGAGAAACCGGCGGAATTTGTCCTGTAACTGCATGTCATAAGGGTTTGGTAAACGGTCCCTGCGGCGGCACAAATAACGGAAAATGTGAAATCGATTCCAACAAAGACTGCGCATGGACAATGATTTACAATCGTTTGAAGGAACTGGGCCGCCTTGATATAATGCGTATTTATAAAAAGCCCCGAAACCATCTTGGCGAACCAAGTCCTGGAAAATTCCAGATTCCGGCATAATGCCGCTTAATTCTTGATGAGAAAGGAAGAACTCTATGCCTTCAGCATTTAAAAAAGCCCTGAATTCCGGCAAGTTTATAGTAACCTGCGAGGTGGCTCCGGCCAAAGGCACAAATCTGGAGAAAATGACCCACCATATTGAATTGATCAAAGATAAGGTGGATGCAATGAATGTGACCGACCACCAGAGTTCTGTCATGCGTTTTCCTTCCCTGGGCGGCGCTCTTTTGGTTAAAGAACTCGGCGGCGAGCCGATACTTCAGATGACCTGCCGGGACAGAAACCGGCTTGCTCTGCAGGCAGATCTGTTGTTTGCGTCAAGCCGCGGCATTAACAATGTTTTATGCCTCACAGGCGATTCGGTCATGCTTGGCGACCACAAAGAAGCAAAGGGCGTTTTTGATCTGGATTCAAGCCAGCTTGTTGCCGCCATAAAAAAACTTGAAAAAGGAAAAGACATGGCGGGAAATGAACTCGACGGCGGAGTGAGCTTTTGCGCAGGAGCCATTGTTACGCCCGAGGCCAAGCCCTTAGAGCCGCAGTTAATAAAATTCGAGAAAAAGATTGAAGCAGGCGCCGAATTTATTCAGACACAGGCAGTATATGATCTTGATAATTTCAAAAAATTTATGGATTATGCCCGCCAGTTTCCGGTTAAAATACTTGCCGGTATAATACTTTTAACTTCTGCGCCAATGGCGCGTTTTATGAATAAAAACGTGGCAGGCGTTTTTGTCCCTCAGGATCTGATAGATGAAATGGCTGCTGCTCCCAAAGGCGGAGCATTAAACAAAGGAATTGAAATTGCGGGACGTATGATCAGAAAAATAAAAGAAGAAAATATCTGCGATGGAGTTCATATAATGGCTATAGGCAAAGAAGAAAAGGTGATTGACATAATGGCTGAAGCCGGGTTACTTTAGTCAGAAAAAGGAGGATCAATATGGCAACATTCATGATGTTTGGAAAATACTCTTCAGAAGCGTTAAAAGGGATAAGCCCCAAACGCACAAAGGTAGCTGAAAAAACAATCGAAAAGTTTGGCGGAAAAGTCATATCAATGTATGCCGTGCTGGGAGAGCACGATCTAGTTTTTACACTGGATTTCCCCGATTCGGAAAAAGCGCTGGCAGCTTCGGTTGCGTTGCATAAATTAACCGGAATCAGTTTTACAACTTCACCGGCTTTTGGTATAGATCAGTTTGATAAGTTAATAGGTAATATTAAAAATATTTAGATTGCTTGCTATGTTGTAACCAATTCTCATCGTTTACCAACTCCGCCATCATAAGATTCCCCGTTGTTTGCAGCGGGGAGCTTCAATAGCTAACCTCCTAAGATTGATAATACCTATAATATCAGATAGATGTTACCATTATAATCTTTATTATAATATTGATAGTTTTAGAACCTTTTCTCCTCTAACCTGTATAGATTGGTACATTTGAATTTTTTGCAGCTTCTATTAGCTTTTTATCTAACGTAACTAAAGGGATGCCTTTTCTTATCTGTAGAGAACCGCATAATCTTAAAGGAAGGGATACAGGGATAAACAAAATATCTTGACGGGAAAATAAGATTACCGGAATAAAAGAGCCTCATTATGGAGGCTTTTTTTATTTACAAAGGGCGGGAGGGCTCTGATTACCAGCCCGCCCTTT
>DYJH01000102.1 GCA_020723255.1 Desulfonema limicola | reverse complement strand
GATCCTAAAGTTAAGAAACCGGCTTTAATGGAATTCCTGAGGAAAATAATAATGAGTATCAGGGCAATAATTGGTACTGCCGACTCATTGACCCAAAGAAATGAAGGATTTTGGAATTGTGGTGTGAGTAATGAATTGCTTTCATTTAATGCGGCCTAAGCTGCCACATTCGCAGATTGCAGATTTGTATCACCCTGCGCATTTGTTTGAGCGAAAAGAACACCAACATTGAACATAACAATAAAAGATAGTAATAATGAAATAATAGAAATCTTTTTAAACATTGTTCTACCCCCTTAAATATATTACTTACGAAGGCCATGAAACGGCTATTAAATTACCACCAGTTCCAGTCGGGTAAATTCGGTGCTATTCCTTTAATGCAAAATAACGTGTCGCACCTGTCTTGACTTACGCGGCCCATGAAGCGGCTATTAAACGGACGGCACTTGCCGTCGCTGAACTCCGGATTGAGCATGACGTCATCCCTTCGGATGGCTTTCCCGGCAGCAGGTTCGCCGGCTCTGGAAATCCAGTCTTCTTCTGGCACGTGCTGCCCGGCCGGCAAGGTGGTTACCCATGCCGTTTGGGTGAGCGGCACTCCGGGGCCAGGGCACAGGCGGTCAGTGCCGGCACCGCACAGGCCGTCGGTGAAGTACGGACGCGACGTAACGTCGGTTGGGCCACACGCCTGGATTTGAACCCATGTAAGCGGCGATCGGAATGTTGTAGCAGAAGAGGAAGATAGTCTGGATGGCGCCGATGAGGGCCAGCAAACGCACTACCTGCTTTTTCCCGTCGCTGATGACCATCGAGTTGAGCCCGCGATCAACGAGCGTCTCCCCCTTGTCGTTCTTGAAGTAGCGAAGTGCAACGATCGATATGTTCAGCGTCGCGATGAAGAACGTCTCGATGACCGGGAACTTTTCATAGGTGTCAGGGAAGAACGAGATTTTCCCTCCGGCCATCGTGTAGAAGCCCAGGGTTTGGAAAAGTCCCTCAATCACGATGTCAAAACAGGGAACACGACCAGGATCAGCATGAGCGGCTTCAGGTTGAATCGTGTCCGGAAAAAGTTCCATGAGGCCGCTGCCGATGAAACAGAAGGCGAAGGTGCCGGCCACGTACTCGAACGGGTGAAAAAATATCGCCCACGGAACCTGCGCCCCTGACCGGCCGAATCCCATCCAGCCGGGGATGTCGTTGACGAACGATCCCATGTTGATTAGGTGTGAGTTGACCGTGTACCAGTAGCCGAAGAAGTTCGAGCATGAGTCCTGTATCGACATGAACATGAACGCGATGAACAGCATGCCATCAAGCGGGATGGTGCGATTGCGGTGCCACGGCTTGATGACCCATAAGTAGATGAAGATGGCGATGACTGGGTAACAAAGAATCTGCCAGGTAATGAACACAGCTTTCATCCAGGTCGGCGGGTCGACCGCACCGGTCGGCACGGATGTAAAGTACGGCCCGGTCAACCAGCGGATCAGCACGTAAGCCCAATAAACCGCCCAGGCGCTACCGATCTATGCCCACCAAACGACCGCAGGCCGCGACTTGGGAATGCTCGGCACGTCATATTTTTCTGCCATAATAATGTACTCCTTTCTCTAAGTTAACAGACATGTTCTTCACATCAGAACATAACCACCATCAACAACTACAAGACTGCCGGTCATGTATTCTGCCATGCTGCTTGACAGAAAACATACAACTTTGGCTATGTCATCAGGAGTCCCCCAGCGGCCCAAAACAGACCGTGGTGGTGGGATGACTCCTTCAGGCAAGTTCAGTGCTGCCACAACTGCCGCACTACTCTGCGTTGGCACCCCGCCCGGAGCTATCGCGTTTACCAAAATCTGATGTGGACCCAGCTCTTTGGCTAAAGATTTGGTAAACGATACGACACCGCCTTTGGAAGCATCATAATGGACGAGATTTCCTGACGGAACAAGCGCACCGCATGAAGCGATATTAATGATTCTTCCTCCCTGACCGCTTTCAATCATCTTTCTTGCAGCAGCCTTGCTATAGAAGAAAAGTCCTTTTAGGTTAATATCCATAGTCTTAATCAATAATTCTTCCGATAAGTCCATAAAAGCAGAAGGCACATAAATACCGGCATTGTTCACAAGGATGTCGAGCCGCCCAAATTCGGCAACAGCCGTTTGCACCACACGCTCTGCATCACCGGCCTTTGCAGCATCAGCCATAATTACTGCGGCTTTTCCTCCTGCCTTAGCAATTTGCTCTTCGGTCTGACCTGCGGCATCTATATTAATATCAGAAATCAATACAGCCGCTCCTGCCTCTGCCAGCCTTAGGGCAATTCCCTGGCCTATGCCCATTCCTGCTCCTGTTACAATTGCAACTTTCCCGTTAAGATTAAGTAAGTCAGATATACTTGTTGAACTCATAAGAAATCCCCTTTATTAATTTAATCAATATTTATAATAATAGGCCCACCTTAAGCCCGTCAGCCATAGCGCCCTCTATTAAGTCATTGCTTGAACAATCACCTGCAGTGTAAACTTTATAGTCCTCCGCCAGAGATAGGTAGGATTGATTTATTTTAAAGTAGTTTACACCCAAGAATATGCTCAGCCACTTCGGCCCCAGTTCGCAATGCACCGTCCGCTGTCACCCTTCCGGTAAACATCCGGGCAAAAAAGAAGTTATCTATTGCTGTTACATTCTCAAACTTAGCATTGCTTGAGAACATTTGCTGATTGTATTCTGAATAAACAACAGGAGAAAAGCCTGCCATCATCCACTCTACATTCTCATCAAAGCCTTTAATCCACATTCTCAAATTAGGAAGCACGGTATCTACCGCATATCTTTCAACACCGCCAACAGTATTATTTCTCTCAAATACAAAAGTGCGGAAGCCATTCTTGGCCAAAATAGCCCCGCAGGCTAAGCCCGCCATACCGGCACCGACGATCACGCAGGTTTTTTTTATTCGTAATTGTCTTGTCCTCTGTCGTATAAGATTTTGTTTCCATACTCACTCTTTCTCAATTATAATCATTAAATCCCTTTTTTCAGCTATTTTTTCGAGATCTCTTTAGAGCTGTTCTCGCCTGCTATACGGCCGGAGGGGAATGCCTGTTGTAGTTCTCCAGCATATGACAACGTTTGGCCTGCTGCGTATAATCCTGGAATAACTTTCCAATTCTTGTCCAAGACCTGAAATTTGCTGTTCACTTTCAGGCCGCCGTAAGTACTCACAAGAGCACCTCCTATCTGCTTAACAGCATAAAACGGCGGCTGTCTTATAGGCGCAAGATATTTTGCAGGTTTAAAATATTCCGGATCTTCACCCTTGTCGCAATAACCGTTGTAACTATCTAACGTCTCACTGAATATTTGTTCATCCACATCTATTAATCGGGCTAACTCTTTGATTGTATCCGCCTTTATTATAGTTTTTTTTGCAATACACTTCTGAAAACTTACTTCAAACCAGGAACATGGGTATTCGCAAAACATGGGTTTATATTTTTCAAGAATGAATTTCCTATCAACGGTAACTGAATCATGGATTGTAAATGAGGTTTGGTCTTTTTGTCTTATAATCTGGTTGGCCTGTGATTCAGACAGCAAACCAGGGCCCGGAAAAGGGAACATAGCGGCTTCGTTGAAGAACCTCTTACCCAGCTTATTAACAGTAAGAGACGGCTGTCTTGCAAGCTGGGTTGCCGCACTATAATAAGCACCTGGCCCAGCACCAACTCCGGGCACTCCTCCATCCCATAACAAATGCTTATCCATACCTTCCACACCGGCCCCTATACCTTGCGCCATCCTGATCCCGTCTCCGGTATTGCTTTTACAGCCTATGTAGTAGGCATAGTCATCTTTGTTCCGGGAAACAGAATATTGCTTCATCATATCTTTATTTGCGCCAAAACCTCCTGAAGTCAGAACAACGGCCTTGCTTTTAATATACAACTTTTTTCCATCCTTCGTTATAGCCAATATACCTGCTACTCTTCCTGAGTCTGAGACTAAAGCTTTTGCCGGAGTATTCTTCAATATTTTTACACATAGAGCATGCGCCCTCTTCTCCATTGCTTTAATAAACCCTCTTGCGTTATAGGGATGCCAGCAGTAATGCCCTTCTTCCGGATGTTCCGGATCAATCGGGGTATGGACACCTGGTCCCCATTTAAATTGGGTATCATACACTACACCCATATCTTCAATCCAATCCATGGTATCATCCATCCTGTCTACCATTGCTCGAACAACATCCGGATCGGCCATCCATGCATTATGGAGCATCGCAGATTCAAAAATCACACTTTCAGGCGGAGGTTGAAGACCTGATCTTTTCGCATGTCTGCTTTTTAAAGCTACTGCGGCCACAGCAAAGAGAGCATCTCCGCCGCAAGAGCCGGCTTTTTCTAGCGTTATTACATCGGCACCTTTTTCTGCAGCAGCCACAGAAGCTGCCAATCCGGCTCCTCCTGCTCCCACTACTACCACATCAGTTTCCAAATCCCATTTCCTTGGAACCGCTGACGACGGAATCGGTTTTGCCCCGGAAAGATAGAAAAGCTCTTTTCCTTTTCCGGAACTTTTTGTAGATACTGCCTCTATTAATCCGTTTGTACTGCTTTTAATTTTTTTTGTTTCTTGCTTAGGCATTCGTATCACCCTTTTTTATGTTAAATAGAAGTATAATAAGTGCAAAAGGTCTTGGATCTTCGTATAAAATTCTTATCTCTCACAACATTCTGCCGACACGATGACCGGCTCTTATGGCATCCTTGATACCCGAATTAATAAGCGAATGAGCCGGTACAAAGGTTTGAGTATTATTGACCAGGATGTCAATCGTATCGAATTTCTTCACTGTTTCTGAAACAGCTCTGATCACGTCTGCTTTGTTGCCGACATCGCAGCGGATGGCCAACGCTTCGCAGCCCAGCACCTCAATTTCTTTTCGCAGACTTTTCACCTTGGAAAGGGTGCGGCCGGGCAGGGACAATTTCGCTCCTTCTTTGGAAAAAGCTAAGGCGATACCACGCCCAATTCCCTGGCCTGCACCTGTTACAACAGCGACTTTTCCTTCGAGTTTTTTCATACTTATCCCTTCCTGATAACAAATCAGCTGGTCCGGAGCGGACAAGGCTCGCCAAGCACACCACGATACGACAGGCGCTTGCTGCCGTCAAGATCGACTATGCCGTATCGCTCGGCCAGCTCGGCGCCGATCAACGCCTGACCGGATAGTTCCATGAGCGCCGGATCACGGGCAAGGGCATCGATTACCAGGCCGGTAAACTCTGGGCTTTCGAAATTATGCAGATTATCCGCAATATCCGGTGGAAGCATCTCGACTGGTGTTGACGCAACCAACTCAGTACGTACAAAGCTAGGCCAGATCGAGACCACGGCGACGTTGTAAGGCCGGAAGTCAACCGCCATGTCATAGCTCATCTTGTCGGTTCCAGCCTTGGCCGCACCGTAGACAGGACCATGAAAATAGGATACCGAACCGTAATGAGAAATGTTCGCAATCAGCCCACTGCGTTGCGTAGCAAACAATGGTGCAGCATAATAGCCGGCAACATAATTGGAGCGCAGCCCCACATCAATCATGTCAACGAGTTCTAACCGTTTCTTCCAAAAAGGCCCCGGCGCAATCAGATCTTCCGCATAAACTGCCGCTGCATTGTTTACGAGAATGTCCAGCCGCCCCGATTCCTTTCGAACGTGCTCAAAGAGTGCCTGAACTTGTGTATTATCCTTATGGTCACACACAACCGCAATGCCTTTGCCGCCTGCCGCACAAACTTCATCGGCAGCTTGCTCCAGCGCGCCGGTTCCTGCTGCCCCGCGGCCCGTGAGATAGACCAATGCCCCTTTCGAACCAAAGGCGCGTGCGATGCCACGGCCCAGTCCACGGCTCGCACCGGTCACAACCACAACTGTTTTACTGCTTTTGTTTGTCATAATCATCTCTCCCATATTGAACCCTATTGTTTTTTTCCCTATAATTATATTTATGTATTTCTGCTTCACAAAATGACTTATGAAGCTCTCATCGCTGTTCCTGATGGATGCGAAGCTGCCGGCTCAAGTGCGGCCTCGATCCGCCCGGATCGGAGGCGTCTCTCTATGGCTGCGCGAAGGCCGGGTTCATGTGCGCACGCATGTCACCCACCAGGTCGAGCAACGAATAGTCCCGGTACGTAAAGCGCCATACGTCTTCAATGTGTTTGAACTCGTCATGGTAGCGACCGGCACAGATCAGCTGCAGCCAGAAGTCGTCGGTCGCCTGGTAGACCGTGTAGTACGATTGAATCGACGCCCGGATGCCGTCCATCGTGACGATGGGATTAGTGATGACGTGCTTCGTGAGTGGCGTACCGCACGGATATATGCGGATAAAGCGCCGCCGGAGGTCCGGTACACTGGCCGAATCGAGAAGTGCTTCGCTTCCCGGCACCTTGATTATAATAATAGGCCCACCTTTAGCCCGTCAGCCATAGCGCCCTCTATTAAGTCATCACTTGAACAATCACCTGCAGTGTAAACTTCATATCCATCTTTCGATAATGCTTCAGCCAATTCAAGGTTATGAGAAATCCCCTTGGCAATAATAACATTGTCAGCATCAATGGTATGCTCCTGTCTGTTTTTATTGACATAGGTAACAGTTTTCTTACCAATACTCACTACCTCGCATTCAACGCAGTTTTGGACACCAAGCTTGATATTATTATTTAATTGGATCCACCTCCTGAGAAGCGACATCTCCCATCCAAGAGTATTTCCCTCCTCAATTATGATTACATTGCGCTTTCGTTCGCTGAGAAATCCGGCCATCTCAACACCAACCAACCCTCCGCCTATTATGACAATATTTTTGCCGAGCGGCATAAATATTTTACTTCCCGCTGATAGTTTTGCCGGATTGCGGGAAATTCCGATCAATGAGCCGGCTTTGATCATTAACTTGGTTTTTATATCAGTTTTGGCGCCAACTCCTTCACCAGAGCCTGTTATCATATTTCGCATGTCATCTCCGTTAAGGACATGGTTTTGTTTTACACCTGGAATATCAGGCAGGAATCTCATACTCACGGATGCAACGACCACTATATCCGGCTTTAAGTTCCTTACAAACTCAGGTGTAACTGTAACTTCCATGCGAATGTTTACTTTAAGCTGCCCAATCTTATACTCCAGGTATTCCGTGAGTCTATAGTTCGCCGGGTACATGATTCCTGCAAAAAAGAGTGTGCCGCCAAGAAAATTATCCTTCTCACACAGGGTCACGCTGTGCCCCCGCAGTGCTGCGACTCTTGCAGCTTCCATCCCGGCAGGGCCCCCGCCAATTACCAACACACGCTTTGGTTTGGTTGCCTTCTTAATCTCAATCTCACCTTCATGAGCACAGATTGGGTTTACTGAGCATTTCACTGCCAAACTCATAAATATCTGACTGATGCACTTAAAGCAGACTATACAGGGACAAATTTCCTCAAGCCTGTCCTCCCGAACCTTATTCGGCAGTTCAGGATCAGCTAAGAGCTGGCGACCCATCGCAACAAAGTCAACAGATCCCTCACCGATTAGCTTATCACCTTCTTTGGGCTCAATACGGCCTACCCCGATGACCGGGATGCTGACTGCAGCTTTAATGCGCCGGGCATAGGGAATAAGGGAAAGCGGCTCTTGGGGGGTATGGGAGTCAGAATTACTGGTAGACTTAGCAAAACCGCCATAGGCTGTGACGAAAAGAGCATCCCCACCGGCCGTTTCCACCATTTTTGCAGTAACAATAGCATTTTCAACAGTAATGCCCGCAGCTTCATGCAATGTAATTGCATCCATTTTGCATATCAGGGGGAAATCATCTCCGGTACATTTTTTACAGGCTTTGATGATTTCTATCAATAACCGGGCACGATTCTTGACCGAACCGCCGTATTCGTCTGTTCGCTTGTTGTATGCCGGATTAAGAAAGGAATGAATCAAATAACCATGGCCGGCATGAATCTCTATAGCATCAAAACCGATCCGTTTTGCCCGCTCGGCAGCGGAACAAAACTTTTCAACCACCCATTCAATATCTTCATTGCTGCAAATTTTATATTCCGGTTTAGCACTAAACGCAGCCATCATGATGGAACTTTCTTCAGCAGTTAAGTCGTGCATTGTTCCAATATCACCGTATTTTGGTTCCGGAACGGATGGGGCCAGAAGCTGAATACCCTTTACCATGTCCATACTAGCAAGTTGACCGGGGTGCTGAAGCTGGGCGGCTATTTTAGCTCCATGCTTGTGAACCCCGTCAACCAGCTTTTTAAGCTCGGGAATATATTTGTCGTCGGAAAGCCCCATTTGATTGAGAAAACAAACACCTGACGGATGGGAGACTGATACGGCTGCCGTAATTATTAGCCCTACACCACCTTTGGCCCGCTCCTCATAAAAACGAATTTCCCTTTCGCTGGTAAATCCTTCCCCACCACCAAACGAGGTGCCCATTGCCGTCATGACAATTCTGTTACGCAAATTCATGTTGCCAATCCGACCCGGAGACATTAGTTTTTTTAACTTTGCCATATAATCGCCACTTTTATTTATTTTTTCTTTATCCGAAAATGAATTACTTTTATTCAGTTCTCATATTGCATCTCGACTTACTTCGCAAGCTGTCCGCCATCCACCACCATAGCATGGCCTGTAACAAATGAAGCTGCATCTGAGCAAAGCCACAACACTGCCTCGGCAATTTCTTCTGGTTTCCCGATCCTTTTCAACGGAATCTGCGAAATAAACTGAGCGGCAATTTGTGGATCAGCAGTAAAGTGCTTTTCGGTAATTCCCGTCAAAATTGCGCCAGGACATACAGCATTTACACGTATACCGGCCGTGGCATACTCTAATGCAGCTGCTTTCGTTAGCCCCACCACAGCGTGTTTGCTGGCTATATAGGCTGGGAGATTTTCACCCCCTGTCAATCCTAAGATTGATGCTGTATTTACAATAACCCCAACCCCTTGCTTAAGCATCTGGGCAATCTCATACTTCATACAAAACCAGACACCTTTAAGATTTATGTTAATTATTCTATCAAAGTTTTCATTGGTACAATCAGCTGTCGGAGCCCATTCACCATCAATTCCAGCGTTGTTAAAGGCAATGTCAAGCCGACCATACCTTTCAATAGTTTTAGAAATCATCTCTTCCACATCATTTAACCGAGAAACATCAGCTTTAATAAAGATTGCTTCGCCACCAGTTTCTCTAATCATTCGGACCGTCTCTTCACCACCACCAACCTGGATGTCTACAGCGATAACTTTAGCTCCTTCTCTTGAAAATTTAACTGCCGTGGTTTGACCAATTCCTGAACTAGCTCCTGTTACCAAAGCAACCTTATTTTGCATCAGTCCACTCATATTATCCCCTTTAAGTGTTTTGGGCAAAAGCATATAATACGCCAGTCTCTATTTTCATTAATGCCCATATGGTAAAGTTTTTTCTGTATAGCGCAGAAACAGTATTCAATATCTATCAGTATATATCTTTACGTGAGTTATGCAAATACTCCATATCTTTCCTTTCTCAGCCGCCGCAACTCCAATCACTTGTATGGTATACCCATATGCGCAAGTTCATCTTTAACTCTGTTATAGCTTTTCAGCCAGTCTTTTGTCGGTTGGACAGTCTTTAAGTCATACAGTTCGGGAAAATCTTTAGGCGGCGGGGCATGCTCCTTTTCAGCCACCCACCTGGCATAAATAGTCTTAGCCAGTTTATTGGCTTTTTGCTCATCCATACCTGCGACAGCCGTGAGTATTTCACCGACAAATCGAGCCTCTAAGCCCGTCCAGCCGGTGCTCCAGCAATATCCGAATCCGCAGGCCGTATATAATACGGATGCCGCCGCCTCCCAATAAAGAGATGCTTCAGTGCCCCTGAACTGCTCCTCGGTGGTGACCATACCGCCAATCGGAAGGCGGACATTGCGTTCTGCGGCGCGGGTTGCAGCTCCGTTTGCCCATAGTGTTTGAGACCTTGACCATTCACCCCTTACAGTATTATTCCATATTTGGACAGGGATTGCGTTGCTGTATGCGAGCTGGCCCAGCATGCTTGCAATCATGCCCACAGCAGTTTCCTCCGGCCCCCGGCACAGGGCGCCTTCGACCGACATGCCGCTTACCCAGGGAACAAAATCCCACTCTTTCACAATCAATGCTAAAGTTAAACGCGACCAGTCGACTTTTAGCTCAGGCATTACATGAGCGGAAAGTTGAATATTATGGCGTCCTCGAAATCCTTCATGAACCAATGCGAGAAAACCACCGATACTTGTGACGGAAGAATGGAGGCCAAGATGCATGTCCGGCCGTCCGACCCGACGCAGTACTTCCAGCATGGCCTTGTTTTCCCACAGCGCACAGTAAACCTCGGAAGGAGTACCCACCTTTATCGGAATCCCGTCAACAGACGGGACACCGCCGGTAATCGCTAAAGCTTTATTGGATTCCTCCTGTACGTATGACTGCACGAATTGTGAAAACCACTCCTGCCGGATGGGCACTGTTCCGCCACCGTGCGCACCTGCAGCCAGCACCGGCTGGCGTTTATCTTTGCCGGTCCGGTGCTGATAACACACCTCATCCTTACCCAGGCCAAACATCACCATATCCGGACCGCTTCGAGCATCTTCAACAACCTGCTGAAGCTCTTCTATGCTGAACTGAATAACCCTTTGTGTATCCGTATTATAAAGGCCTACCCCGGCCAGCAGTTCGATACCTGCCTGAAATATTTTGTCGGCTGTCGCATCGTCCACGATGAGCTGCTCGGCGTCATACTTGATATTGAATTTTGGAGTCAATTCGCGTATCTTGCGCGCAAACGCAAGGTCAAACTCTTTGCTCTTCATCACCGGGCCGGTCTCGGCTCTCTTCTGAATATCCATCATAGATAGCATTTTGTATCTCCTAAATTAAAATTGTTGTAAAATTTACTGTCCCATAAGCTTATCACAAAGTCTGACTGCTGATGGAGCATCGGGCGCCCAGCCGTCGGCGCCTATTGATTCAGCTAATTCTGCTGATGCGGCTACTCCGCCAATTATAACCTTGTACTCGCTTCGCAAGCCCATATCGCGCAAGTAGTTGATCACTTCAGAATAGAAAGGACGCGTTGCATCAAGAAAGGCGGACAGTCCTATAATATCCGCATTAAGTTCTCTGGCCTTGTCAATAAATGTCATGCTTGGTACATTGATACCCAGGTCATGAACTTTGTATCCTGCAAGGCTTATTTGTCTCAACACCAGGCTCTTGCCGATGTCATGAAGGTCTCCCTGCACGGCGCCGATCAAAACTACTCCGCGTGAGGCATTAGCTTGCTCTGGAATTCTCTCCATTATTTTATTTGTGCAAGCCTCACTAAGATCGGCCCCCATCATTAATTCCGGCAAGAAGTACTCTCCGGTACCGAACTTATCACCAATTACTCTTAGGCCGGCAAGCACGCCTTTTTGAAGTATTTCTAGCGGATCGTGACCTTCGTCAAGGGCATTCTGTACCGCAGCCATTGCTTTCTCTTCGTCCAGAGAAATTACCAGCTCAGTTATAGTTTTAAAAATATCAGCATCACTCATTCAGATTATCTCCTTTGTAACTTTTAATATGAATTCTATGTCATTTTTCATGGCACGAGTAAACTTGGGTTCCCGAACAACTCTCGCACAGCAACAAGCGGACCGGATAAAAATATTAAGAAAAGTCCGTTCATTACTACTATCCATGCTATCAGACGTGTTATTTCTCGTTTCCATCCGGCTTCTATCACTTCAACTCCAAACCACGATTCAAAACGAACCCGTTCATCCGGGCTGTTCCGGCTCAGCATCCAGGTGGTAATTAATCCGTAAAAAACAAAAAGTATTATAGGATATACAACAGGGAAGTTACCTCTCTCAGTCGCAATTGCTGGTCCTATATAATCCGTATAGGACCACCAACCCTGGCTTGCAGCAAAGCCTTCAAAAAGCAGATCAAAGATATAAAAGCTTGGTAATACAACGACAAGTATCCAGCGGTTTTTTCCGAGGTTTGGATATTTGCTGTGAAACTTATTGATCAGAGCAAGCATCAACAGATATATAGTAGAAAAAAAAGGGCCGTAAGACAATATAATCGCCCACGGTTTGTTCGCTGTAGTCCAAAGGGTTGTGCCCCAAGGCATAAGTGAAAAATCAGGGTTAAAGAGCAGATATGCACCCCAATCACAATACCATTCCTGCCAGAACATGGTTGTGGCGGAAATATACAGGAGCGCTCCGAAAGTAAGAGTACCGGCACGAACGGACTGTTGGATAAATAAAACGAGCATGATAAGAGATATAATAGGTACTATAATTTCCTGAACCCAGATATAAGATGGATTGTCAAACTTCGGAGAAGCTTGTCCGGCGTTAACATTATTTATTGTATCGATCACTTTGCCGGACTGCTGAGAAAGGGCATTCTGTATTTCCGTTTCCGCAAAAACAGACTTTGTACAAGTTGCAACTATCATTATAAGAAAAGCTGAAACAAGAAGCTTTTTAAACATAGTGTATTCTCCTTCACAATTATTTACCAAGAATGCTGGATAATCGCTATTATCGATTATCCAGCACAAGGATCCCGGAAGGGACTTATAATTTGCTCAGATCGTCGAGTATTGCTTTAAGTTTTTCCGCGTTGATACCGGTTTGCGGAATTCCTGACACTTTTTTCAGAGACATGCTGTACCCCATTTTTAGCATCGGATTAGTTGATATTCCCGGGACATGCTTTTCCATAACTGCTTTGCTGCTTTCATTTTCCATAACTTCCTTTAATGTTGATTTTTCTGAAAACCCCATGTTGATTCTCCTTGTTATAACAGTATAGTGTTAATAAAATATTGGCATTATTACTTTATATCCTCTTGTATCCTAACCAAGTTTACCGATCTTCTCCAACTCCGGCCCCAGATCTTCAAGCCCCATATCCTTCAGATGTCCCATGGTCGGGTAGCCAGTTTCCCGGTTCCAGCCCAAGATCTCGTACCAATTGGCTACTGTGCCTTTAAACTGATCCAAATCTATTCTATTATACATTACCGTTACCATTTCATCCCATTCCATTTGTGCGGTACGGTCATGATTCCTGCACAGTATCGCCCTTGTTAAAGTATTGATTCTTTCTCCTGCCTTATAGTATTCTGCTTCGGTAACCTTTACTCCGGTAACTGCAGTAAAAAGCCTGGCCTCCAAACCTGTGGACTTTGTGCCTTCCCCGATTTCTTCATGATCCCACAGCCAGCCCATATATTTTCTAAGCGGGAACTGAAAGCATGCAGGCAGACAATCGATCAGAACTCCGCGCATTGTGGCGTCCTTAGCCCATTTCACAACAAAGGAGCAGCCGTATTGATCCGCCTCCTCCATCATAAAAGTAAGAAAGTCATTATGAATCCAGTCAGGCCATTTATTATGGTGGGAATCGCGCGTATCAATCATCCAGCACAAGGCTCCAGGTATCGCACCTACCGGCATGGGAAAATCAGCCAGGATCCCTCTGGAGGCATACCCCCACCCCCCAATGCCTGCCACAGGGTACTCTACCGGAAGGGCTTCTTCTTCACAAGCTGTGTCCGGCCCTTCATATTCCGGATACCAGTATTTTTCCGCCCCGAGTTTTTCCACAGTTCTTCTTAAGCCCTCGGCAAGTGTATCTCCAAAGCCCTTTCTATAGGCAATCATGTTTAGCATCTTGATCCACCATTCATTATCCCTTACATCAGTCGGCATACCCATCAAAGATTCCGTGTCAATCCCCAATTGTTTAGTATAATGAAGCCAAGGGACAATACCATAAGTAATCTCATGGTGGTTAAACCCTAATTGTTGAGCCAGTATATGAACTTCAAATCCTTTTTCAAAATTTCTTTCACCCTCAAGCCTGTCGAAAAACTGTTCATATCTGGTATGCATACAGCCGGTCATTCCCAGTGCAAGACCTGGATGGGTAACTGCCGGCACATTTTTAAATTCAAAGAAACCACAACCTCCAAGGCAGCCGGTGGCGCAGGATTTCGCGAATATCGGATAAGGCATATTATGTACACTGCCCATCCAAAGCTTGGAATGAGCATCAAACATTTCCTCCCCCCCGGTCCATTCCACCCACCACGGATTCTTTTCTTTCTCTCCAAGATTTTCATAGATTAAGGGGCGTTTTCTCCTTTTCGGGTAAAACTCCAAGGTTGCTTTAATGGCAGCTTCCGGATCTTTGACCTTGACCTGGTGCTTTCCTCCAACAAGGACAATGGCTTTAAGTTTCTTAGAGCCAACCACAGCACCCATTCCACCCTGACCGGTTGCATTATGGGCGCCACAGCCGA
>DYJH01000101.1 GCA_020723255.1 Desulfonema limicola | reverse complement strand
CCTTGGACTTGCCATGATTACGCGCATAGCTCTTCTTTTTTCCTTAAATCTAATAATGCGTCTTACAAAACCGATTTTTACTGTTTTAAACAATGAGATTTCGGGAAGAGATATAATTCTTATTGTCGGTGGGTTGTTTCTGCTTGGAAAAAGCACTCTTGAAATTCATGAAAAGCTTGAGAGCGGCGACCATCATTCCCTAAAAACTGTAAAGACCAACTTTTTAAGTGTTGTAACTCAGATAATGTTTCTTGATATTATTTTTTCTCTTGATTCTGTTATCACAGCCATAGGGCTTGCTAACAGAATCGAGATAATGGTTATTGCAATTATTACTGCGGTAATATTTATGATGATTTTTGCGGCCCCGTTGAGCTCATTTGTAGATAGCCATCCCACAATCAAAATTCTGGCATTAAGTTTTCTTCTGCTTATTGGTATGGCGCTTGTGGGAGAAGGACTTGATATGCATATTCCCAAAGGGTACATTTATTTTGCTATGGGTTTTTCGGTATTTGTGGAAATGCTTAATTTGAGAATACGCAAAAATATCAAACATAATTTATGATTAAAAAGATTAATATATATTGGAACAGCTTTGTTAAATGTGACAGCTACTTTAGAAAAATATTACAAATCTACTGCTTCTTTTTTCCGTAAACTCATTGTTATTGCTCTTATTATAACAATAGTACCTGTTATTCTGCTGCGATGGGTTCCACCGCTGACATCCGCTTTAATGGTCAATAAAAGCATTTCTTCCGTCTGTTCAGGTTCAAAAACCTATAAAACCCGTCACAAATGGACACCATTGGATAAGATTTCCAAATATGCTATTATAGCCGTTATTGCATCAGAAGACCAGACGTTCCTGGAGCATTTCGGTTTTGACTTTGAGTCTATTTCTGATGCGATGAAGAAGCATTTACGAGGCAAGCGGCTACGCGGCGCAAGCACAATTTCTCAACAGGTTGCTAAAAATCTTTTTTTATGGCCGGGACGAAGCTATGCCAGAAAAGGGCTCGAGGCATATTTTACCGTACTGATCGAGGCTATTTGGCCGAAAAAACGAATCTTAGAAGTATATCTTAACATAGCAGAATTTGGAGACTGTGTATTTGGTGTAGGTGCAGCAAGCGAGGTTTTTTTCAAAAAACCTCCTTCAAAACTAAGCCTTTCAGAGGCTGCTATTCTTGCAGCTGTTCTTCCTAATCCGACTGTTTTACATGCCAACAGGCCTTCAAGTTATTTAATCAGACGACAGGCATGGATCCTTGAACAGATTTATCAACTTGGAGGAACAGCCTGTTTTAAAGACAATCAGTAAGATTTATTAAAATGCAATTGCGGTAAAATTGCGTTTGTCTTATATTACAAAAAAGATCATAGTAAATAACATTAGTCAAAAAAACAGAAAGATTTATAATATGAAAAGATTTAAATCCTTTTTTAAAACGTCTCTTATCGGTGGGATAACAGTCATTCTTCCAATGTTTATATTTGTGATGGTGGCAAAATGGCTGTTCGGCTGGGTTACTGATATTATCCGGCCTCTTACAAGTCTTGTGATTACACAATCTCATATCAGCAAATTTATTGCCGATGCGCTTATACTTGCCCTTATGATAATAGGTTGTTTTATCATAGGTGTGATCGTTAAAACTCAAATAGGGCAATTTATACACACAAATCTTGAAAAACGGATTCTTAAAATTGCGCCGGGATATTCTATCATTAAAGAAACTGTTATGCAGTTGGTCGGGAAAAAATTCCCCTTCTCCGATGTTGTACTTGTGAGAATTTATGAGAACAACACGCTGTTAACGGGTTTTATAACCGATACGCATCCAAATGGAATTTATACCGTCTTTGTTCCTACATCGCCAAATCCTACATCCGGTTATATATATCATCTTAAAAGTGAATTTATTTATCATATTGATATTCCAGTAGAAGAAGCTATGAGATCCATTATTACCTGCGGTACGGGTTCGGGGAAAATTATAAGGTCATATTTAAAGCAAATTGAAATAAATAATAACTAATAATTTGGACGGCTTCGTAAAAGCTTCATATGCAAGGCGCGCTAATGTTGAGGAATGCAGTGTACTTATTCGTACGCTGCAATGACGAAAGATGAAGCGCAACGCAGCAGAGGGAGTTTTTACGAAGCCGTCAAGAATGGCTGAGGGACCAGGATTCGAACCTGGGTTAACGGGGCCAGAACCCGTTGTCCTGCCGCTAGACGATCCCCCAATTGGTTTTTTGTTATCTATCTCATTTGTATCAAGAGCTTGGACGTATCAATACTATTTAATGGGAAAATGATAGTCAAGATAATTCTGTCCGATAATAACGGCAAAATCAGCTTTGATGGACTTATAAGAAGTCCATCAGCTTTGATTAACCTCAATAAAGGATACCGCCCTCTTTAATCTTTCAATTGATTTTTCTTTCCCGAGAACATTTAATATTTCAAAGACTCCCGGGCTGATTGTTTTTCCGGTTAAGGCTACGCGAACAGGCTGCGCTATTTTTCCAAGTTTGAGACCGGTTTGTTCCATAATTTTTACAAAAATATTTTCAAAATCCTTTTCATCAAAGGATTCAAGAGGCTCAAGCAAAGCAATAAGCATATTAATAATTTCAAGAGAATCGGTTGTTAAAAACTTTGAGGCTGCATCCTCTTGATATGAAATTGTGCCCTGAAAATAAAATACTGCATTTTCAGCCATTTCTTTTAAAGTTTTGCTGCGGGCATTAAGAGTTTTTATTACACCCTCAATAAACGGTCCTTCTTTGATTTCAATGCCAAGCTTATTTAAAAACGGAGCAAGATGACTTACGATTTTTTTTGGATCGGCCAATTTTATATGCTCGGCATTTAAGGCAAGGAGTTTATTGATATCAAAAATTCCTGCCGACCTGCCTATGCTTTCAAGTGAAAATTTTTCTATCAGATCATCTCTTGTAAAAAATTCCTGATCGCCGTATGACCAGCCAAGCCTTGCAATATAATTAATAAAGGCATCCGGCAGATATCCCATATCTTTGTATTCGGTTACAGACATGGCTCCGTGTCGTTTGCTCAAACGGGTCCTATCGCTTCCCAGCACCATCGGAACATGCCCGAAGACCGGAAGAGGATGTCCGAGGGCATTGTATATAATTATCTGCTTTGGCGTGTTATTCACATGGTCATCGCCCCTGATGATCGTATTGATTCCCATGGTAATATCATCTACAACTACAGCAAGGTTATATGTGGGGGTTCCGTCGCTTCTGCAGATTATAAAATCGTCAAGTTCTGTGTTTTGGAAAACGATATTATTTTTTATTACGTCATAAACAACGGTTGTTCCGTCAACAGGAGCCTTTATTCGGACAACAGAATTTTCTGTTTTTCCCAGTCCTTTATCCCTGCATGTTCCGTCATACTTAGGCTTTTTACCGCTTGCCATAGCGGTTGTTCGCATATCTTCCAGTTTTTCAGGTGAGCATGTGCAATAGTATGCGTTTCCTGAGTCGATTAGCTCCTGTGTATATTCCATGTAAATATCAAATCGCTTTGATTGAAAATATGGACCTTCATCCCAGTCAATGCCAAGCCATTCCAGCGCTTCAAATATAGCATCAACAGAAGCCTGTGTTGAGCGCTGGGTATCTGTGTCTTCAATTCTAAGCACAAATCGCCCTTTCATATGACGCGCATAAAGCCAGTTAAAAAGTGCAGTTCTTGCGCCTCCCACATGCAGGTAACCTGTGGGACTAGGTGGAAAGCGGGTGATAACAGTATTCATTTTTACATTTTCTCCAATAAAAATAAGTTTTCCTCTCAGACAACGGCCTGATAACATACCTGTCCGTTTAGTACAAGTAAACAAAATTGATGAAATCGTAAAAAGTCAAAAAACGACTTTTTACTCAGCGGGAAAGGGCTTCCCCTCTCCAGCCACTTGAAGTAAATTCAAGTGGTTCCACCCTCACCCCAGGCCGGGGCTCACCCGCCCTCGGCCTGTTGATGGACTTCTTACGAGTCCATCAAAATTTAAAGATTTATAATAAATCCGAAACCGCAACCTTTCGTCTCACCGGCGAAAGCCGGTGTCCAGTATATACATAAATTCCGGCTTAAGTTCCAACTATCATTAATTTGGCATATCTATATTGCCAATATGCACACAATATCTTAATATTAATCCATAAAAAGCAGTTTTAAGCCGCACCCGGCATCCTATATGAAACGAAGTAAAAAGATACCGGTTTGGCATGAAGATTGACATATTTAATTGCCTGAGCAATAGTGAGTACCGAAACAAGTTGAGAGCTATGCCCATGATTCCGTTTTACCGGCCATACTTCGATTCCTCTGATATCCTGGCGCTGGTTCGCCCCGGGCTGGCGGCATCGTCATTTGAAAGCAGTCTTGCGGACATTGTCGGTACTCGGTTCGGTTTGCTATTCTCAGACGGTAGGGTTGCTTTCCGGGCTGGGCTTGAATCCCTTGGAATCGCCGGCTCTGAGGTCGTTCTGCCAGCCTGCACTTGCCCTAGCATGGCAAACGCGGTAATTGCGTCAGGGAACAAACCCGTTTTTGCAGATGTTAGCGCTGAGAATTTCTGCATAAATCCGGACTCCGCAGAAAAATCCCTGACTTCTAAAACTCGGGTAGTCGTTCCCACTCACATGCTAGGTTATCAAGCAGATGTGCGGAGCATCAGGTCCCGAATCGGGGATCCGAAGATTCTTATAGTCGAAGACTTTGCCCAGTTCCTGTTACCTAAAGAACAAATGAATCCGATATTCTCCGGAGACTTCGGGATAATGAGCTTTAGCCGAGGAAAGCCAATTAACACGATCTCCGGAGGCCTGCTTGTCACTAACTCCGAGGAAATATACGAAAAGGTACTCGCGTTTCGCCGAAGACATATCGGTTCTCCGTCGCTTGGCGTCTCTGGTAAGAAGCTGGCCTGGATGATGGGATCATATGTATTTAAGAACCGGTGGATTTACAGTTTCTGGCAGAAGTTCTCTGGATCGGCGCCAGGAGTGTCCAGGATTTTGGGTTCTCATTCCAGCAATTTGAGGTCGGCCGGGTTTCCACCATCTCCTGCTGAGTTCCAGGCGCGGCTAGGCCTGCATCAGTTGTCCAAATTGAAAAAGATGTCAGAAATGAGAGCGGATTGGGCTTTGAAACTTGATGAATCTCTGCAGGGTCTTCCTGGACTTAGGCCTGCGCCAATCCTTGCCGGTGCATCTTTCGTTCGTTATCCGGTTTTGGTGACGGACCGTGACAAGACAGGTTTCTGCGAGGCGATGAGGGCGAACGGGGTCATTGTGGGGAATACATGGAATTACTGCCTTCCGTATTCAGCTGCCTTCCAAAGCTACTCCGATGGCCGCGAGTATCCGGGAACCGAAAAGGTCTACCGCAAAGCTGTTGAAATACCGGCCTTCCCCGGGCTAACCGAGAGGGAAAAGAGGCAGATTGTTAGTGCTGTAAAGCGCTCGATTGGCTCCAGAAACTGATACGGGATCATCGGCGCTCTTTAGAAAGAAATAAAGGGACAGGAGAATAATGCTTGCTTGACGCAATTCGCGGTTTATTAAGAAGCAAATAATTTGTTGCAAATAACCTCTCAAGCTATTATGCTAAACAAAATAGATATTTAAGTATGATATGAGAAGACAATGGATATTGGGTAAAAAATGACAAAATCTTACCGGCAAAAGGAGAAACAAGAAATGAAATATATTATCGTATCGGCAGCATTGCTTATCACTGGAATCGTCGCTTCACATGGCATCACGGCCGGGCCTTTGGAGGATAACTTCAGGAATGCTTTTAAGCAGATACTGTCACAGGTGGATACCAACAAGGATGGAAAGCTTTCCGTAGCTGAATGCAAGAGTATATATAAGGACAAAAACATTGCAGAGAAGAACTGCACATTCTGGGATGCCGATAAGAACGGTGTCATTACGGAAACCGAATACGTTAATCAGGGATCGAATATAGTCAAAAGGAAATAGACAGGCTGCCGCTGAGGCTCTCTTTCCCTTATCTGAATCACCATAACAAACAAGGAGAATAATTTTGGATAGAATATTTCGCCAACCGTTTTTAATTGTTGCAGCAACTTTTATCATTATGGGGTTTTTTGTGACAGAATGCCGGGCTGGTTCCGGTTCCTGTCAGTCAAAGTCAGAAGGCAAACAGGAGTGTATGGAATTTATCGGCACACTGCCTGCCATGCTTAAGTCTATTTGCACTCTTGGCGGAGGTCAGAACAAGAAATGGGTTGACAGTCCGTGCCCGCATGATGGCGTTCTTGGCTTTTGTGAAGTGGAGCGAAACGATAACATCAGGCAAAGGGTTTACTGTTACCGAATGGCCGAAATTCCCGACGCCCAGAGGCTTGAATATTGCCGCATGGGTTGCAACGGCTCTTTCAGCGCCTCACAGGGAGGATCGTCTGACTCATCGGGCAGTTTCGGTGCAGCATCATTACATGTTGCCAAGATGCCAGGCAGCGCCGGTGCAGCAGCGCGCAGTAAACAAAAGGCAGCCGTTACAACCGGCGCCTCGCAATATGTGATGGAACAGGACACAAACCGGTTTGGTGAAGATTATAAAGACATGGACCTTGATGCGCCAGACCCGGCCTTGTGTGCGGAAGCCTGCATGAATGAGGATGAATGCAAAGCCTGGACATATGTCAAACCTGGAGTTCAGGCCGATAACGCAAGATGCTGGCTGAAAGACAAGGTGCCGCCGCCCTCTCCGGACGATAACTGCATATCAGGCATTAAAAAGAAAAGAAGATGAGGCGCTTCCCTCAGAAACTGTGCTGTTAAGAGCGCGACAGTTGACAGGATAATGAGCTAATGATTTGGGTTATCATGGCAGGTCATAAAAAAGATATATACAGGTAAAGCGAGGGGGGTAAGCATGTCAGGTTTCAGGAAATATTCGATTATATTTGTTATTGTTGCTTATCTTGCGGCTTTTGGCTGTGGCAGCAGTGAAAACAAGACAAGTAAGCCGGGAAATGAGCGTTTAGCTTCGGTAAGGGTAGTCCGAGTTGAACGAGGCGATGTCGTTTCCTGTATTTCTGCAACCGGGACGCTTGCTCCTAAACAGATAACAAGGCTTGGACCAAAAATTGAAGGAAGAATAGAAAAACTGTATGCAGATCAAGGGGATTATGTCAAAAAAGGAATGCCTTTGATTAAGCTCGAACAGGATACCTACCTTATTGCAAAAAATAAAGCGATAGCATCTTTGGGCACTGCTGAGGCCAATTTGCTTAAAACAGAAGTGAATCTGGAAAATTTAGAGAAAGAATATAAAAGGCAGTTTGCGTTATATCAGCAGAAAATTACATCCGAACAGAAATTTGATGAAGTTGCAGCAGCATATAAAACAGCTCAGGCAGATGTTGAACTGGCTCAGACCCAGGTTAAAGAAGCAGATGCAAATTTGAAAATGGCAGAGCAAAATCTGAAGGAATCCATAATATATGCGCCATTTTCCGGATTTGTGGTTGAAAAGCATATGGAAGAAGGAGAGGTGTCAAGCTGGATTAGCATTCAATGGAATGCTCTGGTTCTTGCAGATATAGAAAATGTAAAAATAGAATGCCCCATATCTGAAAATGATATAAGCTTTATAAAACCGGGCAGTATAGCCCAAATACAGGTGGATGCATATCCGGATGATATACTCACAGGTAAAATAACCAGCGTCAATTCTCAGGTTGATGAGAAAAGCCGCACCTTTATCATTAAAATAGTGATTCCCAATAAAGATTTAAAGCTCAAAGGGGGGATGTTTGCAAGGGTCAAAATCCCAAAACAAAAAAGAAGTTCAATACTGCGCATCCCCAAAGAATCCTTAATGACTAAAGGCGGCGAGAATGTAGTATATACAGTGCAAAATGGTTCGGCAAAGGCTCAAAAAATAACTCTCGGAATAAGCGACGGCAATTTTATGGAGGCTGTATCCGGTTTGAAAGAAGGCGACCTTGTAGTCGTAGAAGGGCTTTTTGCCTTAAAGGGCGGGACAAAGGTGGAGATTATAAAATGAGACTGCCCGAATTTTCCATAAAAAGACCTATTACTACAACGATGATACTTCTTGTCATTATGGTGATAGCGTTTATATCATTGCAGAGAATACCTGTGGATATGCTCCCTGAATTTGATTTTCCGGTTGTTGCGGTAATAACTCAATATCCCGGAGTTGCTCCCGAGGAAATCGAAAAATTAATTACCGAGCATATTGAAGAACAAGTTGCAGCGGTTGATGCTGTTAAGAAAGTGAAAGCAGCTTCTCTTGAGGGCGCATCTCTATTAATGGTCGAGTTTGAGTGGGGCACTGACCTTGATTCGGCCGCTCAGGATGTCAGGAATCGTGTGGAGCTGGCTTTAGAATCCCTGCCCGATGATGTCAAACGTCCATTAGTTATTAAAGTTGATACGGATGTTATGCCGATACTGTACTATGGGGCAGTGAGCAAGAGCGGGCGAGACCTGAGAAATTTAAAGAAATTACTGGATGATACGCTGAAAAAAAGGTTGCAGGCTCTTCCAGGGGTTGCTTCCGTTTCCATTGTAGGCGGTTATGATAAAGAAATCGTCGTAGAAGTGGACAGAGACAGGCTAAAGGCACATAATTTATCATTGCCGGAAATATTAAATAAAGTAAACGCCCAAAATGCGGATTCTCCGGGAGGACATATCACAAGAGGCGGCAATGAATTTGTTATCAGAACTTTGGGAAAATATAAAAATACGGATGAAATAAGAAATACTCTCATTGCAGTAGAAAAAGGAGGCCCTGTATATGTCAGGGATGTGGCAAATGTCTGGGATGGACACAAGGAAATAAGAAACTATGCCAGAACCAACGGGCTTGATTCCGCCATAATAATGGTAAATAAAGAACCGGGCACCAATACCATAAGGGTTGCAGACAAGGTCATAGAAGAACTGGACACAATTAATAAGGCCCTTCCCCCGGATATTGATATTATTAAGATTTTTGATATGTCAACCCTTATAAGATCCTCAGTTTCCCAGTTAAAAGAAAGCGCTGCATGGGGAGCATTATTTGCCATCGGAGTCATATATATTTTTTTGCGAAACATAAGAAGCACTGCCGCCCTTTCGCTTACCATCCTGTTTTCAATAACAGCCGCTATGATCCCTCTTTATTTATTCGGCCACACGATAAATATGATGAGCTTATCAGGGTTTGCCCTGTCCATAGGCATGGTGGTTGACGACGGCATTGTTGTAATGGAAAACATCTTCCGGCATCTTCAAAAAAGCGGCAGGCCGAGGGAAGCCGCAGAAAAAGGATCTGCCGAGGTGGGCATGGCTGTAACCACATCAACCATCACCAGCCTTGTAGTCTTTTTGCCTATGGCTCTTGCAGCAGGCATTTTCGGGATTCTTATACGCCCCCTGGGGCTCACTGTAGTTTTTTCTCTGTTGGCATCACTTCTGGTCGCCTTAACTTTAATCCCCATGCTTATTCCCATAATGTTTAAGCAGACCCCAAAGGTAAAAGATGGAAAGCTTTTTTGCTATACGCAGGAAATCTACAGGAAAGCTGTTAGCTGGACACTTCGGCGCCGGTTAATAACAATATCGGCAGCGGCAGTCATATTTTTAATCAGCGGTTATCTTTTTAAGTTTGTAGGAAGCGAATTTATACCTAAACTTGATGAGGAGGCCTATACCTGCGCGGTAAAGCTTATTCCAGGAACCTCACTGGAAGAAACAAACAAGTTTGCTTTTGAAATAGAAAAGGCGATGATGAAGCAGCCGGAGGTTTACAGTACGGGTTCATTTGTCGGCACTAGTGAAGCGGCTATTATCGATATGGTTTTTGGCATCGGACCTGCCGGAGTAAATGAAGCTGAACTTTTTTACAATATTAAACCCAAAGAAGAAAGGAAGAGAACCGGTCAGGAAATTATTAAAGAGATCAATGAGCAGGTCCCTCAATCGGATAATGTTGTTGCGGTTTATTTTCTTCAGACCATGGACTGGCTTTCGGGAGGTGGGGAAAAGGGTGTAGAAATCAAGGTATTTGGGCAAGACCTGTATAAACTGCGGGGTATAGGAAATACTATCGAAAATAATCTTAAGGCTATCGATGGATTAACCGGTGTGGATAACAGCTTGCGTCTGCAAAGGCCGGAATTTCAGATTCACATAGACAGGGAAAAAGCATCCCAGATGGGTGTCACTGTTCAAGATATTGCCAATACGGTAGAGACCGCCTTTTTAGGTAAAAAGACGGCTACAAGATACCGGGAGGCAGGAGATGAATATGATATCAGGGTAAGGTTTAAAGAGCCGTTTAAGAAAACAGAAGAAGATTTGAAGAATGTAATTGTCTCATCGTCGGGAGGTTTTCCGGTCTATTTAAATGAAGTTGCAGCGGTGACGGAGGGTAAAAGCCCGTCAAGGATAGACAGGGAGGAGCAGCAAAGGGTAGTTACCATAGGCGCAAATGTTTTAGAAAGAGATCTTGGAAGCGCTATGGAGGATGTAAAAAAGAAGATGGCAAATTTGTCCCTGCCTGAAGGTTATTCCATGAAATATGGCGGCGCCTATGAGGATATGAAGGAAATGCAAACCGCTACAATGTTTGCACTGGGCCTCATAATTCTTCTGGTTTATATGGTCATGGCTTCGCAATTTGAAGCCTTTTTACAGCCTTTAGGGATTATGCTTACAATCCCTCTTGCGCTTATAGGCATAGTTTTATCCTTAATTTTAACCAAAACCACATTTTCCCTGTCTTCATTTATAGGCATATTGATGGTTGTGGGAATTGTTACTAAAAACGGCATCATACTTATCGATTATATTAATCAACTAAGAGCGCAGGGCATGAGTAAAGATGAAGCAATAGTTGAAGGCGGCAATATAAGGATGAGGCCGATTTTGATGACATCACTTACTACAATTTTAGGCTGCATTCCTATGGCAGTTTCCCGTGGAGAAGGCGCAGAACTATTTTCACCTATCGGAATTACCGTACTTGGAGGATTAACCACATCAACTTTCCTAACTCTCCTAGTAATGCCTGCCCTATACAGCTCATTTGACGGTCTGGCAGAAAGAATTAAGAAAATTAGAACTAACCAACTCGAATAGTGAGGCAATAATGCAAAAAATATCAATTGTTAATAGAATTTTAATTAGTTTTGGTATTATCCTGTCCTTATTGTATGCTTTAGGCGTTATTAGTCATATTGGAGTAAGTGATGTTGTTAAGAATACAGAAGAAGTGATTGCAGGTAATATGCTGGATAGAAATCTGGCCCAAAGGGAAATTGATCATCTTAACCTGGCTAAGAAGATCGATCTTTATCTGATCAGCGGTGATGTCAGCAGGCTTGAAGTGGAAACAGACGACCATAACTGTGCTTTCGGCAAATGGCTTTATGGAGAAGACCGCAAAAAAACTGAAACACTATTTCCCTATATTGCTTCTTTGTTAAAAGAAATTGAGGAGCCTCACAGAAATCTTCATAAATCAGCCATTGATATCAGCAATGCACGATCAAAGGAAGAAGCAAAGAGCATCTATGTGAGTCAGACCGCACAGTCTTTGGAAAAGATTCAGGAATTAATAGAAAAAATTCGTGAAACAGCAAAAAATAATATTATTACAAACGAGGCTATGTTGAATTTAGCAATTGGTGCGAAAAGAAATATACTTGTGGCCGGCACAGCAGCTATTATAATCGGTATTTTGCTTGCGTGGATTAACGGAAGAGGAATTAAAAGGATTTTACAGCGCGTATCTGCTCAATTATCTAATATTGCTGAGAAAGTTGCGTCTGCTTCAAGTCAAGTATCCTCAACAAGCAAGTATATAGCAGATGGGGTTTCGGAGCAGGCCGCATCCATTGAAGAAACTTCATCTTCGCTGGAAGAGATGTCATCGATGACAAAAAAGAATTCGGAGAATGCCAGTCATGTTAATAAATTGATGTCAGATACAAGTCGCATTATGGAAGATACCAATAATTCAATAAAAGATTTGACAAAATCTATGAATGAGATTTCATCAGCCAGTGAGAAGACAGCTAAAATAATAAAAACAATTGATGAGATTGCTTTTCAAACGAACCTTTTGGCTTTGAATGCGGCTGTGGAAGCGGCCCGTGCCGGAGAAGCCGGCGCCGGGTTTGCAGTAGTGGCTGGAGAGGTAAGAAATTTGGCGATGAGAGCGGCTGAGGCAGCTAAAAATACAGCAAATCTCATTGATGGAACGGTTAATAAGATTAAAAGCGGTTCGGAAATAGTAGTAAAGACTAACGAGGCATTTGAAAAGATGGCTGCTGGCGCCAAAAAGGTTGGTGAGCTTGTGGGAGAGATAGCTGTGGCTTCACGGGAGCAGGCGCAGGGTATTACACAAGTGAATGTGACCGTAGCAGAAATGGATAAAGTTGTGCAGCATAATGCGGCCAGTGCGGAAGAATCGACTTCTGTTGCAGATGAAATGAGAACAAGAGCCGATAAGATGGAAAGGTTTGCAGATTATCTGATGTTTTTGGTGAGCGGAAGAAAAGTCCATAAAATGGTTCCAGCAAAAGCTGCCTCACATAAAGCAATTGAGTATAAAACAGCTAAAAAATTAATAACTTGATATAAATTTAATGGCTTTGCCTTGTTAGTGAATTGACTACTATATATTATGTTGCGTTGATTTTGCGTATGAGTTGAAGTTTTATCCTGCAGGCAAAAGAGAATGTTGTTGATGTTGAAGCAGGAAACCATCGTTTAAGGGTAAAGAAAAGGATGTGGCCGGAATTGTGCCGGCAAGAGACCACCGGTTATTGCATTTGAAAAAGAGGTTTACACAATCCGGGCAAAGTTGAGAATTACTGGCTTCCCTTATGATCTGCAAAGCTTTGTCAACAGGCATCCCTTTACGGTAAGGTCGGTCGCTGGTCAGGGCATTATAAGTGTCTGCAACAGCAATCATACGCGCCCAAAAAGGAATTGCTTCGCCTTTAAGACCGCTGGGGTACCCTTTACCGTCAAAGCGTTCGTGGTGGTGCTGGACAACATCAATAATATCGGCAAAACTTTCAATGGGCCTTAAGATATTTGCGCCGGTTACAGGATGTTGCTTTATGGATTCAAACTCCTCATCGGTCAGCTTTCCCGGTTTAAGCAACACAGCATCCTTGACACCGATTTTTCCGATATCATGCAATTCTCCGCTGATTTTCAACCGGGTTACCGTTTCCGGCTCAAGTCCTGCAAGCGCGCCCATTTGTGAGGCAATTCGAGCAACTTCTGCCGAATGCCCGCGGGTATAGGCATCCCTGGCTTCCAGGGCGGCAACCAGACTGGCAATACTGGACAGTGTCAGCTTTTGTTCTGCGTTTAACCGTTCTTTTTCCATTAACAGAAGGCGATACTGGTCGGATAGCAGTTTTTCAATAAGCATTGCCAGTTCATCGATATTAAACGGTTTAAACAAATAGGTGTCTGCGCCGAGTCCAAGCATTCTTCTCACCATACTCATTTCCTGCCTGGCGCTCATGACTACAAAAGGAATAGTTGCCAATTCAGGGTCTTCTTTAACGATTCTGCAAAACGAATAACCATCCATTTCAGGCATATCAATGTCGCTGATGATCAAATGCGGCAAGTTACTGCCTATCTGCGACATGGCCGCTTTCCCATTTTCTGCCATAATTACCTGAAAGCCCTTTTTCTTTAAACCCTGTTCGACTATTTTTCTAATGATTGCAGAATCATCAACTACCATCACGCGCCGGCTTCGGTTAATCGACGATTTTTGAAGCAAAGATTTAACCGTTTGAAACAGAGAAGCCGATAATTCCTTTTTTGGGATAAATGCAGATGCGCCGGCGGTGAATCCTTTTTCTATATCGGATTCGGTGTCGAAAGAACTCTGAATTATGATGGGTATTGAGTTGGTTTTCTGGTCGGCTTGCAGTTTTTTACAAAGGGTAATGCCATCCATCTCCGGCATGTCAACATCGGTAACAATCAGATCTATCGGACGGTTGCAGGCCATATCCAAACCCTGCAGGCCGTCGGTTGCCGTCAGGATCTCGACATCCAGTGGTGACAGCTGACGGATAATAGCTTTCCGTATTGTCGGGCTGTCATCGACAACAAGAATGCGTTGTTTGTTCATTTATACCTTACCATGATATCGATTACCCTGTGTTCGGATAACTTTATTTATATAATCCATGTTATATATCGGCTGCTGGGATGATTTTATTAAGCAGGAAAATAAAAAATAAAATGCCTTGTATGTTTTTTTGGGGGGTCTTTGGTCTAACCCAATGCTAAACCTTGGATATCTCCAACAAGAGGTAACAGTTTAGCAAATGACCCCGGTGCGTTGCTTCGGGGTTATA
>DYJH01000100.1 GCA_020723255.1 Desulfonema limicola | reverse complement strand
CACTGCCGTTAATATCAACCGCCATTATTCGTGCACCTTCGGTTGCAAATTTCAATGTAATAGCCCGACCTATGCCTGAACCTGCACCAGTCACAATAGTTACTTTGTTATCCAACCGTCTCATTTTGGCATCCCTGTAAAAAAGAAAGTATTGTCAAACTATAGCAATACCCAAAGAACAATAAATTCACCATTTCTTGATTAGTGGCAAGCGTGCCGCCGATACAGGACCGGCGGCACGCTTGCCATCACATTATTTGCTTAACTTCAACAAATTGACAGTAGTGAAAAAATCTGGCGAAAGACTGGTAACGGGCAAAAATATCGTAGCTTTGCTTGAATCGATAGCAGTACCATGACTTTTTATCAAGTCTACGACCGAGCCATAAATAAAACCCCCAAAACAATTTTTGCTTTCGTCCGACGATTCTACGGCGCCTTGGAGTTCCACGAACCATACCCACATTTGGCCAGCTTTATTGTAAACCTCTTTCGAGAACATCGTGTAAGTTTCCTTATCTACATAGAAGATGTGCTTGCCGAAGGTATAGTAAGGATCTTTGGGCATTCCCTCGATAATCCAGACCCGTCTGGGAACCCAGACAACATTTGTATATGCCCAGGATGCGCCCTTCCAGCCTGGAGTCTGATAACCAAATTTTATCTCGCCTTGATAGCTAAAAGTCATAGATCCATCAGGCGCTAACGGCACCGTCTTTTTCTCAAGACTGGGAAAAGCAACGAGTAGTTCTCTTTCTCCCAAAAGCTTCCAGTCAAAGGACGCTATTTTCCCCGCAAAGCCATTTTTAGAATCCGCCCACATATCGCACCCCATGTAGGGATCCGAACGTGTCGCCCCGCTATTCCGCCTGATCCGTCGGATGGGGGCTAGATAGCTGAAAACGGTTGTATCCGTATCATCCAGATATTCCCAGCCCATCGTATTGCTCCCTCTGGCATCCATCGGCGCCTTAGTAAGGGACAAATCTGACATCAATAGTTTTTGGGGATTGTTTTTTATCTCCTGACCAGGCGGACGACCTTGATAAAAAAGAAGCAATGAGTCGGTTACAACGACACGGTCCGATCCAGAATGTTTTCGCAGCCAGTTTAAGACGTTTTCCCGGGCTTCACCCATGAAACGATAATGTTGGAAGGCAAAATTCCATATAATCTTTGTGGCGGCCTTGGGATCTTTGGGATCAATCTGAGGGAAAGGAAAACCATAAACATTGTAAGCGGGGTATTTCCCCGTGCTTTTGTCGATCAGCCACCCCGTGGAGTTAGTGTCGAATTTTCCGGCATTCTTTTCGCTCGCCCTGAGAAAGGGATTGCTGTGCTTATAAGAATATTTTAAATTACCGGTAGGATAAGTCCAGTCGCCATTTTGCACGGACAGGATCATGGCCGGACTGAGCAGGGACTCGTATTCCTTGTAGTTGTGCTTATCAATTGTCGTTCCCATCGTTGCGGCGGGGAGGCCATTGCTCCCCCAGAACAGCATAACTACCAAGAAAAGCAAACCTCTTAGCCACACTGATACCTTTGTACGTTTTATCTTCATTTTTTCTTCTCCTTCGGTTATCAAATCATAAGAAATGATGACTTTCTCTTTTCATAATTACCATTGGTAGCCTATTTTAAATGTTGCTTCGCTAGTGCCAATCAACGATGAATAGGGGCTCCTGTTATCTTTATCTCCCCACCAACTCATTGATGTAAATTTGACATAAAGACTCGGGGAGATATTATAAGTTATCACGGGCATGGCTAAAAATGTTCCAACTGTGCCGCCATCCGGCGGGACGTAGGTGATTTGAAAGTAGGGAATTACTCTGCCCTGAAACCAAACCAGCTTCATGCTAGCGGTGAACAAGTCCATATCCTCTGCCACCGTCTTCGATGAGTCAAGTTTAGAATCAAAGTCTCCGATACTCTCGTGAATCCATTGGAAACTGAAGTTCGAATTCTGGTGAGGTGCGAGCCATTTAACGAGATAGTCCTTATCTATTGCCAGCATCCACTTGTCGACCGGTTTGGTCCGAAACATAAGCAACTTAGGTCCGCCGGGCCCGATAACCAAATCCGGCACAGCGATAGAGACCGGAAAATTCGTAAAATGTGAATATTCACCTCTTAGAATCGCATTAAGGGGTTGTATAAAAAAATCGAAATAACCGCCATAAATGTTCTGCGTGGGGTGGGTGATTGCAACCGTTGTAGGAGTTCGACCGACGAAATCCTTCATAACAAACGCCGGATCACTGACCACATCTCTGAAATAGACCGCAGAAACGCTGAGTTTATCCCCGATATTCGCCGTTATCTTTGCACCGTATTCCTGTTTATTGGTTGGTACCTCCTGCCAGACATTAAACGGTTTAAATCCCTGAAAAAGGATAGAGGTATATGGCGCCTCCATGCTATGGTCCATAGGCGCAAACTGAGTAGGACGAATATCGGGAATCCATAATAAATCAAAATTCACATTTAACCCCGGCTGAGGGGGGATGCTGTAGTTTAACCTCCCCATCCACAGGGGAATTTTGAGATCGTCCGGGTTCTGAAAAAACATCGAAAAGGAGTTATCCGGCGGATTGATCACATCGAGAAGAACTCGACCGCTTGCTTCACCCCAAGAAACGATCTGCCTCCCCGGCCTGAAAAATGCATCGCCGAAAAACCCATTATATGTAAAATCGATAAAAGCCTCCCTCAAGTCATTCTCAAATCTAATGTCCTTCAGACCATAATCAAATCTTGTTCCACCCCTATTATCAGGGATGTTGCTATACTTGTTGGCCCGAAAATCAAATATTGAATCATAAGCCCCCCGGTAGGTCAAGTGAACTTTCTCTATCCCGAAGGAACCCCAGTGTATCTCAGGAAAAACGTCAATATCAAACTTCAATGTGTTTCTCTGTTGAACCAAATTCAAGTGGTCCATGAAACCGTACTGGAAGCCGTTCTGGTCCCGCAAAATCACATTTGACTCAAAATAACCGTGAAAGTCAACTTTTACCCCCGTTTCCTCTGCCCCTACCTCGGCAGCAAACATCACCATAAGAGTCACAATTATGAAAACACGTACACCACTTACTTTTCCTCTTATACTTCTCATATAGTCCCCCTATTTTTGTGTTGCATCTCAAAGTTAGTTTTTACTTTAACCGCTTTTTTTCAAAACCACCCTGTAAGTTCACCTCCCTCCTTTTTATCATGGTTATCATGTGTCAGTGCTTTTCTACAAGGAAACCAAGCCCTCAGACTCAACCACATATAGGGCATTCAAAAAACACCGATTCTTTTTTTGTAGCCTGCCCGCTTAACTCCCTGTGGTCAATTTACTTACCGGTATTCAATAAGAACTGAGTGTGGGCAAAGAGCCCATCATTTTTATTTGGTTATCCTCGGATATTAGAGCCAATGAACTCCTCCCAATGATAAAGGCCTTATGGTTGGCCGGAATATCAACCCCGCTGAACCAGGCGAGTCTTGCATCCGATAATATGGGAATAGGGCTCCATGTCTTGCCGCAATCATAGGTCACAGTAATCCTCCCCCCTTCACCGACCGCAACACCAAAATTTCCTTTCAGTTTAACTTTATAGAGAGATCGTATCTCTTCATTTTGGCCTTCTGCCCGTGTTATTGCCTTTTGCCAGGTGCGACCGCTATCGTCAGTCCTTAAGATGGTGTTGCGCAAACCAACAATTACCCCGCACTGTTTGGAAGCAAAGGAAATTCCGAAAAGGGTGGCTTCGGACCCTATTTCCATCCCTGTCTGCTGAAGGGACCAGTTCCTGCCTCCATCCCTGGTATGTAACACCGTTCCGAACTCTCCTGCCATCCAACCTTTATCTTCTCCTTGGAAATCGATGCTGTAAAATATCACGTCCTGGGCATAAGACCTATCTACCCATGTCTTGCCTCCATCGGATGTATAAATGATCGTTCCCCAATCGCCGGCGGCCCAGCATTTTTCCGGGCTTATAGCTTTAACCGTAAAAAGATGTTTATTATTGGGGTTTGTCTGCTCTTTCCATGTTTTTCCGCCATTAAGTGTATGGTAGATAACTCCGGACTTGCCTACAACCCACCCGACTTGAGGATTGCAAAAAGAGACGGAAAAGAGCGGCAGTTGTGTTTTAATATCTTGTTTTTCCCACTTCAGACCTCCATCCAAACTGTGATAGATAGTTCCCCCGGCTCCTACAGCCCACCCTTCCCTACTGTCTATAAAAAAAACTGTAAACATGTTTTCGCCAAAGGTGCTTCTTTTATCCGCAGCAAAAGCAGGGCATGGAGAAAGGAAGCATAACACCGATAAAAATAATAAGATAATTATGATAATGAGCGGGATATTTTTTGTTTCCACCCTTCTCTCCTTCTCTCTCTTCATGATTTTTATTCTCCTTTTATGAAATAGTTAGACCCTGTACTTCGACAAAATCCTTTCCGGGCCAATGATGGATACCAAAGCCGGCAAGATCATCAAGGCTCCAAGCATATTGGCAACCAACAAAAAGGACAGCATTACCGCCATCTCAGCCTGAAATTTGAAACTGGCAAAAACAAAGAATATGATCGATACCACCAGGGTTGTGGCTGTAAAAATGATAGCCTTCCCCGTCGTAGTGATAGCCAGGTAACGGGCCTTTCTGTAGTCGCCGTTGCTGAACTGATATTCCTCGGCCAGACGGCTCAGGATATAAATGCCGTAGTCCACTCCTATGCCAACACCCACGGAGGCCACGGGCAGGGAATTAATGTTCAAGTCGATCCCCAGCACCAGCATCAAAATATCGCACGAAATCTGAGAAACCAACAAGGGAATAAACAGCGCCATAGCCCCCAACAACGACCTGTAAGCCATCATGCAAAACAGAAAAGTGAAGCCAAAGATAAGAGCCATGTTGATCCAGTAGGACCATTCCACCTCCTCGTCTACAGCAGCGAGGATGCCCAGGATGCCGCCTGCCAAATGAAGCTTCACCTGCTCAAGGGGATGCTCTTCGATATACCGTTTGAGATTGGCTATGGCGTTGGTAATGATTTTATTATTGTAGTCGCGGAAGTAGATGATTGTTGTCGCGTTCTTATTGTCGGGAGATATATAACGGTCCATTTCCCCGCCAGTTGACCCTGCTGCCAAGGCATAAAGTATTTGTCCCACGTAACCCGGCCTTTCGGGCAACATGGCCCACATGGGGTACCCGTCATGAAACATCCTGTTAAGTGCCTTGACCATATCGGTTATGCACACGGCTCCTCCAGCGTTGGGTATCTCCTGGAGTGAATAATTTTTTAGGTCTTCGAGAAGGAGCAAGGATTTAATATCCTTCATTGCCCCTTTATCCTTGCCTTCGGCAACGACAATCAATTGACTGGACCCGATAAATTTCTTGTTCGCCAGATCCGAGGCTTCATTGTAAGGATGATCATGGTAGAGTATGGCCTTGCCGGCGCTCACGTCGCCTACCTTCAAATATTTTTTCGTAACATAACCGCCCCCGAAGATGATCAGCATGACGAGGGACAGGACAACCCACTTCCGGTTCCCCTGGGTCAAAGTGATAAGAAACTCACCCATCTTTATGTACATCATATCACCAGGCCGCGCCGTGATCTCTTTCAGTTTCTCACGCGCCGTTTCCTTGTCCAAAGCCGCAAGCTGTTCCTTCTTTAAATGTTTGGCCCGCGGCGGCGGCAGGAGTGAAACTAACACCGGATGCATAACGATCGAAGATACATAGATCGAGATAATCCAGAAACTACCGTAGATGGCCAGATTCCGCATCAAAGGTATGCTGGCCACCGCAATGGTTAGCACCCCCAGACCATCGGTGATAAGCCCCAGAATACCGGGTTTGTAAAGATAGCCGTAAGCATTGATGATGGCCTGCTTCTGCTCCCCGATGGCGGCATATTCCTCATGATAGCGTTCCATGGACTGGACAGAGTGGCTCAAGGCCCTTGCAGATAAAAGCAGGGGTATTACCAGAACCAATGGGTCAACATTGATTCCCAGTGTTGCCGCAAAACCCAGGCCCCAGACAGCGCTGACCACAGCAGAGATCATGGGAATGAATATCCCCATGAAACTGCGAAAATACCACCATAGCATTATGAGCATCACCACCGCAGTCACGATAAAAACATTATAAAGCTGAGGGACATAGTGGGCTATCCAGGCATAAAGCATGGGGTAACCGGTAATATAAAGGGTATGGGTCGCATCGTCCGCTTCCGACTTGATCTTTTGAATTTCCTTAAAAAGATTATTCAGGTCCAGGCCTTCTTCCCAAAACCCGGCAGATATCAAAGCCGCCTTATCATCATTGGAAACATACATGCCCCTGACCCCTTCGTTACTATAGACTCTCTCTTTCAGACTTCTCAGACCCTCCGGTGTCTCAGGTAAGACTTTTATGATCGGCGTTACGCTAACACCCCCATAGCCTACAGCAATGTTCTTGACCCGGGGATGAGTCAGTGAAACAAGTTGCGTGGTATCTACCCCCTTAACGGTCATGAGTTCTTTGGTAATTCTATCAATTTTTTTAATGGTCTTAACATTATAGATATCCCCGTTTCTTGTCTCCAGGACCAAGGTCATCACGTTGGCCGTGCCAAACATGCTGCGGTATTGCTTGTAAAGCTGGATATACTCATGTTTCGGGGGGTATAGATCGAAAAAATCGGTGTGGATTCTCAGAGAAGAACATTTATATCCAAAAAATGCGGTGCCGAGACCAATTAGGGCCAGCATAAGGATGGGATGGCCCACATGATACTCAACCAACTTTAACCAGATACTCTTTTTACCTTGGCTTGTCATAAATCAATCACTCCTCGCAAAATTTTATTGTTGTCTCCACGGCAAAATTCGCAATAAAGATGCTGCAAGTAACAGCAAGAAACCACCCCACATTACTTCCCACTTGAAAATGGTTCCGCCTGAACTCTGGGATTTTTAATCAAAACATTGCTCAGTTCTGGCAATAATCTCTTCCTGAAGCTTGTTATCAAGCTGAACAAAAAAAGCGCTGAACCCTGCTACTCTTACTACTAAGTTACGGTATTGATCCGGATTAAGCTGGGCTTCTTTTAATAATTTAGAACTTACCACATTAAACTGTATATGGTATCCGCCCAAATCCATATAAGTCTTAATCAGAGACAGCAGTTTTTTCTGGTCATCTTCAGTTGACATCGCCGTGGGATGAAATTTCATGTTGAAGATATTCCCGCTGTATTTACAACAATCCATTGCTTTGGAAGCAGAATGTATAAGAGCGGTTGGGCCTTTCTGGTCGGTTCCGGGGGTTGCGGAAATCGAACCGTCTGTTAGGGCTTTACCTGCTTCCCGACCATTCGGCTGCGCCCCTACGAATTGTCCAAAATAGCTGTGCCCAGCTACCACCACACCCCATGGCCGCCCGTCATCTTTGCCCAGAAAACTTTTATGCGACATTTCTTCGTCACAGAATTCATTATAACTGTTTCTAACTATCTGATCCACAAAATCATCTTCGTTGCCGTACTTGGGCGCGGCTAAAAGAAGACGCCGAGTATCTTCATGCCCAACGAAATTATCTTTCAATGCCTCAAGAAGTTCTTTCATGCTAATCTTTTTATCATCAAAAACCACTTTTTTAATGGCAGCCATAGAATTTGAAACATCAACAGCTCCAGCCAGACAATCTGCATCGCCACCGTATTTTGCTCCTCCGTCAAGAACGTGCTTACCCCTTTTAAGGCAATCATCCACCAGCGCCGATGAATAAGGAGTTGGAAAATATTGGGCATGAACATTTTCAGATACACGGCTTACGGTTCTGAGTAACTTTATAAAATAGCGAAACTGCTTGCTCAAAGCAGATTCTAATTCTTCATATGTCTTAAAGGTGTCGATATCACCTGTTTTCAGACCTAATTGTTTTCCCGAAACCGGGTCTTTGCCGTTATTCAGAGTCAGATGCAAGACTTTGGGATAATTTAATAAGCCACCCCAAACATTATCCATACTGTGAGCCACCGCACTCTGGCTGCAACCTATTATAGTAAATGCATTAGCCTCAGCCTCAGTGCAATTCCATCTGTCAAGGTTGCGTTTAACTGCGGTATGAGAGTTAATAAATGCAGGCTTGCCAAGGCCCATTTTAACTGTGTCTGCACACTTGAGAAGAAATTTCTCTGACATCTTGTTGTGCCATGCGCACACGGTGCTGGGCTGAACCATGCGTACCCTCTTTTCCGCCTCCAGCCACAGGAAGTCAAGCTCATTAGTGGCATCCTCTCCATCCTCGTTCAAACCGCCTATGAGCAAGGTTTGAGCGGTATGTTGCTGGGCGCCTGTTCCATAAGCCTCCGTGGAATATTGAATTCCGATTTCCGAAAATTTAATGCACAGCAATTCTAAAAGCTCAATCGCTTCTTCTTCGGTTATTATTCCGGCTTCCTTATCTTTCCTATAAAACGGATACATGTACTTGGTAAATCGACCGGGCGCTATAGCTCCCTGTGCCTGCTCTATCCAGGCAGCAGCATGGATGAACCAGAAGGATTGTAATGCCTCATGAAAGGTTCTGGCCGGATTTTCAGGAACCCAGCGGCAGGTCTTGGCAACCTTGTTAAGTGACGCCTTCTTTTCGGCATCCTTTTCGCCTTTTGCCATTTCTTCCGCCAGGGAGGCATAACGCTGCGCCCATACTATCACCGCCTTCAAAGTCATGATAACTGCCAGATAGAAATCCCTTTTTTTGAAATCTTCATTATATGTTAGATCCAATCGCGACAATCCTTCCTCTGCTTCTTTTATCACTCCTGACAAGCCTATATTCATAACCTTTCCATAGTCCAGATTAATAAGCCCTAAACAAACCCCCACAATGTCCGACCATACGCCATTGTTTGCATAATCCTCCCGGTTAAGACCCGTTAAGTCATGAAAGATTGTGTTTACTCTCGATGCATGACTCTTGTCTCTGAAATAATCATCAACTTGCTTAAGTAATTCTCTCTCTTTCACATCTACATCCAGATCCCCAAAACTACTGAAAAGTTTATTTGCAGCTTCATTATAATCCGGAAAAGGGCTAACGGCTCTCCGGTACCTGGCCAAACTGCCTACAATGGGATTTTCGTCAATATAAATTGTCATATTCCTAAGATATCTGTCCAGTACCTTTGCCCTTGTTAGTATGATTGAATCTCCTCCTGATTCCATATATACATCAAATAGAGCTTTGGCCCGCTCAACAGAGGTCTTGATACCTGTTTTAAGGAAACTATCCTTTAGCCTCCTTACACGATCACTTAGCAGCGGCTTTTCTGATATTTGATAACTATCGATTTCATTGTCTTTCCTCAAAGTACTTGTCTTCATATTTTGTTCCTCCTCTTCTAATGAAGTTTGTCAAACAAGTTTTTACATACTGTTAAAGTTTTATTAGTTGTGTTGTTCTTCCAGCCTTTGGTCCCTTTATCTAACCTCTTTTGTTCTACGGGCCTTTATGCCCAACTTACTTTATTCAAATCTAAAGGGCGGTGGAAGTAGACCAAGCTTATTCGTTTAAACCTTATGTTTACGAGGTACTGCGATCCTCCTTCCACCACAACTGTTTATCTTTACGCCGCTAATACCGACTCTGGAGCCTTAACGGTAAACTTCCTGTCATCTCTTAATAATGCAAATATCACTTTTATAAGTTTTATGGCCACAGCGCATATCGCCTCTTTCTTCTTTAACGGCTGCCCAAAACGATTACTGCTCTTGAGCTTTACCTCGTAATACTGCCCGAAAAACTTGCTCCTATATATTGCTCTCATACACATAAAATAAAGATATTTCCTCAGCATCCAGCGCCCCTTCTTTGATATCCTCTTTCGCCCGATGCTTTGTCCAGAGTCATTCTCTTGAGGATCATATCCCGCATATTTAATTATCTGCTTGGGATGCTTAAAATTGGACGGATCTCCAAGCTCCCCCAAAAACACTGCACAGGATAAAACTCCTACACCTGGAATCGACAGTATATTCTTTGCGTATGAAACTCCTTCCAATAACTTTCCCATCTCTTTCTCTATATCCTTCAGTTGCCCTTCGGAACGCTTTACTTCCTCCAAATACATCTCAACCCGGTAACTATCTGCAACTCCTATCCGCTTTAGCCCTATAGTTTCCCCGGCAGCCTGATAAATCTCCTTTGCTTTCTTCGCTGCCGATTCCTTCCGACGTGTGCTCTTCGCTATAAGCTCCGTCAGCCTTTTTATTCCCAGCTCTATTACATTCTCAGGAAAGGGAGTATTCTCCAGCACCGACCATAACCCTTTGGACTTCATTGACCAGAATATATTCTTCAATTCAGGAAAATAGTCATCTAATACAGCTTTCAATGCATGCTTGGATCCCGTATTATATCTTTGTATCCGCTCCCTCACATGAGCAAGCGTCCTAAGCTGCCGCAATACGCCATCCTCTATGACAGTATCTATGTATTTACCCTCTTTCGTTATGTTGGCTATTGTTATGGCATCCCTAAATCGCTCTTCGCTGAGGAACTTTCATCAAGCTCTCTCTGGTGCCGTAATGCTGTCGTCCTCACAAACCTTACCTCATAGCCTTTGTCTTTAGCAAAATAAGCTATCTTCCTCCAATAATAACCTGTCGGCTCCATGCCGATAAGCACGTCCTTAAATCCTTTCTTCTTTTTTATCGTTTCTATAATCTTTGAGAAATAATTAAAGCCTTTTCTCGAATTGTATATCCTGGGATATTTGTCCAACACTTCGCCCTCTTTGTTCATCAGACACATCGCATTAAACTCATTCCCTATGTCCATACCAACCACCAGTGTTGTCCTCTTAATCTTTTGACGCTTCGCTATCTGCTTGTTATAATCTTTCCCATGCATGGCAATTACCTTCTCTGTTATGTGTTTGTCGGTAAAACTTACCTTAACAGATTGTAATTGCCATGTACTCTTTTTTTAGCTCACTCGCTTATAGTAAGCTTTTTATTTCTTTTTTTCCTCCCACCTCTTTTATTGTTGTTATAATTATTTTTCTCTCTATAACCATAGCTATTGATTAAAAACAAATTTGACTTCCGGTATCGACAGGCAGCTTTTAATATTTCAAGAGGACTGAAAATAGTGGGTGCTGCCAGTGTATAGGGTGGTGAGGTGCGCCCGGAGTATGGAATCCGGGGAAAACACCTCAAAACACTCTCTTTAAAGGTAAAATTTGGCTCTTGCATGCAGTCCTTTAAGGTTGATTTTATGTAAAAGTTTATAACTTTACTGTATTATCCTCCTTGAAATTGTTAAATAATTTTAAAGAATGCCATTAACGGTAATCTGTTAAGTTTTTCAAAGCTCTCATTTATAATCTTTCTTCAAAGCACTTGTTTTCATCTATTGTTATTCAGGGCAATCGCACATCTTTGTATGGTATCGCATCTATGGTTTCTACTCCACGACAAAAAATGTCGCCAAGTGACTTTACAAATACGGACTTGGCTAATCTCCGCATATACAACTCGCTTTATGGTTATGGGTTAATAATTGTTAGCATGTAGTTATTTTCCCGTGCAGCTTTAAGCCTTTTGGTTTGTATGCTGCCCTTGAAAGTTTTTTCTTGTTTTAGCAGGTTCAAAACTATATGCTACAATATAGCAACATTTTCAGGAGCATGATCTTTTCGGACACGACACTTATCTTCATTAAATGAAACAACAAGGACCCAGTGAAGGCTGTTTTCGATGTGCCAATGGCCCCTAATAGCGCAGGTGATTTTTTGAGCGTTCTTTTCTATACTGGATGGAGATATAGTATGATGTTTCGGTGGTTGTTTTGCTATCGATATTTCGTTCACGCTGGGCCATGGTAATGGATTTGATTCCGGCCCAATACTCTTTGCCCTGAAAACAGTCGATATCGTTGCTTGTCCAGTAAGGGCGGATTTCGATACGGCCGTGATTGCCATCAACGGATCCAAACCGATCAAATTCAGATGGGTTGTTAAAATTATCTTGAAAAAACATTTTTTTTGGTCATGCAGATCAGACTGGATGCCTTTTAACGAAAAGACATAGTTTTCTTTCTTTTCGATAATCTGTTCGGCGATGGCTTTTTGGCATCCCATGTCATCAATGGAAACGATAGTGTTTTGCAGTTCGAGCTGTTTGATTAATTCGGGTATAGCGGTTATCTCATTGGACTTTTGATCGGTTTTTACTTGGCCGAGTACAAGGCCGTTTTCAACGGCCCAGGCGCTGACCATGTGGATAGCGCTTTTGTCCAGAGCCTTGTCATAAGATGCTCTTAAGGTTTTGCCATCAATGGCAATGTGGCTTTGGTTAACTAAGTTCTTTATGGACTGCCACCAGCCAGTAAATGCTTCACGGAACTGTTTAGGGTCGGGCATGGAAAATACTCTACCGAAGGTGTCATGAGAAGGAATACCAGCGGGCAGTTGGAGAAATTGCTTAAGCCAATCGTATTTTGATTTACTATATTGTTCGACATCAATCCAGTTTTGAGATCCACAGGTAATGGCACAAATTGTGATGGTGATAATATCGATTAGATTGTGGCGAATATGGTATTTTCTGGGATCGGTGATAATAGCAAAGTGATTACTGTTAAAGAATCCGTTTTGATCCATGCTTAACCTCCTTATATTGTTATAGATATAAGAGGTTAGCATAAGAATAAACATAAGTCTATTTTTATTTAATGTTTTCAGCAAGTTGTTTTGAGTAAAAATATGTTTCATTATAACAATGATCTATCTGACTTAAAAGCAAAAGAAAAAACTACTAACAGCAAATCTTGTTCCATAAAAGATATGCGATTGCTCTGTATCATTACTTCTTTTAAATTGATTCGTTAAATAAAATTTGATATTTTTTATAAAAATAGTTATTATTCACTTTATTGTTATGTTAACACGCACTATTAGTGTTTATCAAGGCCACAACATGTCCTATAATAATTATCAACGTTATAAATCTCTTGGTCAGCTAATCAAAGACTATCGACAATGGCGGAAGCAGAGCCAGGAAGAATTTGCTGATTCAATAAATGTCAGTGTCAGGCAATTGCGAAGATGGGAAGCTGGGCTTTCTCATGCTTCTGTAGAGAATCTTCACGACATTGCCAATGCTACAGGAATACCGATGGAGACATGCATCACACTTAATTTCAATGTCCCGCTTTGGTATTCTCTGCAAGAAAAGCGGGTTGCACATACTTTTATAGAAGCGAATCTCATAAGAACAAATGACTTATTAAAAAACCGTAAGTACTTCGATCGGGAAATTCCAGTAATGAATGACCAAATTATAACCGATAAGCATATTGACATGATTATTTCTTATCATCATGATACTTATTGTATAAAAAAACCTTTAGGTAAGGATGTTTATACAAAAGCTATCAATATACTACCCGATTTAAACCGTATTACTTTTGATAATTGGGGTCTTTTAGTAGGTTATGTTGTTTGTCTGCCCATGAAACTGGATGAGTATCTTGAACTTAAAACTTGTAGGTTTTTGGAAGATTATCTCACAAAAGAAAAAATTATTGATGTTTTGTCGTTAAATGAGGGCGTTTTTCTTAGTTATTCTATATTTGCGTCCAGTTTAAGTGTGGCATATCCAATGATTATAAACAACCTGAGATATTTATCTACTATTAAGAACAAAAAAAGATTTCTTGTGGCTTTCCATACAAACAATGCAAGAGGAAAAGAATATTTTAACGATTTGGGCATGAAAACCGCATGGAAGGCCAGCAATAAAGATGATGCAAACTTTAATATTACACAGGAAATACTAGATATTAAATTGGATATTCTAATTAATCAATTTAAGCGCGATAGTTACCCCCCAGTTGTTGATAATCCCCCAATTGTTGATAATTTGAATTTCGTTAAAAAAGTGAAAGACAATACAAATACAATAAGCTGTCCTAATCCAAAATGTATAATTTACGGTAAAAACGACAAAAACAACATAATTCGTAATGGAACTTACCAAACAAATAAAGGGATTTTACGGCAGAGATTTAACTGTAAAAAATGTGGTGTATCATTTAACGACAAAACCAAAGCCATTTTTTATAGGCTCCGATCTCCGGAAGAAAAAATCGTTAGAACCTTAAATCTTCTAGTTAAGGGAATGTCTCTTACAGATACAGCAAATTTTATGAAAGTAAAGCCTGATACTATTCGACATTGGCTAAAAGTTGCTGCTCAACATAGAGGAAAAATTGATGATATACTTATTGAAAAGCTGAAGGTCTTTCACTCTGAATTAGATAATTTTATGGGCTAAGTAACTGGAAACAAATTATTCATCAATATATACCTGAATCTTACCTGAATCTTGCACGTAGGTTTGAAAATAGAAAAGAAACCATCTGGGCAACCT